>CAADGM010000035.1 GCA_900696535.1 uncultured Planctomycetota bacterium
AGTCGGACGCCATGCGCGGCGAGGTGTGCGCTGCGAGCCCGCGACGGCGACGCCTCCGCTGCCCCCGGCCCGTCCAAATTGCCTTCCCGCGCACTTGCGGTTCTCGGGCCGCCTCTGCACGATCGGGCCGATGCCGGTCACCGTGACGATCGTGGTCCCCACCTACAACGAGCGCGAGAACCTGGCACCGCTCGCACAGCGCGTGTTCAATGCCGTTAATCCGACGGCCGCCGAGCTGCTGATCGTCGACGACGACTCGCCCGACGCGACAGCGGAAGAGGCCGTGCGCCTGTCGCGCGAGTACCCGATCCGGGTTGTCGTTCGTCGGAGTGAGCGCGGGCTGGCGACCGCGGTGATCGAGGGGATCCGCGCGGCGCGCGGGGACCTCGTGGTGGTAATGGACGCGGACCTGTCGCATCCGCCCGAGCGGATTCCGGCCCTGGTCGAGGCACTGCGCGACCCGGGCGTGCGGATGGCGATTGGCAGCCGCTTCGTGCCGGGTGGAAAGGTCGATCTCTACTGGCCGCTGCACCGGCGGCTCATCAGCCGCGTGGGGCGGTGGCTGGCCCGGCCGCTCACGGGCGTGAAGGACATGGCCAGCGGGTTCTTCGCGGTCAGGCGGGCGGACGTGCGAGCGGACATCCTGCGGCCGATCGGCTACAAGATTCTGCTGGAGATCGTCGTGCGGCACGGCTGGAAGAACGTCGTCGAGCTGCCCATCGTGTTCACGGACCGGGCCGCCGGCCACACCAAGCTGAATCTCGCCGAGCAGGTGCGGTACCTTCGGCACCTCTGCCGGCTGTACGCGTTCGTGCTGTGCGGCGGACGACGAGGCCGGCGATGAGCGCGTCGGCGACACGAGCGCGCGACCCGCGCGGCCTCGGCTGGGCGGTCGCGTGGGGGGTGTACGCGCTGTTCTGCGTGGTCGTGCTGGCGATGGTCTGGTACCGGGCCAGCCCGCAGTCCGACGCGACTGACTTCCGCGACTTCTGGGAGAACGCGATCCACTTTCGCCAGACAGGCGTGGTCGCGAGCGATCTGGGCGTCCACAACTACCTGCCGTTCTTCACCATCCTGATGACGCCGTGGGGGCTGCTGCCGCTCCAACTGGCGGCGGCGTTGTTCGTGGCGCTCTCGCTGGGGATGTTCGCGCTGACGGTGTGGATGGCGGAGGCGCTCCTGGCACCGCGCGGCGCCCCCCCTCTGGTCCCCGCTGGAAGGGGGGACCGTGAGTTGAAGTACCGAAGGGGGGACGGCGAGCGGACACGCCCGCTCTCTTCCAGGGAGGGGGGCTGGTCCAATCGCGATGGCGCCGGCCCGCGGCCCGCGTTGCTCATCGCAGCCGCGCTGGCACTCCCCTATGTCTACGCCTGCGGCGTGCTGGGGAACGTCGGCATCCTGCTGGTCTTCCTGGTAGTGGCCGCGTGGTTCCTGATCGAGCGGGGCCACCCCTGGGTCGGCGGCGTGGCGCTGGGCCTGGCGACGCTCATCAAACTGCTGCCGGCCGTTTTGGTCGGTGTGCTGCTCTTGCGGCGATCGTGGCGGGCGGCGGGCGGCGCGGCGCTGACGTGCCTGGTGCTCGGTGTCGGGTGGCCGCTGCTTGCGCTCGGACCGGGGGTGGCGTGGCGCGAGCACGTCGCATTCTACGAGCGCGCGATTCGCGGACACTCGGCGGCGACGACGATCCTCGTCGACCGGCCCATCAAGGCCAACTTCAGCAACAACGCCGTGCCGATCGTGCTTCGCCGCCTGCTCACGCCCGTCAACGCCGGCAAACATGACCAGGAACTCCTTGTGAACGTGGCCGACCTGCCACGTGTCGGCGTGCTCGCGACCTACTTCGCGCTGATCGGTGCCATCGTGACACTGCGCGTGCTGCCGCCACTCTGGAAGCGGCGAAAAGGCGGCGCAGCGCGCGTGCCGCACGAGGACGACGGTCCCGAGGCCGCCCGCTGGCAGTACGCCTCGTGGTGCTGCCTCATGCTGCTGGCCTCGCCGCTGGTCTGGACCCATTACCTCCCGCTGGTCTACTGGCCGCTGGCGATGCTGGCTGATCGCGCCGATCGCGTGGCGCGCGAGCGAGGTCGCCCTTGCCGCTGGTCGACGGCGGCGCTGATCGCCTGGCTGATCGCCACGCTCCTGCTGGTCTCCCCCGCCGCGCGCGCCGCGGGCGCCCTGACCGCTGGCGTCTTCGTCTTGTGGCTGGCCTGCACGGCTCTGGCGTGGCAAGCGGGCCGGACGCGCTCTCCCAGGATGGCGGGGTGAGTCGAGCACTGCCGGCCCCCCGCGCGCCCGGCCGCAGGCCCTCGCCGATTGCCCCCGCTGCGTCGGGTGCATAGCATGCGGACGCCGGACGCCGAGTGACCCCGATGAAGCCGTTGCTCATCATCCCGCCCGCACCGCAGCGCTGGCCGGCGCTCCAGGACCTCTACACGCCGCACCTGGGCGCCGCCTGGCTATCCAATATGGAGCAGCGCCTGCGGCACGGCGTGGCCGGCGCGGAGGACGCGTACGCGATCATCGGCGCCGGCGGCAACGTGCTCGCCGCCGCGCACATCAACACGCTCGGCGACGTCGGGCTGATGGGTCCGGTCTTCACGCGGCCCGAGCACCGCGGCCGCGGCCTGGCCCGCGCGGTCGTGCAGAGCGTGCTCTCCTGGTTCGACATGACCGGCGGCAAGTGGCTGCTGGCGCAGACCACGCGGGCGCTCGACGAGGCGCTGTTCCGCAAGATCGACTTCCGGGAGCTGCGCTGCGCCGCCTGGGAGCCGTTCGACCGAATCACACTCATCCGCACGGGGCCAAGCGTCACGGGGGAGCCCGAGGCGGACGCCACCCTGCCGCTCGCGATCCGACCACTCAGCCGCCGCGACTGGCCGGAGATGGTGACGTTCCTGCAATACTTCGAGGGGCCGGATCCGCGTGTGCCGCTGGGCGAGTCGGCGGTGACGGCCGAGCTACTGACGCTCGACATGCTCGGGCACCTGGAGCGCGGCACGTGCGAGTTGCTCGGTGCTGTCCGCGGTCCGCGGCTGGTCGGGCTCGCGACACTGGCCACCGACCAGCCCGGCAAGCGCAGCTACGCGATCCTGATGCCGCACTCCGCTCCCCCGCCCGAGCTGCGCGAGGCGATCGTCTCGATGGCCACACAGAAGGGCTACGAGCACGTTGACTTCCCGATGGAGTCGCTGCCCCGCGCCTCGCTGTGAGGTGCCCACGTTGGGCAAGCGCCACTCAAGTCTCACGTGCCCCGCGGCAGCGCTCCGCCCAGTGCGGCGGCGCGTGGACGCGCAACGCAGCGCGGGACTCTTCCCGCACCTTTCTTCTCTGCACCCTCACACCTCCCCATCGCCGCACCCCCCGCTCACCGGCTCAGCTTCTCGGCACATCGAGCGCCGCCCGGACCTCCGCCGCCTCGTCCGTCCGCTCCTGCTCCTCGTAGATCCGCAGCAATCCGCGCAGCGCTTCGAGCGCGTACTTGTGCCGGGGGCCACGCTGCGCCGCGATCACGGCGTGCGCGTCGCGCAGCAGCGGCTCAGCCTCCTCGTATCGGCCGAGCGCGACCAGGCAACTCCCCAGTCCGACCTGCGTGAACGCGACCCGCGCATCGCCGGGCGGATACCCCCCCCGCCGCAGCTCGAGCGCCTCGCGCAGCACCGGCTCCGCCTCCTGCGCACGACCCGCCCGCGTCAGCGCCATGCCCCACCCGGAGAGTGCGTCGCCGATGTGCACGTGCCCCGCGGGCAGCTTTGCGCGGCGAATCTCGACCGCCTCGCGAAAGGCAGCCTCGGCCCGCTCCGGTTGGCTCTGGTCGAGTAGCTCCAATCCGACGTTGACCAGCCCGCTGGCCACGTCCGGATGGTCCGCGCCCTGCACCTGCCGAACCACGGCGATCGCCTGCTCGTAACGCTCGAGGGCTTCCTCCTTCCGGCCGATCGCACTGAGCACCGCGCCGAGGTTATTGAGCGCCATCGCCATCTGTGGGTGAGCCTCACCGACCTCGCTGCGGGCGACCTCCAAGGCTTCGCGCGCAAGGGGCAGGGCTTCCTCGAAGTCGCGCTTCTGGTACAGGAGCATGACGAGCGATCCGAGCGCGTCGGTGAGCATCGACTGCTCATCCGGCGCCGGCCCGCCGAGGTCGGTGAGGCCCTGCTCCCTGTACCGCCGGTACATGGCGAGCGAGCGGCGTGCGAGCACCTCGGCCTCATCCAGCTCGTGCTTGTTGACCAGCACCGTGGACAGCGAGTGCAGATCCCAGGCCACGTCGGGACTGTCTGCGCCCTCGACCGCCACGTGCATCGCCAGCGCCTCGCGAAGCAGCGTCTCGGCCTCGTCAAGCTGGCCCAGGTTGCCGACCACGGCCGCCAGGCTGACGGCATAGTCCGCCGTGTCGCGCCGCGGCTCGTCGCCGTAGAGCGCCTTGGCGGTGTTGTATGCGTCCCGGTGCAGCCGCTCGGCGCGCTCGTACTCGCCGAGCGCCTGGTACGTCTGGCCGATCGCGTACTGCACGGCGGCCTGGACGTCCGGGGCGTCGCTCAGACCTGCGAGCACGCGGTCGGCGCACTCGTCGAGCACCTCGCGAACGGTCCGATCCCGGCCCTTCGCACTCTTGGGGTCGGCCGCGTGAAACAGCCGCGTCAGCACCTGGTTGATCTGGTGCGTCTTGCGCTCCTCGGCCCGGGCCCGTTCCGCCTCGCGCTGCGCCGCGGCGTGGGCTGCGCTGGCCACACTGCGCTCGTGCTCGGCCGCCTTGCGACTCTTCTCGGCCCGGCTGTAGAGCACGACCAGGGCCAGGCTGGCAGCCAGCGCGAGCACGAGCACGGCCGTTCCGGCCGCGGCCGCCAGCCGGTAGCGCCGCAGCGTCTTGCGCAGCACGTACAGGTTGCTGTCGCGCTTGGCCAGGATCGGCTCACCCGCGAGGAAGCGGCGCAGGTCGCTGCCCAGCTCGGCGGCGGACTGGTAGCGCCGCGCCTTGTCCTTGTCGAGCGCCTTGGCGACGATCGTGTCCAGCTCGCCCCGCAGCACGCGCGAGAAGCTGCTCAGCGGTCGCGGCACGTCCTCGCGCACCGCGCGGATGGCCTCGGGTATCCACCGCGTGGCCGTCGGGTGGGGCAGCGCACCGGTCAGCAGCTCGTAGAGGATCACGCCCAGGGCGTACACGTCGCTGCGCGTGTCGATTTCGGCCGGGTCGCCCGCGAACTGCTCCGGGCTCATGTACGGCAGGGTCCCGATGAGCTGGCCAAACCCGGTCTGGACGAGCGTCACCTGCAAGTCCGAGTCACTGGCCCGCGCGACGCCGAAGTCGAGCACCTTCGGCTGGCCCACGTGAGCAAGCGAGCGATCGCCCGCGCGCAGCACCGAGTCCGCGGCGCGCACCGTCCCGCTGCGCACGCCGGCCGGCGCCGCGCCGGTCGGGAACCCCGACGAGTCGTGGTCGTCCGTCTCGGGCACGACCAGGATGTTGCTCGGCTTGAGATCGCGGTGAATGATCCCGCGCTGGTGGGCGTGGTGCACCGCGTCGCACACGCGGGCCATCAGGGCCACGCGCTGCCGGACACTGAGCGGCTGCGGCTCGGCCCGCGCGTGCTCGGTCAGCGGCTTGCCGCGGACCAGCTCCATCGCGATGAACATCTGCGGCCCGGTCGGCGTCTGGATCGTGCCCGCCTCGAAGACCTGGGCAATGCCGGGGTGTTGCAGGCGCCCGAGGACGTGGGCCTCGATCTCGAACCGTTGGGCCAGGCTGAGCGACACCAGTTCGGGCCGAATGACCTTGAGCGCCACCGTGCGCCGCGGAGACTGCTGCTCCGCTTCGTACACGGTCCCCATCCCGCCCTGCCCGATGCAGCCCAGGATTCGGTACGGTCCGATTTCGGACGGCATCTCCGACGCGACCGGCGCCGCGGCGACACCCCCGGCGAGCGCGCCCGCCGCCTGGGCTATCTCGCCCACCAGGGCCTGTGAGCGGAACAGCGGCTGCGTCGCGGCGTCGTGCGCGAACATCCGCTCCAGGTCGCGGCGCAGTTCCGCGTCGCCGCCGCAGTGCTCGTCCAGGAATCCCGGCCGCGCCGACGCATCCAGGCGGCAGGCCTGCTCGAAGAGCTCCATGAGGCGCTTGGCGCGTTCAGTCGACATCGGTGGCATTACCCAGGCGTCCCGACGATTCTACGCCTGACCGCTCGGCGGTGGCGAGCCGGCGTCCGAGTCTCGCGGGGAGCAGCACTCGCTGCAACCGCCGCGACGCCCGATCTGCCACGCACCGCGGCGTTATTGACAGCCTGTCAATGGCCGCGCCGTGCGTCGTCCACAAACCCGGTTGGCGTTCTTCGCGTTGCCCCCTAGCATGCGCGGCGTCCCCAAGCCGCAAGGTCCCGAATGAGCACGCGCCCCGACACCGACCCCCCACGCGCGGCCGCGCCCCGCGAGACCGCGTTCGTGCACCTCCACCTGCACACCGAGTACTCGCTGCTGGACGGCGCCTGCCGCATTCGCGGCGTCGTTGAACGCTGCAAAAAGCTCGGCATGCCGGCGGTCGCCGTGACCGACCACGGCAACCTCTTCGGCGCGATCGAGTTCTACTCGGCCGCGGTCTCCGCCGGCGTTAAGCCGATCCTCGGCTGCGAGGTCTACATGGCGCCCGGCGATCGGCGCGACCGGGAGGCCAAGTGGCTGGGCGATTCGAACTTCCACCTGCTCCTGCTCGCGCAGGACCGCACGGGCTTCGAGAACCTGATCCGACTGACCAGCGCGGCCTACATCGAGGGGTTCTACCGCCGGCCGCGCATCGACAAGGAGATCCTCCGGGCACACAGCCAGGGGCTGATCTGCACGAGCACGTGCCTGAAGGGCGAACTGCCCACGGCGCTGCTCAAGGCAGATGCGCGCGTGGCACGGCAGATGGCCGAGACGTACCTGGAGATCTTCGGCGCGGACCGCTTCTTCATCGAAGTGCAGAACCACGGACTGGCCGAGCAGGCCGCCACGAATCCCGAGCTGCGCGAGCTGGCCCGGCGGCTGGGGGTAGGGCTGATCGCGACGAACGACGTGCACTACCTGGACGCGGACGACGCCGACGCCCACGACGTGCTGTGCTGCATCAGCACGCGTGCCCGGCGAAGCGATCCCAACCGCTTCAAGTTCGAGAGCCAGCAGTTCTACCTCAAGACCGCCGAGGAGATGGCGGCGGCGCTGCCGGAGTACGCCGAGGCGCGGGCGAACACGCTGCGCGTAGCGGAGATGTGCAACGTCGAGCTGGACTTCACGCGGCGCTTCGCGCCGAAGTACGCGCCGCCGGACGGGCAGGACGCCGACGCGTACCTGCGCGCGCTGGTGTACGCGGGCGCGCGCGAGCGGTACGGGGAGCTGACGCTGGAGCTGACCGAGCGGATCGACTACGAGCTGTCGGTCATCGCCAGCAAGGGGTTCTCGAGCTACTTCCTGATCGTCTGGGACTTCGTGCGCTACGCGCGGGAGCACGACATACCGGCCTGCGCCCGCGGGTCCGGGTGCAGCACAGTGGTGGGCTACTGCCTGGGCATCAGCCAGGCCGACCCGCTGCGCTACGAGCTGTACTTCGAGCGCTTCATGGACCCCGAGCGCGACGAGATGCCTGACATCGACATCGACCTGTGCCAGGACCGGCGCGGCGAGGTCATCGAGTACGTTCGGCGCAAGTACGGCCACGTCGCGCAGATCATCACGTTCGGGCGGCTCAAGCCGCGGGCGGCAATCCGCGACATCTGCCGCGTGCTGGACGTGCCGCTGGCGGACGCCGACCGCGTGGCCAAGCTCGTCCCGGAGGAGCTCAAGATCACGCTCGAGAAGGCCATCGAGCGGGAGCCCGAGCTGAAGCGGCACTACGAGACCGACGAGCGTCTCCGCGAAGTCCTGGAGATCGGCAAGCGACTGGAGGGGCTGGCCCGACACGCATCCGTGCACGCGGCGGGCGTGGTCATCGCCGACGTGCCGCTCGACACGCTGATCCCGCTCTACAAACCGGCGGACTCCAAGGACACAGTCACGCAGTACGAGGGCCCGACCGTCGAGAAGGTCGGCTTGCTCAAGATGGACTTCCTCGGCCTGCGCACGCTCTCGCAGATCCACCTGGCGCGCAAGCTCGTCGAGCGGCATCACGGCGTCCGGCTCGACCTGGAGAACCTCGACCTCACCGATCAGCGCGTCTTCGAGCTGCTCCAGCGGGGCGAGACCCGCGGCGTGTTCCAGTTCGAGTCCGGCGGCATGCGCGACGTGCTCATGAAGATGAAGCCCAACCGCATCGAGGACCTCATCGCCGCCAATGCCCTCTTCCGCCCCGGCCCCATGGAGCACATCGACGAGTACGTCGCCCGCAAGCACGGCCGCAAGCGCTGGTCCACGCCCCACCCGATCATGACCGAGGTGCTCCAGGAGACCTACGGCATCATGGTCTACCAGGAGCAGGTCTCGCGACTGGTCAACCGACTGGGCGACGTGCCACTGCGCCGCGCATTCCGTCTCGCCAAGGCGATCAGCAAGAAGAAGGAGTCCATGATCGCGGCGGAGCGCGGGCCGTTCATCGAGGGCTGCGTGCGCCGCGGACTGACCGCCGAAACGGCCGAGGCGATCTTCGCCGACATCCTCAAGTTCGGCGGCTACGCGTTCAACAAAGCGCACTCGACGGGCTACGCGCTGCTGGCGTTCCAGACCGCGTACCTCAAGACCTACTTTCCGCTCGAGTTCATGGCCGCCGTCCTGACGTACGAGAGCGGCAACACGGACAAGATCGCCGAGTACATCGACGAGTGCCGGCGCGTGCGTCTGCCGGACGGAACGGTCGGCATTGCCGTGCGTCCGCCGGACGTGAACGAGAGCGAGGAGTTTTTCACCGTCGTTTATCCCGTCGAGGCGAGTGCGGCGCGGCCCGAAGGCCACTCGGGGAACGGGCGTGAGCAGGTGAGGCGGTGTGGGGTCGGGGAGGTGAACGGCGAGGGACGCGTACCAAGCGGCGCCGCGAGCCCGCGTGCCGCAGCGCCCGGCGCCGGCGCGCCGCCGCGCGGGCCAGCCCAAGGCCACATTCGGTTCGGACTGGCAGCGATCAGCGGGGTCGGGCACAAGGCCGTGCAGGCGATCCTCGCCGCCCGCAGCGCGGGCGGGCGCTTCCGCGACCTGTTCGACTTCTGCGAGCGCGTCGACCTCACGGTGGTCAACAAGGCGGTGATCGAGGCGCTCATCAAGGCCGGCGCGTTCGACAGCACCGGGGCGATGCGGCGGGCGCTCATCAACGTGCTCGAACGCGGCATGGAACTCGGCCAGGAGGCGCACCGCGACCGCCGGGCCGGGCAGCTCAGCATGTTCGGGGCGTTCGGCCCGGCGGAGGCGCTCCCGCCACCACGGATCGGCAGCGAGGAGTGGACTGACGCGGAGATGCTGGCCTACGAGAAGGCCACGCTGGGCTTCTACATCACCAAGCACCCGCTGACCGAGCACGAGGACACCGTGCGCCGCTTCGCCGATACGACGACGGCGGACCTGATTCGCCGGCGCGAGGCCGAGCCGGTCGTGCTGGCCGGGCTGGTGACGAAAGTTCGCGCGGTGCCGATCAAGTTCGGCCGCTCGGTGGGCAAGAAGCTGATCGTGGCAACGCTGGAGGACTTCGCCGGCTCGATCGAGATCATCGTTCCGCCCGAGCGGCAGGATGCGGTCCTCCCGGTCCTGCGGCCGGACGCCGTCGTCTTCGTCGAGGGCAAAGTCAACCGGCGTCGCGAGGAGCCGAGCGTGCAGGTCTCCCGCGTGGTCCCGGTGCAAGACGCGGTGCGCGAGTACGCCCGGAGCCTGGTGGTGCGGCTGGCCAGCGGCGAGGTGGCCCAGGCGGCCTTGCCACGGCTGCGGGACATGTGCCGCCAGCACCGCGGGAGCACAGCGCTCTACATCGAGATCACGTCGCTGGAGGGGTGGACGGCCAGCATTCGCCCGCGCGAGTGCTCGGGGGTGCACGCGACGCACGAGTTCCTGCGGGCGTGCCGCGAACTGGCGGGCGTCGAGGAAGTACGCCTGGCCGGAGCGCGGGGGTAGCGCGGGCGGCGGGGGCGACTCGCCCGGCCTACTGCCACTCGATCGTCGCGGGCGGCTTGGTCGAAATGTCGTACGCGACGCGATTCACGCCGCGCACCTCGTTCATGATCCGGCTCGCCACTGTTGCGAGCACCGCGTAGTCGATCCGGGCCCAGTCGGCCGTCATGAAGTCGGTCGACTCGACCAGGCGCAGGACCACCAGGTTCTGGCCCTCGTACGTACGCCCATCGCCCATCACGCCCACGCTGGCGACCGGCACAAGCACGGCGAATCCCTGCGCGATCCGGCGATACCAGCCGGCGGCATGCAGCTCGTCGAGCAGGATCTCGTCGGCGTCGCGCAGGATGCGCAGACGCGGCTCGGTCACCTCGCCGATCACCCGGACCGCCAGGCCCGGGCCGGGGAAGGGGTGCCGCCAGACGAGCGCCTCGGGCAGCCCGAGCGCCTCGCCCAGCAGCCGCACCTCGTCCTTGAACAGATTTCGCAGCGGCTCGATGAGCTCGAAGCCGAGTTCGGCGGGCAGGCCACCGACGTTGTGGTGAGCCTTGATCATCGCGGTCTGCCCGCCGGGGCCGTGCCCCGACTCGATCACGTCGGGGTAGATCGTGCCTTGCGCGAGAAACGCGGCACCCTCGACGCGCTCGGCGTGCTCCCTGAAGACCGCGATGAACTCGTGTCCGATGATCAGCCGCTTCTGCTGCGGATCGGTCACGCCGGCCAGCCTGGCCAGGAACCGCTCGCGGGCGTCGGCGACGCGCAGGTCAATCTGGAAGTGCCCGCGGAAGGTGGCCTCGACCAGCTCGGCCTCGCGATTCCGGCACAGGCCGTTGTCGACGAAAATGCACACGAGGCGATCGCCGATCGCGCGATGCAGCAAGGCCGCCACCACGCTGCTGTCCACACCGCCGGAGAGGCCGCAGATAACGCGCTGCGCCGGGCCCACCCGGGCCCGCACCTGCTCGATGGCCGCGTCGATGACGTTCCCAACGCGCCACTCCCCGCGGCAGCCGCACAGGTCATACACGAAGTTCCGCAGCATCTGCTCGCCGCCGGGCGTATGCGTCACTTCGGGGTGAAACTGCACGCCGAAGACGGGGCGCTCGCGGTGTCGCACGGCGGCCAGGGGGCAACCGTCGGTCGAGGCGAGCGTGTCGAAGGCCGCGGGCACCGCGGTGACGATGTCGCCGTGGCTCATCCACACGGTGGTTTCCGACGGCAGGTGGGCCAGCAGCGTGTCGGGGCGGTGGATGCGCAGTCGCGTGCGGCCGTACTCCCGCGTTTGCCCGGCCTGCACCTGCCCGCCAAGGAGCTGGCAGGCGACCTGCATGCCGTAGCAGATGCCCAGCACGGGCACGCCCAGCTCGAAGATGGCCGGGTCGCAGCGGGGAGCACCCGACTCGTAGACGCTCGCCGGTCCGCCCGACAGGATCACCCCTTTCACGTTGCCGGACCGCAGCCGCTCAGCCGTCGCATGGGAGGGCAGCAGCTCGCTGTAAACGTGGCACTCGCGCACCCGCCGGGCGATGAGCTGCGAGTATTGGCTGCCGAAATCGAGGATGGCGATGGTTTCGCGGGGTGTCATGGCGCATCGATACCGCGCCGGGTCGGGGCGGTCAACGCGGAGCCATGCCGCGTGATTACGACTGCTCGAAGCGGCACCGGCAGAGAGACCGGCGCCGCCGCTCCTCAGCCGAGCATCATCGCGCGGTGCCGCCGGCGCCCTGCGCCAGCCCGTTCGCGAGCGGGCCGCGGGCTGGGGTCGCCTCGCGGTCGAACGCCGCCCAGAGTGTGAGTATCGCCGGCACGATAAGTGCAGGGAAACCGCCCGCGCCGTGCGCCGTGGCGAGCTGCGCCGCCGTCAGCGCCACGAGCAAGCCGCCGGCCAGTCGACGCAGCGTAGCCGGCTGCTTTCGCGAGAGCAGGGCGAACGCGGCGGCGAGCACGAGCAGCGCGGCAGCCACCTTTACGCCGCGGCGGACTTGCAGCCAGCGTCCCTCGATCAGCTCTTCGCCAGACCAGATCGACCAGGGCGTGGGCGGCAGGTCGGTGCGGCCCATGGCCGGGAGCCAGGTGGCCTCGATGACCGTTCGGGCGGCGGCGGAGAGCGCTTCCAGGCCGCCGGCGCGCTCCAGGGCCTCGCGGTAGGCCGTTTCGAGCACGGGCCGCGCGTCGGCGGTGGCCTTGATGTCGCGGTAGAGGATCGTGGCGGACGCGACGCCCGCGGGCATGGTCGCGGGGATGGCCGCGCTGTCGCCCGGGCCGACCTTGAACGTGGCCGACTCGGTCGCGAGGAGCGCGCGCCACAGCCAGCCCGTCATCGCAGCGGACGCGGGCGCGTCGGGCGGCGTTCGCGGCTCGACCACCAGCAGGCGATCCGCGTTGAGCTGCGCGCGGTAACCCGGCTCGAGCCCGGCCGCACGCACGGCTCCCTCGTAGCGCGGCAGCGTCGGCTGCACCATCGCGAGGATTCCGAAGAGGATCGTCGCCACGCCGATCACCAGGCCGAGCAGGCCACCCAACGCCTGCCAGCCGCGGCGCAGGCACATGGCACCAAGCACCGGCACAGCCGCCCAGGCCCACGGCCAGGCCACGCCGGCCAGCGTGAACCCGAGCATGCCCAGAAGCCCGCCGAAGCCGGGCAGCAACGACAGCGCGATCGACAGGCCGATCAGCGCCGCGGGCAGCATGACGTCCGGCTGTGTAAGCACATCCAGCACGCCGGGGAACACGCAAAGTATCGCGACCATCGTGACGCCGCACTCGGCGGAGTACAGCCGCTGGCCGATGATCAGCACGCTCACAAGCAGCACCAGCAGCAACACCGCGTTGACCGCTCGCACACTGGCAAGGTCAACGCGATCGGGCCACTGATCCGTCATCCAGGCGCTTCGGTCGCTCCACTCCACCAGCTCGGCGCTGCCGGCGTCGTCGGCAACGATCTTCGGCGGCAGCACCTTCACCGCGGCCGCGTGCAGGAGGTGCACCAGTGGCGAGTGCCGCTCGGCGAGGAGGTCTTCCCCGTACGGCAGGCACCCGGACTCGGCAACGTAAAGGCCGCCGAGCAGCGCATCACGCCCGCTCTCCGAGAGCGGCGCGGTCGCGACGCGATGGAACGCGATGACCAGTCCGGCGATGGCGAGCACCAGCACAGCGCCGCCGGGGAGGACTCCCGCCATGGGTGGAGCGTGCGACGCGTAGAGCAGCGCGAAGCCGCGAACCATCCAGTACAGCGCCGCGCCGGTCAGCCCGATGTGGGCCCACCACTGCACGCTATGGCCTGTGGACAGCAGTTCGCGCGTGTCGTCGCGCAGCACGAGCAGCAGGCACACGGCCGCAAGCGCGAGCGCGTCGAGCGTGCGAATCGAGAGGATCTGCGACGGGCGGAGCGTCAGGGCCAGGACCACCAGCACGGCCAGCCACGCCAGCGTCGGTCGGTCCGTCCGCGGCCAGAAGCGGAACCGGTCGCCCGCCGGGCGGCGAGAGACGCCGTCCACAATGAGCGGCCCGCCGCCGCGCTCACCCGCGCCGATGAACTGGAGTTGCTGGCCCGCATCGGCCGGCTGTGTGGCCGCCTCGGACTCGGCCGGCGGCGCTTCGTCACCCGGCTCGGCGGGCGGAGCGTCGGCCGGCGGCTGCGACTCCTGCCCCTCAGTCTGCGACTCGATGGCTTCGTCCGCGGGCGGAGGCACCGGCGCCTCGGCCACCGGCTCTTCCTCGACAGGCGGCGGCGACTGCGCCCAACCGGCAGCCGACCCGACAATGAACGTTGCAACGACAGCGAGCGAGAAGGAAAGACGCCGAAGGGCATGCGCGTTCATGGTGTTCCACCGGGTGGGCCAGAGACATCTCGGCGCCGCGGACCGCTGCGCGCACCGCGCTCGAGGCCGGCCGCATCCTATCCTTCCGACCGCGTCCGCTCCAGCCGGCCGGGCTGGCAAAGCGGCGCGCGGGACGTACACTAGGCCCTGATGTGAATTCCCGGCTCGTCGCGTGACATTTTCAGACAGCAGGTGAAGCATGCCCACAGCCAGTCAGCTTGGCCCATTCGAGTTCCTCAAGCAACTGACGGAAACGCCGGGGGTCTCCGGTCGCGAGGAGCGGATTCGCGATCTTGTCCTGAGTGCCTCCAAGGACCTCTGGGACGAGACGCGGATCGACTCGATGGGCAACCTGATCTGCTTCAAGCGCGCCACACGAGCGGCCGGCCCGGCCGGGCGCCGCGGCGGCAAGCACGATGGCCTGGCCACCGATCGCGCCCCGCGGGTCATGTTCGCCTGCCACATGGACGAGATTGGCTTCTACGTCCGCTACATCGACGACGACGGTTTCCTCCGGCTCCAGAACGTGGGCGGCTTCGACACACGCAACCTCTTCGCCCGCCGCGTGGTCGTGCATGGCCGCCAGGACCTGCTGGGACTGCTCAACCCGGCCGGCAAGCCGGTCCACATCGCCTCAGACGAGGAGAAGAAGAAGATCCCCGAGATCCACGAGTTCTGCGTGGACCTCATGCGCCCGGCCGCGGAGGTCCGCAAGCTGGTCGAGATTGGCGACCCAGTCTCGCTGTACCAGACGACCGAGTCGATCGGCGAGGCAATCACGGGCAAGTCGCTCGACAACCGCATCTCGCTGTGGGTCGGCATTAACGCCATCCGCCGGGCGCACGGACTCGACTACCTCCAGGTGGACGGGTCGCCGGCGGCGGCAGCCAAACGCGGCAAACGCCCAGCCGGCCCGACGGGCTCGCGGTACGACATCTACTTCGTGGCCTGCGTCCAGGAGGAAGTCGGGCTGCGCGGGGCCGGGACGGCCGCGTTCGGCGTCGAGCCCGACATCGGCATCGCCATCGACACGACGCTCGCCTGCGACACCCCCGGCATCGGCAAGGACCAGGCCATCACCCAATTCGGCAAGGGCGTCGGCATCAAGGTGATGGACAGCGCCGTCATCAGCCACCGCGGCCTCTACGACGAATTCGTGGCCCTGGCCCAGAAGCACAAGATTCCGTTCCAGCGCGAAGTGCTCCCGCGCGGCGGCACAGACGCGGGCGCGGTGCAGCGGACCCGCGCCGGCACGCGCGCCATCACGATTTCTGTGCCGACGCGCTACATTCACACCGTTACCGAGTCGATCCACCGGCGGGATGCACTCGCCGCGGTGGACCTGGTCGCGGCGTGGCTCTCGGCCTGAAGGGCGGCGCGAAGGCGCCGCGCCTTCGCGGAGGGTGCTTCGTGGCCCGCGCCTGCATGACGATGCTGGCACTGCTATCGCTTGGCTCCGCCCAGCCGGCGCCAACAGCGCCCGCTCCCCCAACGTCAGACCAGGTCCTGTGGCGACAGATCGAAACGCTCGATTCGGCCGCGCCGGCGCCGGGCGGCCCTGACTGGTACGCAAGCCTTCGCGCGCATCGCGGCCGCGTTCTCGCCGCCGTCCGGCAATACCTCACCCTATACCCCGGCGGGCCGCAGCGCGACGCGGCGATCCGCCGCGAGCTCGAATTGCTCTACGAAGTCGGAAGTCTCGAGGCACGGTTCGACTCGCTTCGGACCCGCGTCGAGGAACTGCTTGCTGCGCCGCCCAGTCACGGGGCCGAGACCGAGGCCGCGTTCTGGCACCTGCGGTTGATTCGCCTGCGAACAGAAAGCGACGCGCTCGAGGCGCGAATCGCGCAGGAGTCGCTCCGCCCGCCGCCGGCCAGCCGCGATCCGACCTGGGTGGACGCGGCGGCCGGCTTCACCGCGCGCTACCCCCGGAGCGCGTACGTCCCGCGAATCGTCGCGTTGTTGAGCGAGGAGGCCGGCGCGAGCGCGGAGACTGAGCAGCGCTACCGCGAGACACTGGGACTGGCGCTGCGAAACTGGTCTAAGCACGCCACGCTGCGCGAGTTGGTGGCGCGGGCGTCGCGAGAAGACCGCATCGGCCAGCCGGTTCGCGTGACGGGGACGGACCTGGACGGGCGCGCGTTCGACTCTCAGTCGATGCGCGGGCGGGCGGTCGCTTTCGTGGTCTGGGCGACGTTCGACGCCGAGGCGTGCCGGGCCGCGCGGGAGATCGAAGCCATCCGACTCGCGCACCCTGCGCTCCAGGTCGTCGGGGTGTCGTTCGACGCCGAGCCGGACCCGGTCCGCCGGGTCACCGCGGACCTCGGGATCGGCTGGCGCCAGTTGCTCGATCGCCGCGGCTGGGGCGGCACGGTGTCGCTCGAGTGGGGATTGCGGCAACTGCCCGCGCTGCTCGTGCTGGACGCCGACGGTGCGCTGTTCGGCGTGGCCGAGGGAGCGGCGTGGCGCGAGTTGCTCGCTCGCGCGAGCGAACGTCTGCGCACGAGCGATGCTGCCGCGAGTCCGATGACACCGGGCGGCAGCCCTGCACGGGCGCCACAAGACCGGCCGGAGCCCAGTCCCCCCGGGGGAACGGAAGCCGGCGCCCGAGAGGTCACTCCAGGCGCGATTACAGCCGCTCGGTGATGCTCTTGCCCTGCATGAACAGCAGCAGGTAGTCGCGGCCGCCGGCCTTGCTGTCGGTGCCGGACATGTTGAAGCCGCCGAAGGGCTGCACGTCGACCAGGGCACCCGTGCACTTGCGGTTGAGATACAGGTTGCCGCAGTGGAATTCGTGGCGTGCACGTTCGAGGCGGAACCGGTCTTTGCTGTAGAGCGCACCGGTGAGGCCGAACTTGGTTCCGTTGGCGATGTCGAGCCCGTCGTCGAAGCTCTTCGCCCTGGTGACCGCCAGCACGGGCCCGAAGATCTCCTCCTGGGCGATACGGGCGTTGCGGTCGACCCCCTCGATGATGGTCGGCGGAATGAAGTAGCCGCCGGTGGGCACGGTGACGCCGGACTTGCCGGGGCCCTGATCGGAAGCGCCGCCCGCGACGAGGCGGCCCTCACGCTCGCCGATGCGGATGTAGTCGTTGATGGACTTGTACGCCGCCTCGTCGATCACGGCACCCATGTAGAAGTTCTCGGGGCTGGTCGTGTCACCGATGGTGAGCTTCTTCGTCCGCTCGACGACCTTGGCCAGCACGGTGTCATAGATGTCCTGGTGCAGAATCGCGCGGGAGCACGCGCTGCATTTCTGCCCCTGGAAGCCGAACGCCGCCGCGACGATGCCCTCCGCCGCCGCTTCGAGGTCCGCGGTCTCGTCGACCAGGATGCAGTCCTTGCCGCCCATCTCGAGGATCGTGCGCTTCAGCCAGATCTGCCCCGGCGCCAGCTTGCCGCAGCGCTCGAAGATCCGCAGGCCGATCTCCATCGACCCGGTGAACGCGACGAAGCGCGTCTGTGGATGATCCACGAGGTGATCGCCGACCTCGCCGCCCGAGCCTGGGCAGTAGTTGAGCACGCCCGGCGGCAGGCCCGCATCCTCGAAGATCTCGGCCATGATCGCCGCGATGACCGGTGAGGCACTGGCCGGCTTGAGGACGACCGTGTTGCCGGTCACGATCGCCGCGCTGGTCATGCCCGTGCAGATCGCCAGCGGGAAGTTCCACGGGGGGATGATCACGCCGACGCCCAGGGGGATGTAGCGCAGCTCGTTCTCCTCGCCCGGGTAGGGCGTGACGGGCTGCGCCCCGCCGAGCCGCATCATCTCGCGACCGTAGAAATCGAGGAAATCGATCGCCTCGCACGCGTCGGCGTAGGCCTCAATCCAACTCTTGGACTCCTCGAAGCACATCCAGGCGGCCAGCTCGTAGATGCGCCGGCGCATGATCGCCGCCGCCTTCAGAAGTACGCGGGCGCGCACGTCGGGGTCGACGCGGCTCCAGGTCTTGAAGGTTTCCGCGGCGGTGCGGATGGCCTGCTCGGCATGGTCGCGGGTCGCCTTGGCCACCTTGCCGACGACGGTCGCGTGGTGCGCGGGCGCGAGCGAAGCGATCGTCTTGTCGGTCTGGAGCTTCTGGGCACCGATCCGTAGCGGCCAGGTTCGCCCAAGCTGACCCCGGACGCTGGCCAGGGCGTCGAGCATCTTCTGGCGCGGCTCGGGCTGGGTGAAGTCGACGTACGGCTCGGGACGATACGGCGTCAGCATGGGTGGTCCTCTCTGCGTGTGCTCGGCGCGGGCGGGCAGGGCCCAGCGCGGCTCATCGGGCGAGCCGGCATTATAGCGGGACCGCGCCGCCTCGCCCCGCGCGCAGCACGACGCCGCGCTCGCTTGCGGCGGGCGCGGCGTCGTCGTGGGAGAAACGGGCTGACCGCCCCGGGGCGGTCGCGAAACTACGAACGGCGCCGGGTGACCAGCGCGGCCAGGCCGAGCAGGATGAGGCTGGCCGGCTCTGGCACGTAGGTGGCGGCACAGAACGTGCCGCTGCCGGTGAATGGCGAAGCCAGCGTTCCAATCTGCAGACCGCTGGCGACGTCGTAGATGTAGAAGAACGGCTGCGTGGTGTTCGGGCCGTCGGTCACGTAGTAGGCCTTCCCGTTGTACACAGCGAGGCCATCAATGTCGGTCTCGCCCGCGGGATACGGCGCCTTGAAAGTGGTGGATCCCGGATTCAGCGTGATCTCATAGAGCCCGCGCTGCTCGCCGGCCGGAGCCGAGTCGCTCAGACCGTAGAGCTTGCCGTTGGTCGGGTCGAACTCGAGCCCGCCAAAGTCGTACGCGCTGTTGTACTGGTACTCGAGCGTCGCGGTGAGCGAGCCCGGATCGATAGCGTACACGGCCTCGGTGGCGATGTTCCGCGTGCCGTAGAGCTTCCCATTCTTGAAGCCCAGGGCGACGAAGTTCACCGTCGCGGAGTTGTACGTCATCGTCCCCATATTCACCGGCACGAGCGGGTTGGCATAGATGGACTTGTACAGCACACTGCCGTTGTTCCAGTACAGCGTGTTCGTGTCGGCGTCATACGCCATCCCCCACGCCTTCGCCTCAGCTCCCGAGCCTGAGTACAACGCTTCCGGCGGGTTCACCCCGGTCGGGTCCACCGCCCAGATCGTCGCGACGCCGGACTGGTCGTTGGCAACGACCAGCCTGTCCGCCGCAAAAGCCACCGTGGTTGTCAGCAGGAGCAGCCCGATTGCAAATCGCTTCATCGATCCGGCCTCCTGGAGCGATCGCTCCGTGAAGTGCTTCCGCGGGCAACGCCGTCCGTTCCCGGTTCCGCCGGAACGTCGGCACACACACGCCACCGCGTGCCCATGAGCACGCACTGCGCACCCGCGCGACGATTCGTTTTCCCAGACCACAGTCTACCGCGCGCGCCGGTCCGCGTTCAATGCTGAATTGTCGCGGATTCGGCCGGGCGGGAGCGGCGATCGTGGCCCGCATCCCGGGTCGGCGGGCAAGCCAGCGCGTGGCACGTCGGCGGATACCTGAAAACCCCAATCCTGTATGACGTGCTCAGTGCGTGCCCGTGATGAGCACGTCGTTGGCTGGCACGAGCGGCGCAACCTCCCGCGTGCCAATCCCCTACGTCGCGCTCGACAGCCGGGCCAACTCGGCCCGGACGTGGTCGATCGCCCGGCTCACGGCCTGGTCGGGCGACAAGACGGTCTTCTCCGGCCGGCTGCGAAGCTGAAACTCGACCCCGCCGGCGGCTAGAGACTTCTTCCCGATCACGATCCGCACGGGGATACCCACGAGGTCCGCATCCTTGAACTTGAAGCCGGCCCGCTCGTCGCGGTCGTCGTAAAGCGACTCGATCCCGGCGGCCTCGAGCTGCGCGTGCACCTGCTCGGCCAGCCTCACGACCTCCTCATCGCGCGGGTCGATCGACATGACCAGAACCTGGAACGGCGCCACTGACATCGGCCATATGATGCCGCCGTCGTCGTGGTGCGACTCAATCACCGCGGCCAGCACGCGCGTCACGCCGATGCCGTAGCATCCCATGATGAACGGGGCCGGCTTGCCGTCCGGGCCGAGGTAGTGTGCACGCATCGCGTCGCTGTACTTCGTGCCGAGCTTGAAGACGTGGCCCACCTCGATCGCCGTCCGCAGACGCAGCGGCGCACCGCTGCCGGTGGGCGAGAGGTCGCCGTCGACGACGTTGCGGATGTCGGCCACGACCACCTTGGGGCCGCTGAGCGGGAAGTCGCGGCCGGGCTGCACGCCCAGCACATGGTAGTCCGTCTTGTTGGCACCGGTCGCGGCGTCGGACATCACCGTCACATCGCGGTCGATGATCAGCTTGTCGATCCGGTCGACGAGGCCCTGAGGACCGGCGAAGCCGACCTTCGCCCCCGTGACCTGCTCGATGAGGTCTGGCGCGGCCAGCTCGATCGGCACGCCGGCGACCTTGCGCAGCTTGATCTCGTTGACTTCGTGGTCCCCCCGAACCAAGGCGACGATCACCAGCCTGCGAGCCGTCGCCGCGGCGCGCGCCCCGGCACCGGCGCTCTGGCCTGCTGACTCCTCGACGCCGGTGTACACGAGCGTCTTGATCATCTGCCGGGGCTGGGTCCCCAGGAACGCACAGACGTCGTCAATCTTGCCGGCGTTGGGTGTGTGGACCTCGCGGACGGCCGCCGCCTCTTCGTGCCTTCGTGCCTCCGTGCCTTCGTGCCCGCTCTGGAAGACCGCCGTCGCCCGCTCCAGGTTCGCCGCGTAGTCACGATTCTCGCTGAGCGCGACGCGGTCCTCGCCCGCGTCGGTCAGCACCATGAACTCGTGCGACACGTCGCCGCCCATCGCGCCGCTGTCGGCCTCGACCGCCAGGTACGGCAGGCCGCAGCGGGCAAACGCACGGCAGTACGCGTCGTACATGAGCCGGTAGCCGTCGTCGAGGCTAGCCTTATCGACGTGAAATGAGTACGCGTCCTTCATCAGGAATTCGCGCGTGCGCAGGACGCCGCTCTTGGGCCGTGCCTCGCCTCGGAACTTGGCCTGGATCTGGTAGAGGTTGATGGGGAGCTGCTTGTAACTCGAGAGATAGGCCCGGGCGATCTCGGTGATGATCTCCTCGTGCGTCGGTCCGAGCACGAGCCCGCTGCGCCAGTCGTCCGGCGCCCCCGCCAGCCGCAGGAGCACGTCGCCCATCGCCGCCGCCCGGCCGGTCTCCTCCCAGAGCTCGAGCGGTGTCAGGCAGGGCATCTTGAGCTCGATGGCCCCGGCGCGGTCCATCTCCTCGCGGATGATCTGCTCGACCTTGCGCAGCGCCCGCCAGCCGAGGGGCAGGAACGTGTACACGCCCGCGGCGAGCTGGCGGACGAGCCCCGCTCGAAGCATGAGAATGTGGGAGGGCGCCGTCGCGTCCTTGGGCGTCTCCTTGGCGGTGGGGATGAAGTAGTTTCGCCAGCGCATCGAGGTCGTCTCCCGGCCACGGCCGCAAAACACCCATTCTGGCACGCGGCGGGAGCCGACGCAAACGCACACGTCGCCGCGGACGCTCGCGTTGCGTGCCGGCGGCGGACGCCTACAATGCGCGGTTCCAGCGTGCCCCGCCCGCGGCGTGCGACGGCCGCGGGTATTCCAGTCGCTCCGGCCGGCCGGGCGCCGCGCAGGCCCGCCAGCCCAGCCGCGCGGCCGAGAGCTCCCGCGCTACGAACCCGGAGTGATCTGAACCCGCATGGATCCAGAAGTTCGCCGAATCGTCAAGGCACTGGTCGTCGCGACGGCGATCTTCTTCGCCTACCGCATCATCGTGGGGTACTTCGTGCCCCCGCCCCCCCCGCCGGCGACGGCGCCGGTCGAGTCCGGCGGCGCCGGCCCCGCGGCTCCCCTGCCACCCGGCATTCCGCCGACGACGGACAAAGCGCCCGCGTCCACCGAGCCCGGCGCGGCCCCGCCCGCGCTCGGCCCGGCCAGCGTGCCGCGGGTCGTCGAGGCGACCGCGGACGAGGGCCCCATCACCCTGGGCGGCCGCGAGGGCGACGCGCTCCGGATCGAACTGCGGCAGACGGGCGGATCGCTCGCGACCATCTGGCTCATGTCGCGCAAGCGTGATGGGCGCTTCGCCTACCGTCGCTCGCTCGACTCCGACGACCCGTACGTCCTGATCTCGCCCGTGGACGACGGATACCGCGTCCACAACTCCTTCCGAACCGCGCGCGTCTGGATTCGCGAGCGCGGCAACCAGGAATACCTGCTGGACCAGGCGTTATGGCGGGTCGTCGACGCCTCGGACGAGGCCGCCGTCTTCGAGACCGAGCTGCGCACGGCCGACGATCAGCCGCGGCTGCGCCTGCGCAAGCGGTTCGCGCTTCGGCCGGGGGCCCCGATCGTGGACTTTTCGCTGGAGCTGGAGAACACGTCTGGCGCGGCGCTCACGGTGTGGGTGGAGCAGGACGGGCCGCTGGGCATGCCGGAGGAAGACCCGGCCCACGACATGCGCAAGCTCCTGGCGGCGCAGCTCAACAAGCAGCGCAGCGCCGTGGTGCTTAACGCCGCCCAGATGCACAAGGCGCTGCTCGACGCGGCGCGGCAGCGCACGACGGTCCGCATGGACGTGCCCGAGAAAGGGCCGCTGGCATGGACGGCGCTGACCAACAAGTACTTCGGCGTCTTCACGCGGCCGCTCCCGCAGTCCGGTGACTCGGTCGACTACATCGCTAGCCTGGTCGGCACGGTCGCGGACCTCAATTACAGCGGGGACAGCTTCCATCACCCCGGGGACCTCGTCGCGCGGATCAGCACGATGCCGGCCAGCCTGGCCGCCGGTCAGTCCCAGCGCTATGCGTTCGAGATCTGCGCGGGGCCGAAGGACCCGAAGTACCTTCGGCAGGTGGACCCGGCGTATGGCTCGGGTGGGACGGTGGACTTCGCCCTGGCGCTGTCGGCCGACCAGACGTGCATGTGCACGTTCGGGTGGCTGGTCCACCTGATGACGTGGCTGCTCGACGGGATTCACGCCCTGGTCCGCAACTACGGCATCGCGATCATCATCCTGGTGATCATCATGCGGACGGCGCTGCACCCCCTGGCCGTGTGGCAGCAGAAGTCGATGTTCCGCACCCAGGAGGCGATGGCCCGCCTCAAGCCCAAGATCGACGATCTCAAGCAGCGCTACGCCAACGACAAGGTGACGCTCAACAAGGAGATGATGCGGCTCTTCTCCGAGGAGAACGTCAACCCGGCCGGCACGTTCATGTCGATGCTGCCCATGATGATCCAGATGCCGATCCTGGTGGCATTGTGGGCGGCGCTCAACAGCGACATCCACCTGCGGCACGCGCCGTTCGACGGCTGGTGGATTCGCGACTTGTCCGCGCCGGATGCCTTCATCCGGTTCAACCCGCCCGTGGACGTACCGATTCTGAGTGCCATCCCGCTGCTCGGCTGGATGTTCAGCGGCGTGCGCTCGATCAACATCCTCCCGGTCCTGATGGGCGTGAGCATGTGGCTCCAGCAGAAGTACATGCCCAAGCCGCACCTCGACGCCGCCAAGGAGGCCGCCCGCCAGCGGGCCGCGTCCGGGCAGCCGGCCAAGCCCGCCAGCGGGATGTCGCCCGAGGAGCAAATCCGCCAGCAGCAGATGATCGCCTACATGATGTCGATCATGTTCCCGCTCATGTTCTACAGCATGCCCGCCGGGCTGAACCTGTACTGGCTGGCTACGAACGTGTTCGGCATCGGCGAGTCACTGCTGATCAAGCGGCAGCTCGACGAGGAGAAGCGCCGCCGGGCCGAGCTGGGGCCCCAGCCGCCGGCGCCGCGTCAGCCCGGCGTGATCTCTCGAATGATGAAGCGCATGGCCGAGCAGGCCGAGGAACTTCAGCGCAAGGCCGACGAGATCTCGAAGTTGGACGAGGTCCGCAAGCGGGAAGCCAAGCAAGCCGCCCGCCCCGCCAAGAAGAAGAGCTGATGAGCGCCCCCCCACCCGCGCCCGACGCCGCGCTGCTCGCCGAGCTACGCGAGCTGGCCGGCCGGGCTGCCCGCGCCGGTGGCTGGATCGCGCACCGGGCCTTCGATCAGCACTTCACGGTGCGACTCAAGGCCGACCGGAGCGAGGTGACGGACGTCGATCTCGCCGCTCAGCAGGCCGTCATCGACACCCTCTGGGCCGCGCGGCCGCACGACGCGATCATTGCCGAGGAGGAGCGCGCCGCCGGTGGCCCTCCGCCGACCGCCGACCGCGTGACCTGGGCCGTCGACCCGCTCGACGGCACGCGGAACTTCGTTCGCGGCATACCGGCCTACGCCTGTTCGGTCGGGGCCCTGCTGGAGGGCTACCCGATTGTCGGCGCCATCTTCGAGCCGCAGCGCGACCGCCTGTTCCTGGGAGACGCCGCGGGCGACCTGACGCTCAACGGGCAGCCGATCGCCCGGCGCGTGACGAGCGGGCCGGCGCGCGGCCCGGGTCTCAAGGCGGTCGCCGCGATCCCTTCGAGCCCCAGCCGCGACCTCGCGCCGCTGACGGCCGCGTGGCTGGACCACTTCGTGTGCCGATGCTTCGGGGCCACGGCCCTGCACCTGGCGATGGTCGCCGCTGGCGAGATCGACGCGGCCCTATGCGACAACGCCCGACTGTGGGACATCGCCGCGGGGGCCGCGCTGCTCGCGGCGGCGGGCTGTCCGATCACCCGGCCGGACGGCAGCAACCTGTTCCCGCTCGACGTGGCCGCGTATCACAACGAGGAACTGCCGCTTATCACGGCGTCGGCGGCGACCTGGGCGAGCGTTCCGCGCGTGCGGTGACGCGGTCGACGGCGCGGACTGGGGACGGCGCAACGATTGAGAAGCGGCGCCACAGGGACGACGTCGCCGCCGGGCGCGGCTCGGCGACCAACGGGGGGCCTACTTCTGGTTCAGCTTCTGGAACTTCTCGTTGATCTTCAGGGTGGCCGCCATCAGTTCGGGCTCGTAGCCGAGCTTCCGCGAGGAGTAGACGATGGCGTTGCAGTCCTTGGGCAGGCACTTGCCCGAGAAGCCGCGGTTGTCGGGGTAGCAGAAGGTGTGATCGCGGCTGATCCGCGTGTCGGCCAGCCAAAGCTCGCGCAGCAGGTTGAAATCGACGCCGTGCGCCTTGGCGATGTCATAGAACTCGTTGACGAACGTCACCTTGACGGCGTAGAAGGCGTTCTCCATGTACTTGCACACCTCGGCCGTCTTGGCGTCGGCGAAGTAGAAGTACACGTACGAGTTGTAGTAGTGCTTGTAGAAGTCGGCCGCGCGGGACACGTCCTCCGGCGTGCCGCCCAGCACGATGAAGTTGCGCTCGGCCATGTCGCCGAACACGTGCGCGACCGTCTCGCCCAGGTACTCGGGCTGAAAGACGACGTGCTTGCGGTACTTCTCGCGGAGGCGGTCGGTGGTGCCGGGGGCGACCGTGGAGCGGATGATCAGGAGCGGCGCTTCCACCCAGGAGACGGCTTCCTCGACGATGCCGGTGTCGCAACTGCCGTCGTCCCGCATGTTCGTCGGCACGCTGATGAAGACGACGTCGCAGGTGTTGATCTTGTCCTTGTTGCCGGCCAGCTCGGGCTTGTAGGGGTCGTAGACGATGGTGTCCGGGCCGCAGAGCTTGACCATCGCCGTCCCGACCACGCCGCCGCCGACCACGCCGACCTTGGGTTTCGCCACGTTTGTCCACTCCGCTTTCCCGGGTCCTCCCGAGCCGCCACCATCACGCCGGCGGCCGGTCCGGCCCGCTTGATCGCGTGGGATATCGCGCCCGCGGCGCGGGGTCAATAGCTTGGAATCTCGCGCGGCCTCGCGGACGGCAGACTAGACCGCCGAAGCAGGCATTATCTCGCCCCCAGTTGCCTCAGCACCGCCTCACGGCAGGCGTGGCGCGTCACCCCCATCGTCGCCAGGGCCACGAGCGCCGTGCTCTCTTCGTGATGAAACAGCGCCAGCAGCAGGTGCTCGCTGCCGATGGTCGGCGACTCGAGCTGCTCGGCGATCTGCATGGCGCGCTCGATCACGTCCCGGTAGTGAGGCGTGCCCGGGAGCCGGCCGAAGACCCAGGTGTCCTCCTTGGCCCGCTGCACCAGGTCGTCGATCGTCTGCTGCGTGCGCTGCTCGTCCACCCCCAGCGACGCGAGCGCCCGCGCCGCCACGCTCGTCGGTGTGCGCACGATCGCCAGCAGGATGTGTTCCGTCCCCACGTACTCCAGGTCGAACTCCTGCGCAATGGAGTTCGAGAGATCGACGATCGCCCGGCCTTCGGTCGACAACCTTCGCAACGGCATTGCGGCATCCTCGCGCGGGTGGACACCGGCCGGTGCCCCGCCTGCGGCGTTATACGGCGGCCGGCTCACCCTCTCAAGCCGCGGTCACGTTCGCCTCGGGTCGTCCGACTCGATCCCCTCGAACAAGGCCGACCCGATCCGTACGAGCGTCGCGCCCTCCTCCACGGCGACCTCGTAGTCCTGGCTCATGCCCATCGACAGGTGCTCGCACGACGGGCCGACCACGCCACCGCTCCGCAGCGTGCCCAGCAGCTCGCGTAACCGCGCGAAGACGGGCCGGGCCGCCTCGCTGTCCGGGTTCAGTGGAGCCATCGTCATCAGGCCACGCAGCAGGAGGTGCCGGCACCCGGCAATGGCCGCGGCGAGCGGCGCCGTGGCCGCCGGCGGTACGCCCCCCTTGCTTTCCTCCCCCGTGACGCTGACCTCGATGAGCACATCGACGCGCACCGGCTCTGTCGCGGCCGATGCGGTCTCCAGTCGCGCCGCCTCCTGCTCCAGGACCTGCACCAGCCGCTCGGAGTCCACGGAGTGGACGATGCGGCAGTGCGGCAGGAGCTGGCGGACCTTGTTCCGCTGCAAGTGCCCGATCATGTGCCACCGCGGCCGCGCCGCCTCGGCGGTCGCCGGCCCCGATGGCCACCCGACCTGCGCCGGCCCCGCCGCCACCGCGCGCTCGACAAGCTGCTGCACCCGGTTCTCGCCCAGGTCGGTGATGCCGAGTGACGGCAGCTCGGCCATTACCGCGGGCGAGGCGTACTTGGTTACGCCGACGATGCGGACCGCGTCTGGCGAGCGCCCACTTCGGGCCGCCGACGACGCGACGCGTGCGCGGACCACCGCCACGTTCATCGCGAGCCGCTGACGCCATTCGAACAGGTCCACCGTCGTGTCCTGGCCCCGGGCTGCGCGGCGGCTGGTCCACTTCGAGCAGCGTCATCCGCGTGGCCGCTGGCGTGCCCGGCGCGGGCGATTCTATACTGTCGGTCGATGTACGAAACCCTGGTCACGTTCGTCTCGCGGATTGCGCTCGAGCCGGCGGCGGTCATTGTCGAGCTGCTGCTCATCGGGCTGTGCGTGAACTGGGTCGCCAGCGTGCTGCACGGCACGCGCGGCACGCGTCCGTTGCGGGGCGTGCTGGTCATGCTGGTCGTGGCGACCATCGTGGTGCGCGTGCTGGTCAACCAGCTCGGGTGGGTTCGCCTCGAACTGCTCTACAACTACATCCTGATCGGCCTGGCCCTGATCGCCCTGGTCGTCTTTCAGCCCGAGCTGCGCCGCGCGATCATCCGCGTCGGCGACGTGCGACTCGTGCGGGCCCGCGGTGAGCAGTCGCAGCTCATCAATGCGCTGGTGAAGTCCGCGGGCTACCTGTCCAAGAACAAGTACGGCGCCCTGGTTGCCATCCAGCGCGAGGTCGATCTCACCGGCTGGGCCGAGAACGGCACGCTCATCCACGCCGAAGTCTCGGCCAACCTGCTCAACTCGATCTTCTTCCCCAACTCGGCGCTGCACGATCTGGGCGTCATCATCCGCGGCAACCGCGTCATCGCCGCCAACTGCCAGTTCCCGATCACCGAGAGCGACGAGATCGACCTGGCCCTCGGCAGCCGGCACCTGGCGGCCATCGGCATGAGCTACGAGACCGACGCACTGGTGCTGGTGGTCTCCGAGGAGACCGGCGTCATCTCGCTGGCCGACGGCGGCAAGCTCACCCGGTTCCTCTCGCTCGACGACCTGGCCGGGGAGCTCGAATCGCGCCTCAACCTGAAAGGCCGCGTCCGCGGCGCCCCGACGCGTCGACAGGTGCTCGGGCGCCTGTGGCCGGTGCTGCGACGCGGGCTGCTGGTCGTGCCGCTCACTGCGATCATCTGGTACCTGACCGACCAGGCCACCCTGGCCGAGGCGTCGGTGGACATCGAGTTGACGATCCAGTGCGGCGAGTCCGAGCACATCATCGACGTGCTCGAACCGCGCAGCGCGCAGCGCGACGGCGCACTGGCCGGACGAGTCCGCACCGCGGAGCAACTGCACGTGGACACGGCCCGGCTCCGCGCCTCGCTGACCGGCCCCGCCCGGCAGATCGACCGGCTGCGCCGCGACGTCGGCGACGGCGCGCTCCAGGTCCGCTGGGTGCTCGGCGGCCCCGATGGCACGCCCGGCGACCATCCGCTCTCGCCTGTCGACCTCAAGGAGCGGCTCCAGGCACTGCCGGCGGTGTCCGAGCGCGGGCTGTCCGTGAACGCGACCTCGCTTGTTCCGCTCCGCTATCGCGTGGACGAGCGGATCGTGGCGTCGCTGCGCGTGCAGGCCGATCCGGGCCCCGTGCCGCTCCAGATCGACTCCCTGGATCCGGCGTCGGTGACGGCCACTTTCCGACTGGCGGATGTGAGTCGCCTCCTGGGTCGCCGGCCGTCGCCGGAGGACCTGTTGCGCTTCGCCGAAGAGCGGGTGATACGGGCCCCACTTTCGACGGTGGCCAGCGCCTGGGTCCCGAACGTGCCGCGGGCGGTCGATGTCGCCCTGGACGACGCGGTTGGCACGATCCGCGCCGCGTCGCTGCGGCCGGCGCGGGTCTCGATCGTGGCTCGCGCCGTGGGGCAGCGACGTACCATCCAGAACGTCGTCGTCGGGCAGCTCTTCGCGCCCGGCGTGGAGGCGGCCTGCGAGGTCCAGAAGCTCGACAACAACGAGTGGCGGATTGACGTGGAGGTTACCGGCAGCGAATCCGCGCTGCGCGGGCTCGGTCCCGCCGACATCCGGGCCTTCGTGCTGATTACCCCGGAAATCCTGCCGCCGCTCGACGCGCCCGCGTCGGAGCGCCTGCGGCTGCTCACCGTCACGATCGTCACGCCCCCCGGTGTCGAACTCGTCCCCGGTCCGCCAACCACGGTGCGCATCAACCTGGTCCCCCGTACGGGCGGCGGAATATGAGCGCCGAGCCGCCGCGGGCCCGGCCGCCGGATACCCGGCGGGACCGCATCGCCGCGCTGACCATCCTGCACCTCGACGCGCACGTGGTCGCGGTGGATAAGCCTGCCGGGCTGCTCTCGGTCCCCGGTCGCGGGGCGGCGCCCAGCGTCGTTGAGCTGCTCCGCCGCGATCCGCGGCTGGCTGACAACGCCGCCGCGCGGGTGGTTCACCGGATCGACCGGGAGGCCAGCGGCGTACTGCTGCTGGCGCGAACGCTTGCCGCGCAGCAGGACCTCGTCCGCCAGTTCATGCGCCGGACGGTGCACAAGACGTACCTGGCGCTCGTGTCGGGGTTCGTCGAGGCCGACGGCGAGGTCGACTTGCCGCTGCTGTTCGACCCGCGCCGCCAACGGGTGCGTGCCGTCGCGTCGCGGGGAAAGCCGGCCCTGACGCGCTACCGCGTGGTGCAGCGCGTGGCCGGGGGCACCGTGCTCGAATGCGAGCCGGTGACGGGCCGGACGCACCAGATCCGCGTGCACCTGGCCGCGATCGGGCATCCCCTGCTCGTTGACCCGGTCTATGGCAGCGGCGAGGGCGTCTTCCTCTCGACCTACAAGCCGGGCTATCGGACGAGCAAGCGGCACGACGAGCGCCCGCTCATCGACCGGCTCACCCTGCACGCCGCGCGCCTGTTCTGCACCCACCCGGCGACGGGCGAACCCCTCGAGCTGGCGGCCCCGCTGCCGAAAGATCTTCGCGCAACACTGACGCAGCTCGGGCGGCTCGTTTAGATTGTTGTGCGTTCAAGGCACCCGGCCGTCTCGGTCGGACGGTCGCTGACGGGCCGAGATGGGCACGGCCGCCCGCCGTTCGGTCACCTGCCGGCCTGCGAGGCGCGTCGCGCGACGCGGCGCGGGCCGACGCGCAGAAGATGCCCACGGCGAGTGCTCGATAAAGTGGGAAAGACCGATCACGGCCGCGCGGCGCGGATCGGGTTGCTGGCCCGTCACGTGAGTGGCGTCGAGCTGGATGGCTGAAGCTCCGAACAACCCGCGTACACCCGCAGCACCGACGGC
>CAADGM010000036.1 GCA_900696535.1 uncultured Planctomycetota bacterium
CGGCGATCAGGCCGATCGTGCTGGCCGCGGCCACGCCCCACCAGCGCAGCCCCTCGAACGCACCGAACGCGTAGAACAGCAGGAAGCACACGGCGAAGTTCAGCACGATCGTCGCCAGGCTGGCCCCGTTGATGCCGCGCTTCAGCGAGGCCATCAGCTCCGCCTGCGAGGCGCCCTCCTTGGTGCGCACCAGGTTGATGCCGAGGAACACGCTGGTGAAGATCCCCAGCCCCGCCAGGACAATGGGCAGCGCCAGCAGCCCCATCGCGATCGGCAGGAAGGCCTGTCCGGTGGCCATCGCGATTTCACGGGCCGCGGCCACGCCCAGCGTGGCACTGGCCAGAATCGAAACCGTGTAGGAGTCGTACAGGTCGGCCCCCATGCCGGCCACGTCGCAGACGTTGTCACCCACGTTGTCCGCGATGGTCGCGGCGTTGCGCGGATCGTCCTCGGGTATGCCCGCCTCGATCTTGCCGACCAGGTCGGCGCCCACGTCGGCCGCCTTCGTGTAGATGCCGCCGCCGACCCGGGCGAACAGCGCCTGCATGGCGCAGCCCATGCCGAACGTCAGCATGATCACGGTGATCTCATAGAGCGAGATCTCGCGCGCGAAGAAGTACAGCGCCCCGAACCAGATGGTCACGTCCAGCACGCCGAAGCCGACCACCACCAGGCCCATGACCGCCCCGGCGCGGAACGCGACCTGGAGTGCATCGTTGAGCGACTTCTGGGCGCCGGCGGCCGTCCGGTGCGAGGCCGCCGTCGCGGTCCACATGCCGAAGAACCCGCACAGGCCGCTGAAGAACCCGCCCGTGAGGAAGGCCCAGGGGACCAGCCAGTGCTGTACGTGCAGGACGTTGGCCAGGACCCAGAGCACGCCGATCATGATCACGAACACGATCGCGACCACCCCGTACTGCCGCCGCAGGTAGGCCATCGCGCCTTCGCGGACGTACCCGGCGATCTCCTTCATCCGCGGCTCGGTGCCCTCGGGCTGCGCGAGCATCTGCCGGTAGTAGCGCCACGCCATGATCAGCGCGAAGACGCCCGCGAAAGGCGCCAGAAACCACGGCAACGGAATGTCCTCCGCCCCCCGGTTGGCGTCCTCCCGCGCGTGCTGGGCGGCCAGCTCAGCAGCGTCGAGCGTGCTCGCGCCAACGCCGGGCGGTGCCTCCGCCTGGGCGGCGGCCGGCCGAGCGGGGCCCAGCAGGGCCAGCAGAAGGGGAAGGAAGAGCAGCAGGACCGAGATTCGGCGAGACGAAGATAGCGCCACCACATCTGCTCCTGTCGCGAGATTGACCGTGCCGTGGGCCGCGAAACGGGCAGGCAGGACCGGCTTCAGGGCCAGACAGTACCGCACGCCGCGGGCGGCTGGCAAGCGACCGAGGCCAACATAGCCTTCGCCCCTCGGGAGAGCCGGGTCTCAGCGGTGGGGGACGGTGAAGCGGTCCGGTATGAACCGGCGGCACGCTCCACGCGGCCATGGGCACGCCGCAGGCCACGGCCCCCGCGGGGGGGGGCTGCCCACCGGCCCTTCTTGTGGGCCGGAGTGACCCCACGGCAACCCGTGCGACTCAGTCGCCCCCGAACCCTCACCAATCCGGCACTCGAAGTCGGTGCCCACCGTCTGGAGGCGCTCCTCGAACTTCACGTGCCCGCGGTCAAGGTGGCAGATCCGGTTGACCTGGGGGACGCCACAGGCGTGCCTGCCCCAACGGAACTCAGCGGTCTGCCGCGACAGGGGGCGCGGCTGGCGGCTGCGCGAACTCCGGAAGTCGATCAATGCTCGCATCCTTCGGCAGGCCGTACAGCTCGGGATGCAGGTACTTGCCTCGCTCGCGGTCCGTCTTGTCGGTCTCCGCCGGCGCTCCGTGCGTCCGCACCCACAGGTCATCTCGGACCGCCGTCACTTCCCAGCACACCTTCGTGAAAGGCGCGCTGGTGCGGATCTTGAACTCGTGGTCGTGGATCTCCCTGGCGACCTTGGCCTGCACGAAGTCATCGTCGTCGGAATCGTCCACGACAGTCAGCGAGTAGCGGTAGTCGCGGTTGATCGCTTCGAAGTACTCCGGCAGCACCACCCGGGCCTCGCCGTGGTCGTCGGTCATCACGGTTCCGCCGTACACGTTGAGCGGCTCCGGCCCCTCGGTGCAGTAGTGGTGGAGAAAGCGGCCTCCGGGGTCGAGCGGGTGATCGATACGGAACGACTTGGTCCCCGTGGCGGCAAATCGCCCGTTGCAGTAGACGCCGTAGTCGATACTACTCTCTGATGCGAAGCCCCACACACCGTAGTTGGTGAATTCGCCGGGACTGCTCGCACCATAGACGCCGGCGCCGACGCTCCCGGTGGCCTGCCCATTCACGCCGCTGAACTTGCCTTGGCCGAAGACACCACTGCCAAAAGGAGCGTTGCTCACGCCATGCACGCCCGGCGCCCCTCCCGCGCCCGCGTTGTTGACGCCGTACACGCCGGCGCCATCACCGGCCTGCGCCTGACCATAAACCCCGCGCGGCGTGCCGCTCGACGCGGAGACGATGCCGGAGACGCCGCGCCCGGCGGTGCTCTCGCTGAGACCCTGGACGCCCCGCGTGTTGCCCGTCGCCGTCGACGCTTCCCCGAGGACACCGATGCCACCAAGACTCTCGCTTCGGCCGTGCACGCCATAGGTCAGGCCGCTGGCGGTCGTGCGACCGTACACCGCACTGCCCGAATTCGTGTTCACGTGCAGGCGATAGTCGATGGGGAAGCTCGTGCCGATGCCGACGTTGCCCGCGTTGTAGTACAGCCTCGAGCTGGTGCCAGTCTGCCACGGTCCGGCCGCGAAGAGGGCGTACGGTGCCGCGGCGAGCGGCTGCCGCGGCGCGAGCGTCGTGCCGTTGACCCGAACTTCCAGCCAACGCGCTTCGCCGTTGAAGGCATCAGACCCGAAGTCGAGCCAGACGGTGAAAAGCCCGTCCTCGACCGGCACACCATTGGCGGCCACGGGACCGGCGATCAACGTACCGTCGCTGACGGCGTCCCACAGCGTGAACTCGAAGTTCGCGGGCTCGCTGACCGGAACACCATCGACTCTCAGGAACCCCTGGTAGGTCCACCCGGCCGTGAGCGGCGATTGCGCCGCGGCGACCATAGCGGTCGTCAACAGGAAGACCAGGGATTGTACATGGCGCGCTAGCCTGAACATGACTCCTCTCCGGAAGTAACGTGCGGGCGGGACTCGCGGGGACGTACCGGAGGCGCTCGCGTGCGCAGGCGTTTGCGGCATGGAGGCGCGGCGCTCGGCCCGGAGTTCCGCTGCCCGAACGCAAACACTATACCGCGCTGTGGCACGCGTCGAAGTGCAAACTAACCCTACCGCTTGGTACGGAGCCCCCTCGGTGGCGGTGGCTGTCGACGCGCCGACGCTCGCAACGCACAGTGGTTCATGCTCCCGGCGAAGAGTGCGATCCCCCCGCTCCCTGACGGGGTTATCCTGTACACGGGACTTCACACGGGCCGTGTCTTGGCGTCCGAGTCGCCCGGGGGGGCTGTGCACCTGAGAGTCAAGGCTGTGTACGTGTCGTGAGTTCGCAAGTGTACTCTTCGGCGCGGCTTAGTCGCCCCCCGAATCCTCACCGATCTTGCGCTCAATGTCGGCGCCCAGCGCCTTCAGCCGCTCCTCGAACTTGACGTACCCGCGATCCAGGTGGTAGATCCGGTTGACCTTCGTAACGCCGCGGGCCGCGAGGCCGGCCAGCACCAGAGCCGCCGACGCCCGCAGGTCCGAGGCCATCACGGGCGCACCGACCAGCCGCTTCACGCCCTCGACGATGACGGTCGATCCCTCCTTGCGAAGCTGGGCCCCCATGCGGGCCAGCTCGGCGACGTGCATGAAGCGATCCGGGAAGATCTTCTCGGTGATCACGCTGTTCCCATCGGCCAGGCACAGCAGGGACATGATCTGCGCCTGGAGATCGGTCGGGAAGCCTGGGAAGGGCTGCGTCGTTACGTCAACCGGCTCGAGCCGGCGGGCGGACGAGACCACCACGCCGTTGTCCTTGCCCTTCTCCACGTTCACACCGATCGCCGACAGCCGATCGACGAACGCCATCAGGTGGTCCAGCCGGCAGTTGTCGAGCGTCACCTCGCCGTTGGTGATCGCAGCCGCAACCATTAGCGTGCCGGCCTCGATGCGGTCGGGGATGATCGTGTGCTCGCAGCCGCGGAGCTGACGGACGCCCTCGACCACGATGCGCGGCGTGCCCTGCCCGGTGATGGACGCCCCACAGCGATTGAGGAAGTTGGCCAGGTCGACCACCTCGGGCTCGCAGGCCGCCATCTCGATGACGGTGGTACCCTCCGCCAGCGTGGCCGCCATCATGGCGTTGCCTGTGCCGAGCACGGTCGAGCCGAACGGACCGCCGAGGAACATCTCGCGTCCGCGGAGCCTCTTGGCCCGGGCGATGATGTCGCCGCTGACGAGTTCGATCTCGGCGCCGAGCGACTTGAAGGCCCGCAGGTGGATGTCGATCGGGCGGTCGCCGATGGCGCAGCCGCCGGGCATGGAGACCTGGGCCTGCCGCCGCTTGGCCAGGAGTGGCCCGAGCACGCAGATGCTGGCCCGCATCTTGCGGACGATGTCGTACTCGGCCTTGCAGTTCATCTCGTCGCGCACGCAGAGCCGCAGCGAGCCGTCGGCCCGCCACTCGACCTCCAGACCCAGCTTGGCGAGCAGTTCGGCCAGAAAGTGCACGTCGCTCACCCGCGGAACGTCGCGCAGGATCACCTCCCCCTCGCACAGCAGCGCCGCCGCCATGATCGGCAGTGCCGCGTTCTTGGCCCCGCTTACCCGCGTTCGGCCGCGCAGCCGGTTGCCGCCGTGAATCTCGAAATAGGGCAGTCCCACGCCGTCCTCCTGTCAGGCCACGTACGCTTGACTCGCGACCGGTGCCGCCCGGACGTGCAGGACTCGCTCGTGTCCGCCGCCGTCGCGGTAGCTCGTCGCGCCCGTCCAGAGCTTGTCGCTCACAAGGCGGCGCACCGCGGCCGCCTGGTTGTAACCGACTTCCATCAGCAGGTGCCCGCCGGACCGGAGCCAGGCCGGCGCTTCGCCCAACACGCGGCGAATCACGTCCAGCCCGTCGGCCCCCGCGTAGATCGCCAAGTGTGGCTCGTAGTTGCGCACGCTCGGCTCGACCGCCGGATCGCCCGCCGCCACGCAGGGCGGGTTGCACACGATCACGTCGAGCGGCCCGCGCGCCGCGGCATCCGGACGCCACGGGTCGAGCAGGTCGCCGACGCGGAACTCGATCCGCCCCGACACGCCGTGCCGCTCCGCGTTGCGCCGCGCAATCACGATCGCCCCTTCCGAAATGTCGCTCGCCAGGATGCGCGCGCCCGGGAGGTGCCGGGCCAGCGCGATCGCGATGCAGCCGCTCCCGGTGCACAGGTCCAGGATGAGCGGCGCGGCGTCGGCCGCCCCCTTGAACAGCGTGATCGTCCGCTCGACCAGGATCTCCGTCTCCGGCCTGGGGATGAGCACGTCCGGCCCCACTTCGAACGGGAGCGAGAAGAACTCCTTGGTTCCAACGAGGTACGCGATCGGAGCGCCGCCCGCCGCCCGGCGAACCAGCTCGCGGAACGCCTCGCGTGCCTCGGCCGGCGGCTCCTGGTCGAAGGTCGTGTAGAGACGCAGCCGCTCGGTCTTGAGCACGTGCGCCAGGAGGATCTCCGCGCACAGGCGTGGGGACTCGAGCCCGCGCTGCCGGAAGAACTCCTGCGTCCACGCGAGCAGCCGACCCACCGTCCAGGTCTCGGCGTGGCCTCCGGACGTGCTCATGCACCGCAATATAGCGTTCGCCGCCGGCGCGGGCGAGTTCACGGCGGCACCACGCCGTCGCGCGCTCGTATACTTGGGAACATGCGACCGGGCCGAGGCATCGCGGCGCTTCTCTGGCTGCTGGCCATCGCGAACGGCGGGCCGGCCGCGGCCCAGCCCGCGCGGGCCGAGGCCACCGGGCGGCAGGTCAAGAGCGCGATCCGCGACGGCGTCGAGGCGCTGCTCCGCGCGCAGCAGCCGAACGGGGCGTGGCCGGAGCCGCAATTGCCCGGCGGCCAGACGTGCCTGGCCGCGCTGGCGCTGCTGGCGACCGGCCAGCCGCCCGACGCGCCGCCTGTCCAGCGGGCCATTGAGCGCATCCGGGAGCTGCCCGACCAGCACACATACGTCGTCAGCCTGAAGATCATGGCGCTCGCCACCGCCGACCCGCAGGCGTACCGGGACGAGATCCGCGCCGCCACGCGCTGGCTGGTCCGCGCGCAGCGCGCCTCCGGACTGTGGACCTACACCGACGACGGCGACCGTTGGGACCACTCCAACACCCAGTTCGCCCTCCTCGGGCTCCACGCCGCCAGCCAGGCCGGCGCGCCCGTCCCCGCCGGCGTCTGGAGCCTGGCGCAGAACGCCCTCACGCGAACCCAGAACCGCGACGGCGGCTGGGCCTACCAGCTCGAGAACCGGAGCTACGGCAGCATGACCGCCGCAGGCGTGGCAAACCTTCTCATCCTTGGGCGGACGTTCAACCCGTCGCGAGAGCGCGGTTTTCGCGACGGCGCCGCCCCGGGCTGCGGCAGCTATCGCGTGAACCGTCCGCTGGCACGCGGCTTCGAGTGGCTCGAGCGCAACTTCCAGGCCGGCACCAACCCCGCCCGGGGCAACTATGTCCACTACTGGCTCTATGCCGCCGAGCGCGTCGGCATCCTCTCCGGCCGGCGCTTTTTCGGCCTGCATGACTGGTACCGCGCCGGGGCGAACGTCCTGGTCAAGACGCAGCGCGGCGACGGCAAATGGAACAACAGCCTCAGCGACACTTGCTTCGCGCTGCTGTTCCTGGCCAAGGGCCACCGCTCGCTGCTGATCCAGAAGCTCCAGTGGTCGAGCGACGACGCGTGGAGCCCGGATCGCCACGACGTCGAGAACCTGGTCGCCTTCATCGACGACCAGCTCGGACAGCCCATCGCGTGGCAGTCGGTTCCCTTCGATGCGCCGCTCGAGGAGTGGCTCGCCTCGCCGCTCCTGTACATGCAGGGTCACAAGTTCCCGCAATGGAACGAGGCCCAGCGCGCCAAGGTGCGCGCCTATATCGAGCAGGGCGGCACGCTCCTGGCTGAAGCCTGCTGCGGACGGGTCGACTTCCGCGAGGGCTTCGAGCGCTTCGCGCAGCTCACCTTCCCGGAATCCCCGCTCCGCGAGCTGGGCCCGGCACACGCCGTCTACCGCGTCCTCCACGAGGTCGAGCCGTACGGCCTGAAGGGCGTCGACTACGGCTGCCGAACCGCGGTGATCTATGCACCGAACGACATGTCATGTCTCTGGGAGCAGGCCAACATTCTGCTGCTCAGCGAGGCGGCGCTGCGGCTCGGTACGAACATCGCCGCTTACGCGGCCGGGCGACGGCCCCTGCTCGACCGGCTCGACGCAGTCGTGCTCCCCGCCCGCGTGGACGAGGCCGCGCCCGTCGCCGGCACGAGCGACGCGCTCCGGCTGGCGCATGTCGTCTACGACGGCGACTGGCAGCCTTTCCCGCTTGCGCCGGTGCGCCTGGCGGCGTTCCTGCGCGAGCAAGCTGGACTCGACGTCGTGACGCGCCCACGGCAGGTCCGGCTCGACGAGCCCGAGCTGCGCCTCTGCCCGATTCTCTGGCTCTCCGGAAGCACCCAGTTCGAGCTTCCTGCCCCGCAGCGCGCCGCGCTGGCGGCGCACCTGCGCCGCGGCGGGTTCCTTGTGCTCGAGCGCTGCTGCGGCGGAGAGGGGTTCGACGCGAGCGTGCGCCCGCTGGTCGCGCAAATTCTGCCGGAGGCGCGGTTCGACCGATTGCCTCCGGACCACCCAGTGTTTGTGGGCGCGCCGGGCTTTGATGTGCGTCGCGTGCGCTACTCGCCGGACGTGCTTCGGGAGCGACCGGGGCAGAGTGCCCCAGAGCTTTGGGGAGCATGGATCGAGGGGCGGCTCGCGCTCGTGTACAGCCCGTTCAGCCTGAGCTGCGGGCTGAGCGGCCCGGAGTTCGACGGTTGCTGGGGCCTCGCTTCGCAGGACGCACAGCGTCTGGCGGCGAACATCGTGGTATCGGCGCTCGTGCGCTGATCCACGAGTCGCCGGCCTCACTGGGACTCAAGTCACGTCGATAGGCCAGGCGGTGGTCCGCGGCTTTCTCCAGAGAAGGACGCGGCGCGCCGCGTGTTGACAATGATCAACGTGCGCGCGGGCTCGCGCCAGCGTGCTCGTTGCATAACCACTCGCATCTCGCTGCAAAGACTGACGTTGTACGGGGCGATCGCGGGGGATGCGCGCACGAACTGGCGCGCAAGGCACGAGGTGCGACTTACACCAGTCAGTAGTGTGCTGAACACATCCGCATATGCGCGCC
>CAADGM010000037.1 GCA_900696535.1 uncultured Planctomycetota bacterium
ACAACGTTCGTCCACTGACCGGGGACGTAGGCGTACAGAACGCCGCGGGTCGGCGAGTACTCCGGCGGAGAGGCGATGAGGCCGGAAGTCGGCATCTCCTCGCCCAGCGAGATGCTGAAGGGCATCAAATTCGGCGTGAACGCATCGGGGCGGCCGCCCTCACGCGTTCGCGAGAGTGGTGCTGCGGGCGTCACGCCGGCGGGGTATGTGTCTGGCCCGCCCCAGAGGGCGGGAGAGTCGGGCCGTGCGACCGGCCGGTCGCTGGCCGCAAGTGCAGTCGTGGCAAGGACAAAGAGACAGACGACCAGGCTGCGTGTGCGCATGGATACCTCCGGGGCTCGATGGGGGCGGGGTGGGCGTCGGCGGACGCGCTGGGCTATCACCTCCAGCATCAGTATAACCCCCCGGCACCTGCCGGACCAAGCCCGATTGGTCCGATTCTGCTGCCCCGCCCGTTGACCGGAGCCTCATGGGCCATCGGCGGCGCTTCGGGCCGCCAGCGGCCGGCCGCGCGCCCTGATCTGCGGTCGCCTATCCCGCGGCGCCGGACCAGGCCGACGCGAGGTCCGAAATCGCCGCGCGGACTTGCCCCGCGACGAGTGCTGGTTCATCGAGAACTTGCGCGATGTGCTCGCACGGCGCGCCTGCCACGTCGAGACCCCGCGCGACCTCGTCAGGCTGGGCTGTCTCAAGCAGGTATGCCGCCACCGGCTCGTCGCCTGCGCGCGAAAGCCACGGGCCCTCGACGAGCGCGGCCCCGCGCTGCCCGCCCATGGCCATCTCCGCCAGCGCGACGAGCGCCCCGCCATCGGAAACGTCGTGACACGCGGTCACGAGCCCCTGGGCGATCAGCCCTGCGACGGCGGCGTGGACCGCTGCGGCACGAGGCAGCTCAAACCCGAGCGTGGGCAACCCGCCGACGAGCAGCACCGCATCGCCCGCGGACTTCAGGTCGCTGGTGACGCAGCGGCGCACGTCGTCCACGATCGCCAGCGCGCTGATGAGCAGCGTGGGCGGAATCGCGAGCCGCCCCCGCGCGCGGACGCGCGACTCAAGCGCCGGCAGCACGGCACGCAGCCGGCGGGCGTCGGCATGGTCGCCGCTCGCCCGCTCGCGAAGCGCCGTCAGGAGCGGTTCGATGTCGGCGGGGTCGAGCGCGAACTCGTTGTTGAGTGAGTCCTTGCCGGAAATGAAGGGCGTGCCGTAGGTCAGGGCAGCGTCGTGGCAGGCCTGGCAGGCGCGGACGAGCGCGCCCATCTGATGGGGATCGTCGGTGCGTCCCCAGCAGAAGTTGTCGAGAATCGCCGTCCGGCGCGGATCGCCGCCGACGCACACGACGTTCCGCACGGCTTCGTCAATGGCCGCCGCCGCCATCCAGTACGGATCCGCGTCCGCCAGGTGCGGGGCCAGGCCGCAGCCCAGCGCAATGCCGCGCCACGCATCCAGGCGGGGACGAAGCACGGCGGCGTTACCCGGCCCGCGCCCGCGCCCGATCAGGGGCTTGACCGCGCTGCCACCCTGCACCTCATGGTCATACGCGCGAATGATCCAGGCCTTGGACGCGACGGTCGGTCGGGCGAGCTCGGCCGGGAGATGCGCGAGCAGCTCGGCGACGTTGGGGCGAGATGGGGTGCTCGGGGCTGCTCGCTTGGCGCGCTCGGACGGGCTCGCCTCGGCGCTGCCTGGAGGTGGCTCCCACGTTGCCCGGCGCTCGGGCAGCGGCACGCCGCCATGCAGGAACGCGAGCTCCAGCTCCCCGACTACGTGTCCTTCGTACCGAACAATGAGGCGATCGGATGGTTGCGGGGGCCCCGAGTCGACGAGGCGGCCGAAGTGCCCGATGACGGTCGCCTCGACCTGCTCCTCCCGCATGATCTGCATGAGTGGATCGAGATTGGCCGGAGGAACCGCGAGCACCATGCGTTCCTGGGCTTCCGAGATCCAGATTTCGTCGTACCGCAGGCCGGCATACTTCAGGGGGACGCGCTCGAGGTCGATTGTGCCGCCGATCTCGGCCCCCATCTCGCCGACCGCGCTGCTCAGCCCTCCCGCGCCGCAGTCCGTGATCGCGGTGTAGAGGCATCGCTGCCGCGCCTCGCTCGACCCGGCGGTAACACCGATCGCGTCCCGCGCCCGCAGGACCGCGTCGAGCACGCGCTTCTCGGTGATCGCGTTGCCGATCTGGACGGCGTGCGAGAACTCGTCGGCGTGGGAGTCGGTCAGCTCCGCCGACGAAAACGTCGCGCCATGAATCCCGTCCCGCCCCGTGCGGCCGCCAACGACCACGACCAGGTCGCCGGGCTGCGGCCGCTTCTCGATGCACGCGCGCGGAATGAGACCGACGTTGCCGCAGAAGACGAGCGGATTGGCCAGGTACCGCGGGTCGAAGTACACCGCCCCGTTCACCGTGGGTATGCCCATCCGATTCCCATAATCCGCGACCCCCGCGACGATGCCGCGCAGCACGCGCCGCGGATGGAGCACCCCGCGTGGCAGCGCATCGTAAGGCCAGTCTGACGGGGCCACGCAGAACACGTCGGTGCTGGCGATCGGCTTGGCCCCCAGGCCGCAGCCGAGAACGTCGCGGATGACGCCGCCGATGCCGGTCGCGGCGCCGCCGTACGGCTCGATCGCCGAGGGGCGATTGTGCGTCTCGACCTTGAAGGCGACGCCGTAGTCGGCATCGAGCTCGATGACGCCGGCGTTGTCGCTGAAGACGCTCAGGCAGCGCGGGCCGTGGCCGAGCCGCATCAGCTCCCGGGTGGCCTGGATGATGGTTTCCCGGAGCAGGTTTCCGTAGCGGCGGGGTTCCCGCGAATCTGCCGGCGGCGACGAAGCCGTTGTGCGACCGTCGGTGGGCAGCGGGGCACCCGTGTATACGACCGGGCTCTTGAGCGTCTTGTGAACGCAGTGCTCGGACCAGGTCTGCGCGAGCGTCTCCAGTTCGAGGTCGGTCGGGTCACGTCCCAGGTGGGCGAAGTGACGCTGGATGGCACGCATCTCGGCGAGCGACAGGAACAGGTGGGCGCGGCGCGAGAGCGCTTCGAGCTCCTCGTCCCGCAAATCGCGGAGCGGAACGTGCCGCAAGCGGAATGCGTAGGTCGGCGGCTGAGGAGGCGGTCCAACGGGCGCGGCACCGGCGACGAGCACCTCGATGCAGTCGTTCGCGACGACGCGACGGAGTACGCCGGCGACACGGTCACCGGTTGTGATCCACTGGTCATCGCGCCGCAAGATCTTGAGGACGTAGCGCCGACCCGTACGGACACTATCGACGGCCCAGCCCTCCTTGCGCAGCTCAGCGAGCGTGCTTTCGGCCACCGGGTCCATCACGCCGGGGCGCGGGTGCACCTCAAACGCGACCTCATCGGTGGCCGGCGTCGGCAGCGCGTCGCCCTCCGCGGACACGTCGTACTGCTCGGTGACGGCGTCGCAGAGCAGCGTCTCGGCGATGTGGCCAGCGATCGAGCGGTCGATCGCGCCGCCGACGAGAAACAGCCGCGAGGTCTCGACGCGTTCGAGATCATCGAGCCCCGCTCCGCGCAGCTCAGCCAGTAGAAGCGACGAATCGGCCGCCCCAGCGCCGGACCTGGCGCGAATCTCGACGCGGTACACGGGCATTACGCACCTCGCGCCTCGAACTTGCTTCCACTCATCACGTCGAAGGGCCGGATGATAGCGGGCTGCGCGGCCTGCCACGAGGACGGTGGAAGACCCGTTCCGCGGGGTGCGGCAAGGCGGAATCGGCGGCGAAATGCGCAAATAGTGCGTCCGTTACCGGTTCCGGTGCAACTTCGCCGAGCGATTCGCGTAAACGCATTGAGGACGAAGTTTTATGTGTGTTTTGGCCGATAAGATCGATCCTCTTGTATCGCGAACGCATGGGCCTCCCACAGATTTCGCTTGCCCGCAGGCGGCGATCGCCCTAGTATCTCGCCCCAACGGAATGCAGAAGATGGCGAAGGGTTCTCGCAACCTTTCCATGGCGCGGACTGTCTTCTGGAAGGTCTGATGAGCGAACGACCGACTACATCGAGCCCGGTGGGCCCGACCAACGTGCTTGAGTTCGAGAAGCCGATCGCCCAGATGGAGCAGGAGATTCAGCGCTTGGAGTCACTCCAGGCCGAGTCCGGGCGGGACTACTCCGCGATGATCGGGGCGATCCGGGAGCAACTCCAGGCGGCTCTGAAGCACTCGTACGAGAACCTGACCCCCTGGGAGCAGGTGCTCGTCGCCCGCCACCCGCGGCGCCCGCTGGCGCGCGACTACATCCGGATGCTCTGCAAGGACTTCTGCGAGCTGCACGGAGACAAGCTGTACGGCGATGACCGGGCCATCGTCACTGGATTTGCCCGGCTGGCCGGCCACCGCGTGATGGTGGTCGCGCTCCACAAGGGCCGCGACACCCGTGAAAAGATCGACGTGAACTTCGGGTGTGCCCACCCCGAGGGCTACCGCAAAGCGCTTCAGAAGATGCAGCTTGCGGCCAAGTTCGGCGTGCCGATCGTCTGCCTGGTTGACACGCCGGGGGCGTATCCCGGTGTCGAGGCCGAGGAGCGCGGCATTGCCCGCGCCATCGCCGTCAACCTGATGGAGATGTCGCGGCTCCGGACGCCGATCGTCGCGGTTGTGATTGGTGAGGGCGGCAGCGGCGGTGCGCTCGGCATTGCCGTGGCCGATCAGGTCGCGGTCATGGAGCACGCGTACTACTCGGTTATCAGCCCCGAAGGCTGCGCGGCGATTCTCTGGAAGTCGGGTGCGCAGGCGTCGATTGCCGCCGAGGCGCTGCGGCTGACGAGCACGCACCTGAAGCAGCTCAATTTGATCGACGCGATCATTCCCGAACCGCTTGGTGCAGCGCACCGTAATCCGGAAGAGGCCGCGCGGAGTCTCGAAAGCTGGATCGGCAAGACGCTGCGCGACCTGAGGCGGTGCAAGATCGAGGCGCTGTTAAAGCGGCGTTACGACCGCCTGCGGAAGCTCGGGTCGTTCTTCGAGGACACGAGCACCGGCGAACCGGCCGCGGCGGAGCCTGCCCGGGCGCGCGGGCGGCGTGCTGCGCGGGTGTCGAGCCCCCTGGGCCACTGAGCGGCGCCCGCAAATCCGCCTGCTCCCCGGCGCTGATCCGGGCTGTCGGCATGAGGCGGGACGATGACGAAACCGGCGGTCCGGCCGCAAGCGATCGCGCTGGATCGGTCAAAGGAACTGCGGATCACGTGGTCGGACGGGGTGGTCAGTTTGTATCCCCTGGCCGAACTGCGGCGTGCGTGTCCGTGTGCCGGGTGTCGGCAGCAGCGCGAGGAGACGAGCCGGTCGGCGTTGCCGCTCGCGGCCGAGCCGGGCATGCAGCGGGACATGGCGACCGCGGAGACGGTCGAGCTGGTCGGTCATTACGCGCTGCGGATCCGCTGGAAAGACGGGCACGACACGGGCATCTATGACTTTGCCCGGCTGCGGTCGCTAGGGACCGAGGACCAGGAGGCGCAGTAGGCCCGGGTTGGCTATCAGACCTCGCCCCCGGGCCCGCGTGGCCCACGAGATACGGGAAACCCCGGACGGCGCGGCGTCCGGCGTGCTATACTGAAGGACTGGTTTTTTTTCGAGTGGAGACACCGACTTGACAGAGGAAACCAAAGAGAGGGTGGACCTCGGTGGGCTGACAGCGCAGGCGGTAGACCTGCACCTGTTCGCTTTCGAGCGTTCGCTGCATCCGGAACTCTTCCGGCACTTCGCCGACTTCCACGTTGAGCAGACCCGCTACCACGCCGACGTGTGGATCATCGGGCTCAGCCACGTTGTCACCGTGACCACCGGGAACCGGTCGTTCACGGAGCTGCTGGCCAAGGACAGCGACATCATCCCGTCCCGCGGCATCGTTTCGCGATTCCGCCTGAAGGGCGAGCGCGACCACGAGCGGCGTACGCCCGACGGCTGGGGCTACATGACCAGCACCCAGGTCGAGACCATGGACGACGCGCTATACAAGTCCGTCCATTTCGACCTGCTTCGCCACGCGGAGCGGCGCGGCTGGTTCCACCTCTACGAGAACCTTGCCGACGGCGAGATGACGCCCTTCTCGTACATCGAGCATGAGGCGCGGGACAGCGAGTTCCACGTTCACGCGTTCCACGCCTACCCGCAGGAGCGGACAATCGTGAAGACGCAAACGATCATCGAGCTGCCGCCACCGCCGCAGCCGTAGGATCGGCCGTCCGCAGCTCGACTGATCGTCCGGGGGGCGGGGGGCAAGGCTCGCTTGCCGCGGCGCTTCGCGGGGGCGAAGCTATGCCCATGCAGGCTGAGAGCAGCTCCAACCAGAACATCCGTGTCGCCGGCGCGCGCGAGCACAACCTTCGCGGCGTGAGCGTCACGCTGCCGGCCGACCGGCTGATCTGCTTTACCGGCGTGTCGGGCAGCGGCAAGAGCAGTCTCGCGTTCGACACGCTGTACGCTGAGGGGCAACGGCGCTACGTCGAGTCGCTGAGCTCGTACGCGCGGCAGTTCCTGGGGGAGCTGCCCAAGCCAGACGTCGACCTCATTTCGGGCCTGCCGCCGGCGATCTCGATCCAGCAGAAGACCAGCGGCTGGAACCCGCGCAGCACGGTCGGCACGATCACGCAGATTCACGATTACCTGCGTGTGCTCTTCGCGCGGGCGGGGGTGCAGCACTGCCCCGGCTGCGGCCGTCCGATCAGCGCGCAGACGCGCGAGCAGATGCTGGAGCGGATTCTCGCGTTGCCGGAGGGGACGCGTTTCACGCTCCTGGCGCCGAAGGTCCGTGGCCAGAAGGGTGAGTACCGGGACCTGTTCGACGAGCTGATCCGCCAGGGTTTCGTGCGCGCCCGCGTGGACGGAGAGATCATCGAGTTGGCCTCCGCCCCGGCCCTGGACCGCTACCGCCGGCATGACATCGAGGTCGTCGTGGACCGCCTGGAGCTGCGGCCCAACGTGCGCGCGAGGCTGGCGGAGTCGCTCGATGCCGCGCTGCTCGCCGGAGAGGGCACCGCGGTCGTGGCGATTCACGCTGCGGGGCCAGCCGCCGGGGCCCCTGCACGCCGCGCGCGGCGCGCCGCTTCGTCGGACGCCGACATCCGGCTATCGTCGGGCTTCGCCTGCACGCCCTGCGGGATCAGCTTCGAGCCGCCCACGCCACAGCTCCTCAGCTTCAACAGCCCGCAGGGGATGTGCCCGGACTGCGACGGCCTGGGAACGCGGTTCGACTTCGACGAGGACCTGCTGATCCCCGATCGCTCGAAGAGCTTCCTGTCGCCCTGCATCGTGGCGATGCGGCACGCGCCGGGGCGCTGGGCCCGGCACATTTACCAGGGAGTAGCCGACTACCTGGGTGTGGACCTGAACGCGCCGTGGCGCGACCTGCCCCTGTCGGCGCGGCGGGCGCTGCTGCATGGCACGGGCGAGGCGCACATCACGTTCACGTGGAAGGGGCGCGGGGGCACCTGGCGGCACGGCGGGACGTTCGAGGGCGTGCTGGCCGAGCTGCACGCCCGGCATCGCAAGTCACAATCAAACCTCGTCCGGCGGTACTACGAGCAGTTCATGCGGCAGGCGAAGTGCGGACGCTGCGGCGGGGGGCGCCTGAACCCCCAGGCGCTCAGCGTGCGGCTGAGCGGCCGCCCGGAGGGCGCCGGGGGCCGGGTCGAGTCGCTGAATATTCAGGAGCTGTGCGGGCGGTCGATCCGGCAAACGCTGACCTTCCTCCAGCACCTCGAGCTCGAGGGCGTGCGCCGCGTGATTGCCGAGGAGCCGCTGAAAGAGATCAGCGCTCGGCTGGAGTTCTTGCTGGATGTGGGGCTGCACTACCTGTCGCTGGACCGGGCGGCGCCATCGTTGTCCGGTGGCGAGTCGCAGCGCATTCGACTGGCCAGCCAGATCGGCTGCGGGCTGGTCGGCGTGCTCTACGTTCTCGACGAGCCGAGCATCGGCCTGCATCCGCGCGACAACCAGCGGCTGCTTGCGTCGCTGGCCCGGCTTCGCGACATGGGCAACACCGTGATCGTTGTCGAGCACGACGAGGAGACCATGCGCGCCGCCGACTTCCTGGTCGACTTCGGTCCCGGGCCCGGGATTCGCGGCGGGCAGGTCGTGGCGAGCGGGACGGTCGCTGATCTGGCGACTTGCCCGGACTCATTGACCGGCGCGTATCTGGCTGGGCGACGGCAGATCGCGATACCGGCGGTCCGTCGCCCGATAAGCCCGCCCGACGCGGACGTTCCGCGGCGCAACGGTCCTCGACGGCGGTCCACCACCAGGGCGAAGTCGTCGGTGTAGGTTGGTTGGTCGCGGGCAGTGTCCGCAATTCTGCCCGCCACGCGCGGGCGGCGCGGGGGGCTATCGGCCCTGGCCAGCGCGGCGCGCACGCCGGCGCGCGACTGTGGGTGGTGGAGGCAGGGGCGTAAGCGCGGCTGATTTTCAGGTCGATACCTCCAGCGTCTCAGACGCACTCGGTGCGCGGGAGCAGCCGTGCCTGTCACCATGATCTGCCCAAACCTGAAGTGCGGACGCACCGTCACGGCCGCGGACAGCGCCCGTGGCAAGGTCGTCCGCTGTGCGCATTGTCAGCAGCTCTTCATGGTGCCGTCCGGTCCAACAACTCCCCGCGAGGACCCGGTCGACAGCCCGGAAGAGAAGCCCGCGAAGCCAACGCCGCGGCGCTAGCGGATGGAGGACCGCGATGCGTACCCTGGCACGCCCCCAACCGATTGATCCCGGCGCCGCAGCGCGAGTCGACGTCACGCGGAGCGCGCCGTGAGCTACCTCCTCGAAGTCCTGGGGCGCGGCCTGCTGCGTGAGCTGCGCCAGGCCTTCGAGCCACACTGGGCCGGCATCGCCGGCGACCAGGCGGACGAGCTCGAACAGCGCGCCGCGCGCTCACCCACCTCCGGTGACCTTCAGCTTCGCCTCGGCCTGGCACGGCTCCGCGACGGACGCTACGCGGCCGCACGCCGCGCACTCGAGTCGGCCGCGCACCTGCTGCCGCAATCATCCAAGCCACTGCTCGGCCTGGCGTGTGTGCACGAGGCGAACGCGGACCGCCGTGCGGCGCTGGACTGCCTTTCGACCGCCCGCAGGCTCGACGAATCCGACGCCGCGATCACGTTCGCCCTGGGCCTCCTGCACGAGCACCTCGACGAGCCTGACGTCGCCCAGCGCTGGTACCGGGAGACGTCGGCGCTGTGCCCGCAGCTACGCAATGCCTGCGAGCGCCTGGCGGCGCTGGCGCTGCGGCGCGGCGACGTGGGCGCGGCATGCGACTGCTATGCGCAACTGGCGGAGATGGACCCGCAGGATCTGGACACGCTGCTGACCGCCGGCTGCCTGGAACTCGAGACGGGGCAGGCTGCGCTGGCCGCGGCGCGCTTCCAGCAGGCGCTCTTCGTCGAGCCCGAAACGGACGAAGGGCCGCGCGTCGCGGACGTGGGGCGCGAGGGGGAGCTCGAGGCGGCGATTCTTTCGCTTGAGCGGCTGGTGCGCCAGCAGCCGGGCGTGGCCGCCTATCACGTGCAGCTTGGCGACCTGTACGTCCGTGCGGGCAAGGACCGCGACGCGGTGGCCGAGTACGAGGCGGCCCTGGCGACGCAGCCGGCCTTCCTGGAGGCGACGGTCAAGCTGGGCACGCAGCACATGCGGCAGGGCCGCAGCGTGGCCGCCGCGGTGACCTTCAACCGCGCCATCGAGTTGAACGACCGCCTCATGCTGGCGTTCATCGGGCTAGGGCTGGCGCAGCACGCGCAGGGCCACGCGCGCGAGTCCCGGGCGACACTGGACCTGGCGGCCAGTCTCGAGCCGAGCACGACGCTGCTCTTTGCCGAGTCGGCGCGCCTGTGCCTGAGTCCCGCCGGCGCGTCGGGAGCGCTCGACGCGGCCGACGCGCCGCCCAACGACCCGTTCCTGGGTGAGGCGCTGAGGCGACACGAGCAGGCGCTGCTGCGCTCGGCGGGGCAGGCGGACCTGCACTACCGCTACGGCCTGCTGTTGCGACACGCGGGGCGTTCGGCGGACGCGGCCGGTGCATTTCAGCGCGCGGTGGCGCTGAACCCGCACTACGTTCGGGCGCTGGTCAAGCTGGGGCTCTGTGAGCGTGACCAGGGACAGCCAGACGCGGCCCGCGAGCGCTTTGAGCGAGCGCTGCGGCTGTGCGGTGGGGCGGTCGAGGCGCACTACCAGCTCGGGCTGTTGTACGCGCGCGGCGAGCAGTTCGATGCCGCGGTGGATGCGTTTGAGCAGCGCGCCGGCACGCGCGTCGAAGCCGACCAGGCGCGCGCGACAATCCTCCTAGCGCTGGAGAACGTCGGGCTCGTTGACCGCCCGGTGCTGACCTGGCGGATGGAACGTGCCCTGGCGGCCCGGCCGGACCAGCTCGAGTCGCGCGAGGGTACGCTGCGATCCCTGGATCGACCCGGCACTTGAGCGCCCGCATCGCCTTCCCCCGCCCGTTGCCCGCGTGATCCCAGACGATTAGTGTTCCGGCGCGGCGCGCGAAGATGCGCGCGATTCGCCAGGGTTGATGCGATCACGCAGGAGCACATCCGGCATGAAGACCGTTGTCGTCCTGAACCACGATCAGATGGGGCACGGGGATCGGCCGCTGGGGCAGAAGATCCTGGCGACGTTCCTGCGCAAGTCGCTCGCGCTGGGGAGGCTGCGGGCGATTGTGCTGTACAACAGCGGCGTCCGCCTGGTCACGAAGGACTCGCCGGTGCTGACAGAGCTGGTGCAACTCCATGAGGCAGGTGTCGATATCAAGCCGTGCGGCACGTGCCTGGAGACCTTCGGGCTGACGGCATCGGTCGCGGTGAGCAAGCCCTCGAACATGGACGAGATCGTCACGGAGCTGGCGGCCGCGGAGAAGGTCATCACGCTGTAGCGCGGGATTCCCGCGTCCGACGATGAATGTCGCATGTGAGCGCGGCGCGCGTGCCGCGCTCAGTTATTGCGAAGCGCGCTAATCGGGCGCATGCGCGCCGCTAACAATGCCTCGTCCGTAGGGGGGAATTCCTTCCGGTGACTGCGAATCGTCTCGGAATTAGCGCTTCTCTCGCAATCCCGACATTTCAGCCTTAAACGTCGTGGGCATCCTCACCGCCGATCCAGCGTCGCGGATATCGGCGCGGTCGCCGACGGCGCGATGCGATCGACAGGCACGCCGGCGTTGGAAGGCACGGCGCTCGCCGTGCAGCGTGCCGCAGTGGAGGACTCACGATGACGTGCGAGTACAAGAGCGAGTGGATGAGGCGGACACGGTGGCGGCGGGCGTTCACGCTGATCGAGCTCCTGGTGGTGGTGGCGATTCTGGCGCTGCTCATCTCGATCCTGCTGCCGTCGCTCAACGGCGCCCGCAAGCAGGCCCGTGTGGTCAAGTGCGGAGCGAACTTGCGGCAGGTCGGCCAGGCGTTGCAGACCTACCTTTCCGAGAGTCGCGCCACGTTCCCGCCCGCGTACTACTACGCGGTCGATGCCGATGGGGGCCTCGATCCGTTTAACCAGCCAGTCAGCCGCGAATTCGGCTACGTGCACTGGTCCTGGTTCCTTTACGCCCGCGGCCAAGCCGGCGACTCCGCCTTTCAGTGCCCAGAGTTTCCGCGAGGCGGCACGCCACGGACGAACCCCGGACCGACTGCGGCGTACTGGGAGCCTAGGCAGCGGGACGACACCGGCTCGACCGGGCCGTCGCCCACGAGCCGGGAGGACAAGCAGGCCCCGCGGATGGCCTACACAGGCAACGCGGCCATCTTCCCCCGCAACAAGTTCACGCTTCAACTTGCCCAGGCCACGTCGGCCGGCGCGCAGCGCTACAACCGATTCGTCAACGAGACCGAGATCAAGCGGCCCGGGCAGACGAT
>CAADGM010000038.1 GCA_900696535.1 uncultured Planctomycetota bacterium
CCCAGGGCGCTCACGGTCGTGTACGCGAGAATGCGCTTCAGGTCCCGCTGCCCCAATGCCGCGGCGGCACCCGCCAGCATCGTGACGGCGCCGAAGGTCGTGATCAGCCCGTGCCACAGCGGCGTCGAGCCCAGCGCCGGCAGCAGCCGCGCCAGCAGGTACACCCCGGCCTTCACCATAGTCGCCGAGTGCAGGTACGCGCTCACGGGCGTCGGGGCTGCCATCGCACCAGGAAGCCAGAAGTGGAACGGGACCTGGGCCGACTTCGTCACCGCCCCGGCCACGATCAGGAGCAGCGCCGGCGTGTACAGCGGACTGGCCACCAGCGCCTCGCGCATGCCCGTCAACGTCGAGAGGCGTCCGGCACTGGACAGCGGCTCGCCGGCCTGCACCGCCGCCATCATCAGCAGAATCAATCCGGCCAGCAGCGCCAGGCCGCCCGCCCCGGTCACGAGCAGCGCCTGGAGGGCGGCATCGCGGGCGGACTTGTCCTCGTTGCGCGAGCCGATCAAGAGGAAAGAAGTGATGCTGGTCAGCTCCCAGAAGAGAAAGAGCGTCACCAGGTCGTCGGCCAGGACCAGCCCGAGCATGGCGCCCATGAAGGCCAGCAGCGTCGCGCACAGGCGTCCCATGCCCGGCCCGTCGCCCACGTAGCCCCCCGCGTAGATCAGGATCAACGCCCCGATCCCCAGAATCAGCAGGCAGAACAAGGCCGCCAGGCCATCCAGCCGCAGCGCAAAGCTCACCCCCAGGTCGGCCAGCCACGGCCACTCGGCGACGGCCGCACCGTCAGGCAGCCCCGGCAGGAGCGTCAGCAGATACCCCAGTAGCGCCAGCGGCACCAGCGCCAGCACCCAGCCCGACGCCGCGCGCAAGCGACCGCCCACCGGCACCGCGAGCGGCGCGACGAGCAGCGGAATGAGAAGCAGTGCAGGCACGCGCCGAGCCTCCGCGGGCAGACGGCCAGAGCGTAACCACAAAGCGCGCGCATCAGAAGTGGGCGCGGGGCCGAATCCGCCCGCTCAGCCGGAGCTGCCATGCTCCCTGGCGCGAATCGCGCTTGTCTGCGCTGCGCCGCGGCCGACAATGCGCGCATGCCGAAGCGCCGACGTCGACGCTTGCGCGTGGCCGCGGGCCTGCTGCTGGCGGCGCTACTCTGCGTCGCCGGAGCGTACCGCTACTACACCGACCCGCAGCGGCTTCGCGCGGCGGTGCTGGCCGGCCTCGAGACGGCGCTCGGTCAGCGCTGCGAGGTCGGGTCGGTGGCCTACTCTCCCTGGGGCGGCATGCAGATACTCGACCTGGTGCTGGCCCCTTCGCATTCGCCACGAGCGGGTGAAGCTGCGCCCCCGCCCATCCGCATCGCGTCACTTCGCGTGGTGACCGAAACGGCGGCCCTGCTCCGGGGGCAGGTGCGACCGACGCGCATCGAGATCGACGGCGTCCAGCTTCCCCTGGTCCTGCGCCCGCCTTCGCCACGCCCGGCCTCTCCGACCGGCGACGCCCCGCCGACAACCGAACCCGCCCGCGCGGCCCCGCGCGCCGACCTGGCCCGCGATGCCTGGCGCTACCTCGACCAACTGGCCACGACCGGCCCGGAGATCGACCTGCACAACGTGGACGTCTCCTGCCTGGTCATTGACGCGACCGGCGCGCGCACCGTCCTGCGTGAAACGCTCGACGTGCGCGGCCGCCGCCTGCCGCGCGGCTCGTACCAGCTTGATGTCCGCTTCGCCGCGGCGCCGCAGCGCGACCTGGCCAGCCTCTCGCTTAGCGCGCCCGGCGGCGTGCTCTCGATCTACCAGCGTGCGCCGCTGTGGGCGGACGTGGTCACGCCCACGCTGCCGCCCGAGCTGGCAGCCCGCCTGGCGCCGCTCCTGTCCCAGGCGCGGGTGCAGCTTCGCGGCATGTCGCTCCTGCGGCCGAACGCGACGCGCGCGGAGACCGCGGCTGGCGTCGGCGCGTGGCTCGATGGTTTCGACCTCCACGCAACCCTGGAAGTCGGCGACATCGCTCTGCTGCTGCCGGACGCGCGATTCGTTCAAACCCAGCCGCAGCGCGACGCGTTCCACCTGGCCGACACGACGGTCGAGCTGCGCATGTCGCTGCCGCCGGGCGATGCACCGGGAGAGGTGCGGCTGCACGCCGAAGGACGGGTCGACGACGCACCCACGACGCTGACGGCCGAGCTGCGCCCCGTAGCGCTGGACGAGGTGCTGGAGCTGGCTGCGGCGCTGCAGCGCGGCGAGCCCCTGGACCTGGATGCGTGGGGCGCGCGCCTGGCCTCGGCGGAGGTGCACATGCAGTCGTGCACGCTGCCCACGATCGAGACGCACCCCGCCCTGGCCAACCCGCAAGCGGCCCCCGAGGCCATCCGAACCGTGCTGGCCGAGTATCGCCCGCAGGGCCGCGGCGACCTGACCGCCTGGCTCCTGCCGCCCGAGCCCGGGCTCACGTTGCTTGATCGCGTCTGTGTCGACATCGACGCACACCGCGGCTCGGCACGCTACGTCCGCTTCCCCTACCCGTTTGACAACGTCAGCGGCGCGATCCGCCTTCGCCGCGGCCGGCTCGACTTCGACCTGCGCGGGGGCGGCGAGGTCCTGCGGCTCTCCATGGTCGGCACCGTCAACAGCCTCGACGCGTGGACCGGCGTCGACCTGACGTTTCGCCTGGCCAATATGCCGATCAACCAGACGCTCTACGAGTCCCTGCCGCCGAGCTACAAGTCGATCTGGGAGGCCACGGCCCCACTGGGCGTGCTCGATGCGGTCGTGCATCTGCACCGCCCCGACGGACCTTTCGCCAGCCCCATCGACGCCGAGCCGGATGTCACCATCGCGGCCCGCATCCTGGCCGGGAGCCTCCAGCTCGGCGAGGCTGGCCGGCTCGAACGCGCCGACGGAGAGCTGCTGATCGGCGGCGGGAAGATCGTCTTCCGCGACCTGCACGGCTACCTGGACGGCACCGCGGTTACGCTCGACGGCGAGGTCCGCCGGGGCGAGCCACCCGAGTATGACCTCCGCGTGCAGGTGGCTGACCTGCCGGTCGCTTCTAACGCCGCGCCGCTTGAGGACCACGCGGGCACGGCAGGGCAGGACGCGCTGACGCCGACGTTCGCATTCAACGGCGTGGCGGACGTGTGGGGCCGCGTCTACAGCCACCCCGAGACCGGCACGGGCCGGCACCTGGCCATCCAGATCAAGGACGGCGAACTGCGGGCGTTCGACCCGAGCCGCCCGTGGACCGGCGCCACGGGCTGGATCGTCGAGCACGCCGACGTGCGGCACGTCGAGTCGCTCGCCGCCTCGCAGGGGCCGGCCACGCTCGCGGCCACGGGCTACATCCCACTCGCCGATCCAGCGCATGCCAGGCAGCCGCTCGACCTGCGGCTCGACATCCGCGGGCCGGCCCTCGAAACGGTCATCCCGCAGTTCATTCCGCCCGAGTGGCGCGGCGTGGGCGACGCGCTGGGTCTGAGCGGCGGCGGCACGCTGGCGCTCAATCTGAGTCACGCCGCCGGCCAGTCGCCGCTGGCGAGCGTCCAGGTACAGGCGGCGCGGATGCGGTCGTCGGCGTTCCCCGTCACACTGCACGAAGTCAGCGCCGCGGGAACGCTCGGGCCGGGCCGGTGCGACATTCGCGCACTGGCCGCGCGCTGGGAGCGCGACGGGAGAATCGAGGCCCGCGCGGAGGCGACCTGGGCGCAGCAGGCGATGAGCATCAACGCGGCGCTGCGGGCGGAAGGGTTCTCCGTCACACCGGAACTCGTCGCCGCCATGCCGGCGGCGCTGCGCGAGCAGGTGGAGGCGACCAGCCTGCGCGGCGGCGTGGACCTCGACCTCGACCGGCTCGCGGTGCACGGCCCCGAGCCCTTCGGGTACGAGCTCCAGGGCCGGGCCATGTTCCGTGACGCGAGCATGACCCTCGGGCTCGACTGGAGCGAGTTGAACGGATCGCTCGTCGGCGCCGCCGCGGTCGGTCGCGACGGCGCCGCCACGTTCGACGCCCGCCTCGAACTCGTCCGCGCGCTGGCCGGCGGGCGACGCCTCACGGCCTGGCGCGGACGGGTCGTCCGCTCGACGCCGCGCGAGCCCGTCCAGATCCGCGACCTGGCGGGCAAGCTGGGCGACGGCGACGCCAGCGGCGAGGTGTGGATCGACCCGACGCGTGACGAATTCGAGCTTCGGCTCACGTTTCGCGAGGTCACGCTCGAGGACCTGCTTCCTCCGGAGAATGGGACGCGCGCCGACGCCGGCGCCGGCTCACGTCCCGGACGTGCTGACGGACGCATCACGCTTCGCGGCCGAGGCGACAGCGTCTATGCCCGCCGCGGCGACGGGGAGCTGCGCATCCGCGGGGCGGCGTTCGGCCGGACGCCACTGCTGGTCAGCGTGTGGCGCGCGGGTCTGCCGGGCCGGGCCGCGGGGGGCGACACAATCGACCAGGCGGACCTGCGCTTCCGCATCGTGGGCAGCGAGCTTCAGCTCACGCGCGTGGAGCTGACCAGCCCGAGCGTGCGGCTGGTCGGCACGGGTCGCTGGGACACGACCAGCGACACGATCGACCTGAGCCTGGTGGCGGCCACACCCGAGGCCTGGCCGCGCATTGAGCGGCTCACGGAGTGGTTCGAGCAGGCCGGGGGGCAGATTCTCCAGTTCCGCGTGACCGGGACGATGGCCAGCCCGCAGGTCTCGGTCGCGCCGCTTCGGCGGCTGGACGACGCGCTGCGGAGGGTGCTGAGGGGGGAGTAGCGGGGCGGATAGAGCTTGTCCCGTGGCGCGGCCACTTCTAACGTCTCCGCATGGACGGCCCGCGGCGCGCCGGCGCGGGCGGGCCGGCCGAGTCCCGGGAGCACGCCATGTCCGCCCGACCCGCGATCGACGCGCCCGTCTACCAGCTCACGCCCGAGCGGCGGCTGAGCATGAAGGACCTGCTGGACTACTTCGCCCGCCACGGCACGCTGCGGGTAAGCGACCTGCATCTCAAGGTCGGCAGCCCGCCGGTGTACCGCGTGGACGGCAACCTCCAGCGGCTCAAGGGCGCCCCGCTCGATGCGGCCGCGATGGAGGCGCTGGTCCGCTCGATCGTCGCGGAGGGGGACTGGGAGCGGCTGGCGGCGGGCCGCTCGGTGGACAGCTCGCACATCACCGAGACGATGCAGTTCCGGCTGAGTACGTTCTACGACAACGACGGGCTCGCCTGCGCCGTGCGCGCCCTGGACGACAGCCCGATCCCGGTCGAGCAGATCGGCTTCCCCAACGACGTGTGGAAGGACGTCGTCACGCGGCAGCACGGGCTGGTGCTGCTGACCGGCATCACCGGCGCGGGCAAGAGCACGACCATCGCCTCGCTGATCATGCGGATCGCCGAAACGACGCCCTGCCGGATCATCACGCTGGAAGACCCGATTGAGTACCGCCTGCGGAGCAAGGCGGCGCTGATCAGCCAGCGGGAGGTGGGGCGCGACGTGCCCAGCTACGAGCGCGGGCTGCGCGACTGCCTGCGCGAGGACCCGGACGTGATCTTTGTCGGCGAAATGCGCGACCGCGAGTCGACGAGCTGGACGCTGACCGCGGCCGAGACCGGGCACCTGGTCTTCAGCACGCTGCACACCCGCGACGTGCGCGGCACGATCACGCGCATCCTCGACATGTATCCGCCCACGCAGCAGGACGAGATCGCCAGCCAGCTCTCCCTGGGGCTCTCGCACATCATCTGCCAGAAGCTCGTACCCCGCAGCGACGGGCAGGGCCGCGTCGTGGCGATGGAGATCCTCAACAACACCTACGGCGTGCAGAACCTGATCCGCCTGGGCAAGGTCGAGCAGATCTACTCGATCCTCCAGAGCCGCACGAAGAACACGCCCGACGAGCGGATGATCACGCTGGAGCGCTCGCTGGCCCTGCTGGTCAAGCAGGGGCTGGTGGCCCCGCTGGAGGCGGAGAAGTGGGCCAACCACCCACAGGCCCTGGTCGACGAGATGCAGCGCGTGCAGGAGATGCGGTAGGCGGGCATGCGGTACGCCGGGGCGCCGTCGCCCGGATGCCGCGCCAGACGGGCGCGACGTGGGATTCCCCCACTGGCGGCCCTGGATTCCCGCTTTCGCGGGAATGACGGCTCCTTGACGTCCCCCCGCGCACGCGGGGGGCCAGCGGGCGCGCTGCCCCGCATGCTTGCCGCCGCGCGCCTCGTGGACTAGGCTTATGGATTCGGCCGCCTGCAAGGCGGCTGGTGGCGCCCCGTACGACAGGAGCAAGGCGGATGCCCAGGAACGGATACGACGTCTCGAATGCGAAGCTGGCCCCGGAGGGCAAGAAGAAGATTCTCTGGGCCGACCGCGACATGCCCGTGCTGGCCCTGATCCGCCAGCGCTTCGAGCGCACCAAGCCGCTCAAGGGCGTCCGCATGGGCTGCTGCATGCACGTCACCAGCGAGACGGCCAACCTGATGCGCACGCTCAAGGCCGGCGGCGCCGAAGTGGCCCTATGCGCCTCCAACCCCCTCAGCACGCAGGACGCCACCGCCGCCAGCCTGGTCAAGGACTTCGGCGTGCCCGTCTTCGCCCGGCGGGGCGAGAGCGTCAAGACGTTCTACCAGCACCTGCACGCAGTGATCGACCACGCGCCGAACATCACCATGGACGACGGGGCGGACCTGGTGAACACGCTGCACAACAAGCGGCGCAGCGAGGCCGACAACATCCTGGCCAGCATGGAGGAGACAACCACGGGCGTGATCCGGCTGCGGGCCATGGCCGGCAGCGGGCACCTGATCTTCCCGGTCGTCGCGGTCAACGACGCCGACACGAAGCACCTGTTCGACAACCGCTACGGTACGGGACAGAGCACGCTCGACGGCGTGCTGCGGGCGACCGACATGCTCCTGGCGGGCAAGCACGTGGTGGTGGCCGGCTACGGCTGGTGCGGGCGGGGCGTGGCCATGCGGGCGCGGGGCGCCGGGGCCATCGTCCACGTCACCGAGATCGACCCCCTCAAGGCGCTCGAGGCCGTCATGGACGGATTCAACGTGGTGCCGATGAGCGAGGCGGCCCGCGTTGGTGAGGTTTTCATCACGGTGACCGGCAACAAGCACGTGCTGCGCAAGGAGCACTTCGCGAAGATGAAGTCCGGCGCGGTCGTGTGCAACAGCGGCCACTTCGACGTCGAGATCGACATCCCTGCGCTCGAGTCGATGGCGCAGAACGTCATCAAGGACGTCCGGCCGATGGTGACCGAGTACCAGCTCAGCGACCGCAAGAGCATCTACCTGCTGGCGGACGGGCGGCTGGTCAACCTGGCCGCGGCCACCGGGCACCCGGCCAGCGTGATGGACATGAGCTTCGCCACGCAGGCCCTGGCGGCCGAGTGGATCGTGCGTCGCAAGGGGCGGCTGGAGGTAGCCGTGCACGACGTGCCGCTCGAGATCGAGCAGCAGGTCGCCAAGCTCAAGCTCCAGGCGATGGGCGTCTCGATCGACCGGCTCACGCCAGAGCAGGTGGACTACCTGGCCAGCTCGCACGAGGGGACGTGATCGCCGCGGGCCGGCGTGCGTTGCTGCGGGCACGGCGGAACTTATAATCCGTCAGAGGGGTCACGGAGACGGAAGCGATGTCATCCGAGCCGATGCCGCCGGTCTCGCAGCTCAAGGGTCGGCCGCTGGGCCGCATCCTGATCAAGATGGGGAAGGTGACCCGCGCGCAGGTCTCGGAGGCCCTCGAGCTTCAGAAATCACGCCGCGGGCCGCTCGGGCAGCTCCTGGTCGAGATGGGCTACGTCAAGCGGGGCGACGTGAACCTGGCGCTGGCAGCCCAGGTGGGCATGGAGTCGATCGCCCTGCGCGACATCGACATCGCCCAGAACGTCATCGACCTCGTGCCCAGCCAGATGGCCCACGCCTACCGCGTCGTGCCCACCGAGTACGACCGCGACACCAACACGCTCGGCGTCGCCCTGGCCAACCCAGACAACTTCCACGCCACCGATGACCTCAAGACCCTCATGGGCTTCAACGTCGTGGCCCGCATCACGACCGACGAGGACATGCAGGACGCGCTGAACCGCTACTACCCCGAGGAGAAGGCGGACAGCATCAACGACATCATCGGCGAGCTCTCCGGCGACGAGGAGCTCTCCAAGCTCGAGGGCCGCGGCGAGAGCATCGACCTGGAGACGCTCAAGAGCGCCGCCGAGAGCAGCCCGGTCAAGAAGCTGGTCAACCTGGTGCTGCTCCAGGCCATCCGCGACAAGGCGTCCGACATCCACTTCGAGCCGTTCGAGGACGAGTTCAAGATGCGCTACCGCATCGACGGCGTCCTCTTCGAGATGATCCCGCCCCCCAAGCACGTGGCCATGGCGATCTCCTCCCGCATCAAGGTCATGGCCAACCTCGACATCGCCGAGCGCCGCCTGCCCCAGGACGGCCGCATCGAGCTGCTGGTCGAGAAGCGGCCGGTGGACCTGCGGGTGAGCGTCCTGCCGACCATGTTCGGCGAGAGCGTCGTGCTCCGCGTGCTGGACCGCAGCCAGGTGAACCTGGACCTGGGTCAGATCGGCCTGCGCGAGGACGACCTCTCCACGGTACGCCAGCTCATCAACAAGCCGCACGGGATCATCATCGTGACCGGGCCGACCGGCTCCGGGAAGACCACCACGCTGTACTCGGCCCTGCGCGAATTGAACAACATCGACGTGAAGATCCTGACGAGCGAGGACCCCGTCGAGTACGACATCGACGGGATGATCCAGTGCCAGATCAAACAGGAGATCGGCCTGACCTTCGCCCGCTGCCTGCGGAGCTTCCTGCGGCAGGACCCGGACATCATCCTGGTCGGCGAGATCCGCGACCTGGAGACGGCCCAGATCTCGGTGCAGGCCTCGCTGACCGGCCACCTGGTCTTCAGCACGCTGCACACCAACGACGCCCCCAGCTCGATCGCCCGCCTGCTCGACCTGGGCATGGAGCCCTTCCTCATCACCGCCACGCTCGAGGCCATCGTCGCCCAGCGGTTCGTCCGCAAGATCTGCGAGAACTGCAAGGAGGAGTACCAGCCGGGCGAGCGGCAGCTCTTCGAGCTCAACCTCAAGCCCGAGGACGTGAAGGGCCGCACGTTCTTCTACGGCAAGGGCTGCGAGTACTGCAACCACACCGGCTACCGCGGCCGGCGCGGGATCTTCGAGATCATGCTCCTGGACGACGACCTGCGCGAGCTGATCATGAAGCACGCCTCGACCAACGTGCTGCGCAAGGAGGCCCGCAAGCGCGGCATGCGCTCGCTGCGCGAGTCCGGCCTGCTGACCATCTACGACGGCATCACGACGATCGAGGAGGTCGTGCGTGAGACGCTGTCGGCGATCGAGGACTAGCGGCCAATCCGCGTTGAGGCCGGGGAGCTTGCCCAAGACCGCGACTCAGGGCTTGTGGAGCATCCGCGATCAGCGGGCGCCGATCGGCGCGCCCTATGGCGCGCGCTCGTCGCGGTGTGTCGCGCGTGACGGTGCGCCGCGGCCAGCCGGAGCGCGCGGCTTGGGGCCCGAGGGGTCGCCCTGCCCGGCATCCGGCTAGGTACAATGGCAGCGGTGCACCGCCGACCGTGTGGATAGGGAGGCCGGGATCTGCGCGCCGCGAAAGGAACCACAGCAGCCGACTATCCCCATTACGTGTCCCCGACGACCGAAATAGGGGAGATTGAGGTTGAGCCAATCAACCACTCTGTGGACGAGGTGTTCAGCGTTGACTAGGCGAGGATCTGCCTGTATGTGGCGCGCGGCTGGTCCGGCTGCGGCGCATGGGGAATGACGCGATGATCGACCCCGAGAGTATCGAGGCGCTGCAGACCGCGCTCTCTGAGAGCATCGCCAGCGACCGGCGAGTGCTGGACGAGCTCTGCGAGGAGATTCGGCCGCTCAAGTCGGCCACGCGGCGCATCCAGCCGCGATCCACGACCGCCATCTCCCTGGTGGGCACGGATGGCGGCAACAATCGGATCGAATTCGACCCCTTCATGGTGCAGCTCGTTCGGGTTGTCGATTCGAGCAACAACCAATACTGCCTGGAGGCCGTCACACCGACGACGGATCGGACGGCGGTTAATGCGCGGCACCTCGTGGCAGGAGAGCCGAGGAGCGCACTGGGCCGGCTAATGGCCAAGCTGGGGCTCAGCTCGCTGTGGGAGCTCTCGCACATGATCCCACGGCCACCGGAGCCCGGCCGGAAAGTGCAGCCGGTCTCGCCGAGCTGGGTGCAGGTCTATCGTGAGCTGACTGAGTGGGCGGTGCTCCTTGATCTGATCGCCGAGCGGCAGTTCGGCACCGACACGGTCATCGTCGCGGACGGAAACCTGCGTAGCAAGGTGTTCGCGCACGAGCACTTCATCGGGTATCGCAAGCTCCTGGCGGACGCGATCGACGAGCACCGCACGAAACACCGGCGACGAATCTACGTCGCTGGCGTTGCGAAGCACAGCAAAGTGCTTCAGCGCTATCGGCTGGCGATGGCGATCGAAGGCGTTCTGCGCACCGATTACCCCGCGTACGTCGAAGTGCCGCGTGACCTGGAGGCCAAGTCGTACGTTTGGCAGGAGTACGCCCGCGGCGACGAGGAGGCGGGAAAGCTCGGCGGCGAGGCGAACAAGTTTGTTGGCGGGAAGCTCTTCTTCGTGAAGTTCGGCGCGCGGCCACATGACCCGATCTGGCCGATTGACATCTTCCAGCCGCAGGCGGCCGAGGCAGCCACCGTGCTTGGCTACATGCTCGCCGACGCGATCGATGGTTTCCCCATCCCCTTTTATCCCCGCTGCCTGCAACGGGCGCATGAGAACGCTGCGCTGGTCGACTTTGACATGACGATCCTCCAGGACCAGGTGGTGCGGTCGGTGCGTTCGATCCTGGGCCAGCACGCGGATCGAATCGATGAATTGACGCTTCAGCCGAGTGATCCTGCCTCGGCACGGTATTGAGTCGCTCAGGAGACGTGCATGATCCTCTTCGCGCGCGAGAAGACCATCGGCATCTTTCGTGGCTTCCGCGAAGGCGGCCTTGAGTTCCATGCCGACCTGGCGCTGCCCTACCAAAGTGACTTTCAGCGCATTCCGATGCACGGCCAGCTTGTCGTCGTTCAACTCGAAACGCCAAGCGAGGCGGTGCTCGGCCGGATTACGTCGTTGTCGTCAGAAGGTCGGCTGACCGGGTCCGCCGGAGAGGACTTCAACATCCGGGCCTTGCGCGAAGTGCGCGCCGTGCCGGAGCAGTTGCGCGAGGACTACCTGAAGTACCGGGTTGACATCCGCGTGCTAGGCGTACTTCGCCTGGATGGCGACAAGCCGACCTTCGTTGCGTCGCACCGGCGGTTGCCGCACGTTGGCAGCCCGGTGGCATTCCTCGACGACGACATGCTCAAGTGGCTGATCGGCCACGGCGACGGTGGTGCGGTGATCGGCCACTACGCGATGGGGGAATACGTCTTCACTGGTGGCAAGCGCGAGCTGGCCCCCGACGTCTGGGTGCAGCACGTCAATCCTGAGATGCACGTGCGCTTCGCGGCAGACAGCCTCGTATCCCGGCGCACCTTCGTATTCGCTCGCGCCGGCTTCGGCAAGTCGAACCTGAACAAACTCCTCTTCTCGGAGCTGTACCGCACCGACCCAATGGTGACGAAACGCGGCGGTCGCCAGGTTCCGGTCGGCACCATCATCTTCGACCCGGACGGCGAGTACTTCTGGCCGGACGACAAGGACCGACCAGGGCTAGCGGATGTTCCACACCTGAAGGACCGGCTGGTCATCTTTACCTCGCGCAAAGCACCGAGCGCTTACTACGGTTCGTTTGTTGCCGCGGGCATCAAGCTCGACATTCGAACACTAAACGCGAGCGATGTGGTCTCGCTGGCGTTGTCGCCCGAGAAGCAGGACCAGCAAAACGTGGCGAAGCTGAGATCGGTGCGCGGCCAGAATTGGGCGGAGCTCGTAGACCTTGTCTTTGAGGACGGCAACGCGGCCGACGTCGACCACATCAAGCGCTGCCTCAACGCGCATGACATGAGCGACATGGAGGTCTTTGCAGCGCGCTCGAACATGACGCGGATCGTCAACATGCTGCACGACCCGGCCAGCCGGCTCATGGATGCACTGCTTGCTGCACTTCGCGACGGTAAACTCTGTGTCGTGGACGTCTCGCAGCTACGCGGCGGACCGTCACTGATCCTGAGCGGGCTCATCCTACGACGGATCTTCGACCGCAACCAGGAGGAGTTCACGAAGGAGTCGCCGCAAAGCATCCCGACGATTGCCGTCGTTGAGGAAGCCCAGTCCGTACTGAACGAAAGATCTTCAGCTTCGCAGCCGTACATCGAGTGGGTCAAGGAGGGCCGCAAGTACGACCTGGGTGCAATGCTCATCACGCAACAGCCAGGGAGCATCCCCGGGGAGATTCTGAGCCAAGGCGACAACTGGTTCATCTTCCATCTGCTCTCCGCCGCGGACTTGCGGTGTGTGAAGGCGGCCAACGCGCACTACAGCGACGACCTCCTGAGCTCGTTGCTCAATGAGCCGATTCCAGGGCACGGCGTGTTCTGGAGCAGCGTATCCGGGCGGCCGTTTCCCATCTCCTTTCGTGCGATGCTGTTCGAGAAGCTGTACACCACTGCGGATCGCACCTACTCGGGAAGCGCGGTCGACACCTACGCGAGGAAACTGCGGGAGCGACTCGATGGCGACCTCCAGCAAGCCATCGCCGCTAGCCCAACGACACCAACTGTAACAGACACCGCCGACGTTCGGGATGACACTTCTTCGCGGCCGGCTGACTTCCGTAAGCTCGCACGTCAGAAGGCCATCGAGACGCTTCGGACGGACGACGACTTCTGGCGCAACTTCAACGGTGACGGGATCACCTGGGGCGTCGTGAAGTACAAGCTGAAAGAGTCGCTCCCCGACTCGATTGAAGATCGCGACGACCTGGCCTACCAAATGGTCGCCGAGGCGCTCGACGAGATCGTCGGGCCACAAGATCAGGAGTGGCACACTGAGAAGAAGATCGTCAGATCATCCGGCAAGGAGAAAGTGTGGATCCTTAAGGGACCGAAGCGTTAGGCGACAACGGCGTGGAAGTCGAATTCGGCCTTCGGCTTGCCACGATTGCGGAAGAACTGCAGGGCCTGTCGGCGCCCGCTGTCAGCGTCGCCCGCGGGAACGACGGTTCGAAGCCGCCATCCCGAGTCTGCTAGCGATTCCTTTAGCATTTGCACGTGGTCTGCCTTGCGATCGTTGATCCCGCCGAACCGCACGACCATGCGCGCGTCCGAAGTAGCGCGCTCCGCAAGCCGCTGCCAAACGAGCCGCAGGTCAGAAATGAAATCGCCCGGCGAAGCATGCCGCACGTCCGTTTCCGAACCTCGGTACTGAACCTCGGAGGGTCCGCCCAAGAACCATGCTCGCAGCCACTGGTCCGGCACGTACGTGCGCATGCCGTAATAAGGCGGAGACGTCACGACAAGCCCGATAGGTACGTCCATGAACGAACCGCCCACGCGGCTGTCGCCGTGCCGAATGATCCCCTCCACGTGATCTGGTACGGCTCGCAGAAACCGCTCGGCGCGCACTCGGATGACCTCGAGCACGTCGACCTTCGCTGGCCGCAGCCCGTGCTTGCGCCAAAACCGAACGGCATACGCCGGCTTGGGCGCGAACGTGCGAGGAGACTGATTCGAAAGATGTGACGGAGCATGCTTGGTGCGGGGGCCATGCAAAGCCCCGAGCATGATGGCACGCAGCACGAGCCGGGTATCGCTCGAACAGTCTCGAAGGAGGGCCTCGCGGAGTTGGCACACTGAGCTGAGTGTTGTCGGGTGATACGCCCATGTCCAGAAGGCGCCCTGCGGGATCGCACAGGAGTCGAGATTGGCAGCGAGGATGCTTCGGGCCGCTGCAACGACGCGGCCCGCCGTGGTCGTGGCCAACTTCGCCGCAGCGATCGCCACGGCGACGGGGCTGCTGTCGACACCTATGGTGGGCCACCCAAGAAGACGAGCAGCGAAATTGGAGGTGCCGCGGCCGCAGAAAGGGTCAGCCACCCAACCCCGTGGCGTGCCGCGACTCGCGATTATGCGCAGGGGAAACGACAGCGGGAACATCGTGTAGTAAGGACAGACAGCGTTTAGCGCCAGTTGCGACTCGCTCTGCGCCAAAGCCAGCATGGTTCGCTCTCCACACGTGTCGCGGCCGAATTGGCGGACTGCGCCGAGGCGCATCATTCTGATGCGCTCGTCCTGCGAGCGAAAGTAGCAGCACGCGAACGTCACGCCGGAACCACCGCGAGATGTGAACCGCGGCGCCAGCCAACGATGCCAAGATGGCCGCCGTCTACGCCTCGGCCGAGGGCGCAGCTTATCCACCCCGCTCACTGGCCCGGCACTTAGCGCTCGTGGCGGTACGTCAGCTCCTTGCGCTGGCCCGCCGGGACGTCGGCCTCCCACGACACCATCCCACTCCGCTCCAACAGCCGGAGCGTCGCCGCGTCCTGCCAGATCCGGCCCTCGTCCGACGCCTCGCGGAGCCGAGCCTCGCGCGCGGATTAGGAACCCCTTGCGGTTCTCGAACACGGCGACGCTCTTGACCTGGGGTGACCAGGCGTGCGGGTTTGCCGGCTCGCCGCGGGCGGCCGAGCTTGCCCAACACGCGCAGAGGAGCAGTGAAATCGTCTGGAGGGGGCATTGGAAGGCTCAGGGAGGGCGGGACACGAGCCGGCGCCGGCGCGGAGCAGGCGATCTTCGGCCGGTCGGGAGCTTCGACAGGCCGCTGCCTACGCAGCGGCGGGCTGCGGGCAGGTCGACGCGTCGTCCGGCCTCTTCGCCGCCCAGCCTCTCTTGCGCGGCCCATGCTTCTGCCGGCCCGGTCGCGGCGCTGGGTTGGCCCGGTCTCGACCGGAGAGCCCGAGAACCGCATGGACAAACGGCCACTTGGGGCGGAGAATAATGAAACGCCGGACTGCCCGAGCCGGGTACACTTCGTGATCGGGCGGGGCCGTGTCGTAACCGTCTGTTTCTGGGCCGCTTATGAGCCGGCCGGAGTAACCTGGCATGCCCGTTTTCAAGTACGAAGCGCTGAACACGTCCGGGCAGGACGTCAAGGCCGAGATCGAGGCCCCGACCAAGGAAGAGGCCGTCTCGAAAATCCGCGCGCTCAACTACTTCCCCACGAAAGTGGTCGAGAAGGGCGGGCGGACCAGCGCGGCGGCCAAGAAGATCAGCGGCCCCAAGGCTCGCAAGGCGGCGGGTACGGGCCTGGGCTGGGTCAGCACCAAGCAGCTCACGACGTTCACGCGACAGCTTTCGACGCTTCAGGACGCCGGCCTGCCCATCCTGCGGAGCATCCGCATTCTCGAGCAGCAGCAGAAGCCCGGCATGCTGCGAAACGTGCTCAGGCAGATCACCGAGGACGTCGAGGGCGGCGCCACGCTCTCCGAAGCCATGGCCCGGCACCCCAAGGCCTTCGACCGCCTGTACTCGAACATGGTCGCGGCGGGCGAGGCGGGCGGCGTGCTGGACGTCATTCTCCAGCGCCTGGCCGACTTCCTAGAGAAGGCCGCCAAGCTGAAGCGGAAGATCATCGGTGCGATGATCTATCCCTCGGTGGTCATCATGATCGCGGGCGGCATCGTGACGTTCATCATGGTGCAGGTCGTCCCGCAGTTCCGCAAAATCTTCGAGGACTTCGGGACTCAGCTCCCGGGCGTCACCGAGTTCCTGATCTCGCTGTCGGCCTGGTTCGCGGGCGGCACGCCGCCGGGGTGGGTGGTCATCCTGCTTTCCCCGCTGATGCTCATCGGTCTCTACAAGCTGATCCGCCAGGCCCAGATGGGGAGGCTGGTTCTCGACACGGTCACGCTGTCGGTCCCGGTCGTCGGGCAGATCGCGGGCAAGTCGTCCGTGGCCCGCTTCACGCGCACGCTGGGCACGCTGATCTCGGCGGGTGTGCCCATTCTCGAGGCCGTCAACATCACCCGCGAAACCACCGGGAACGAGGTCTACGCGGGCATGCTCAAGAAGGTCCACGCCTCGATCCGCGAGGGCGACACGTTCGCCAACCCGCTGCGGGCCTCCAAGACCGTCGACGCCATCGTCGTCAACATGGTGGACGTCGGCGAGGAGACCGGCGAGCTGGACAAGATGCTCATGAAGGTCGCCGACAACTACGACGACGAGGTCGACACACTGGTCGCCTCGCTCGTCAGCCTGCTCGAGCCGATCATGGTCGTCTGCCTGGGCGGCATCGTCGGCTTCATTGTCATCGCCCTGTTCCTGCCGCTGGTCACGCTGATCCAGTCGGTCATGGGCAGCTAGACACCAGGTACTCTTTCCGGGCCCGCCCGGGCGCGGCGGCCGTGTAGCGAGGCTGAACATGAGAGTTCTCAGGACAACGCGCTTCCGGGCCGCCGGCTTTACGCTGGTGGAATTGCTGGCCGTCATCGCCATCATCGCGCTGCTGATCGCCATCCTCGTGCCGACGGTGGGTGCCGTCCGGCGACAAGCCAACGTCACGGCCACCCGCGCCACGCTCCAGTCCATCAGCACCGGGCTGGAGACCTACCGGGCCGACGGCAAGCTCGGCGGGCAGTATCCGCCGTCGAGGTCGGATCGTGGCGGGACGGGGACGGCCCAGCTCCAGGTCAACAGCCCCTACAGCACGACGGTGAACGCGGACATCAAGATCTCAGGCGCGGGCCTGCTGGTGTGGGCCATGGTGGGAGCCGACCTGCTGGGGACGCCCGGCTTCCGGGTGGTTGACCCGACGGACACGACACGCACGAGCTGGTCGCGGTGGACGGGGCAGGAGCCGTACGACTCGGGTGACCCGACGGGCAGGAGTGCTCTGTATGCCATGTACCCCGAGAACATGGCCAACGTCGGCGGTCAGCCAGTTCACGCCCGCAGCGGCCCCTACGTCCAACTCGACAAGATGAAGGTCACACCGCGAGTCAGCGGGACCAGCAGCTTCACGGTCGAGGGCGATCCGACCCAGCGGCCGTATCCGATGTTCGTGGATTCATTCGGGAACCCGATTCTGTACTGGCGGGCCGACCCGGCGGGCCGGCGCTTCATTGACAAGAGCGCGACGCCCGAAATCGCCAGCGGTGGCGACCGGGGCAAGTACCACTGGATCGACAACGGCATGCTGCTGGACAACCCATCCAGCACGTCTCTCGATGAACGGGTGACACTCCTGACCGACACCTCCGGAACGGGTCGGCACCGCCTGAATTGGGAGAGCGCCACGGGGTACACGGCTGGCGGCAACCTGCCCAGCCCCGGCACCTTCGCCAACTACATTCTGAACCGCGAAGCCACGGCCCAGCTCACGCCGCATCGGCCCGATTCGTACCTGCTCGTCACGCCCGGCCCCGACGGGATCTACGGCAGCGCGGACGACATCGCGAACTTCGAGCACAACGGGAGCTGATGGGTCATGGGAGCAGGCACGAAGGCACGGAGGCACGGAGGCACGGAGGGGGTGAGGAGTCGAGGAGTCGAGGAGTCGAGGAGCCAAGGGATGAAATCGAGCCGTACCGGCGCCCTCTCACCCCTCCGCCCCCCAGCTTCTCAATTCCGCAACTCCTCGACTCCTGCGCCCCCCCGCCCCGCCTTCACCCTCGTCGAGCTGCTCATCGTCATCGCCGTCATCGGCCTGCTCATCGCCATGATCGCTTTCGCCGCCGGCCACCTCATGCAGCAGCAGCGCACGCGCTACACCGAGTCGATCATGCGGAGCATGTCGGCGGCCATCGACCAGTTCGCGGCGACCAACCCGCTGCGGACGACGTACGACCGCCCCGAGGCGGCCACCTTCGGCCCGTTCCCGCCTTACATGCTCGCCGGGAACAGTGACATCGCCATCCC
>CAADGM010000039.1 GCA_900696535.1 uncultured Planctomycetota bacterium
ATGGCAGCCGGCTGCACGTAGACGCCCTCCGAGTTCTTCGCCAGCAGCCTAGGGGCGCGCGCCGCGACCTTGGCCCTGTCGCCACGCTCCAAGTCACGGAGCGCCAGAGCCACGTGGCCGTTGACCAGCGCCGCCACGTCGGCCTCCCGCCGCGGCGCGAGCAGGCCGACGGCCTCCACCCGATTCGGGAAGTCCCAGGCGGCCTTGGCAACGAACTCGCGCATGCCGAGCTCCCAGGCGCGGGAGATCATCGCATTGGCGTGCATCGAATGACACGCGAGATAGTCGAGCACGAAGGTCTCACCCAGGACGTCGGGCTCGAGCTCCGGGGCGTGGAGGGGGCCGGCTCCCGAGACGATCAGGTAGTAGCTCGACCCGTCGCCGTAGGCGTTCGTGTCGGGCAACCCGAACGCTGGGGACTCGCTCAGCGCCGAGACAAGCGGACCAGACACGGCGCCCGTGTACTCGTCCTGGCGAGCTTGCAGCCCGCCGCACATCGTCGCCAGGCACGTCAGCCGGGCCCACTTGTCGAAGTCGCCGGCGGCGACACCGTTGCGCTCCAGCCGCTTCACGGCGTGGCGCCACTCCTTGTCGCGGATGTGGTCGACCAGGGCGTCGAACTCGCCCTTGGAGCCCAGCTCGAACGTCCCGCCCTTCTCGCGCACGGCCTCGGCCGCCATGGCAACAAACAGCGGCCGCAGCATGGGATCGACGCGCCGGGCGACTTGCAGCGCCGCCTCCTCGCCGTGAAGTGCGAGCGCCAGTCCGTGCAGCGCCGCCTCCTCGCGGATGATGGCCCGGGCCGACGGCTCATCGACGCCGCCCAGCGGGCGTTCCAGCCGGCCATCCTGCACCCCGCTCACGTGTGCCGAGCGGGCCGGCTCGCTGGTCGCGCGCGCGGCGTTGCGAAGCGTGGTGAGCCACGGCGGCTCAATGCGGACCGTCTGGCGCGCGGCCACGCCCGCACCAGCGGGTACGACAACATCGGTCGGCTCGTCCGACCCATCCGCGAGACGCCCCGTGCCGCGCTCGAGGAGCAGGAAGCGCACCTTCACGCCGGCGGGCAGCGGGCGACCCGCCGTCGCGACGTACGCGCGCTCGGACAGCGTCAGGATCGCCTCGCCGATCTCCTCGGCCCGCTCGGCGACGTAGTCAAAGACGATCAGTGTGCCGGTCACGTCGCTTCGCGGATCCCAACTGCTCCAGTCCGGATAGGGCCTGCCCTTCTGAATTCTGAAGAAGCCCGCCCGCCACTCGGGCCGCTGGAGGCACAGCTCCAGCGCAAGGCGGCTCTTGCCACTGCCGGCCGGCCCGGTCCACAGGGCCCAGGAGAACGGCCGCTCGTCGTCAAGCCAGGTGTGCAGCTCGTCGAGCTCGTGGGCTCGGCCCACCGCGGTGAGCCGCCGGTTGCGGAACTTGAAGCGATCCTGCTCGTTGCCCCGGTCGGCTGGCCCGATCGGCTCCAAAAGCGGGTCGATGAGCGACGCGCGCAATTCGCCGACATGCCTCTCAACCTCGCCGGGCGTCTCGTAGGTCGAGCCGACCAGGTTGCGCGTGCTTTCGAGCGTGGCGCGCGTTTCTTTGTCGAGCGGGATGCCCTTCGACTCGATCGTCTCAGTCCACGTGGTGAGCCTGTGCAGCGCCCCATCCACGCGCCGCGTGAAGTCGGCAAACTGGTCCCGGTGCTCCCGATGGCTCCTGTAATGATTCTGGACCAGCTCGAGCGTCTCCCGCAGCAGCCGGGCCTGAAACGCGGCCCAGGCGCGGCCACTGCCGGCGGCGTCGGCGCGCAGCTCGCCGTTGAACTGCGCCGGGAAGCGCTCCCACAGGCGGGAGGCGACAAAGACCAGGCCGGCGCCGGCGGGTTCGTCCGCCGGCGGTGGGCGCCACTCCTTGATCTGCTCGAACTTGCGATTCAGCGCGGCGACGAGCAGCGCGAACCAGGGCGACCCCGAGGCGGCCCTCTCATCGAGCCCGCCGTGCGGCGCGCCGAGGAAGTCGGCCAGCTTCTCGCCGCGGAGTTGTTCCGCGAAGCGCGACGACTCGATCAGGACGGCGAACTGCTCGGCTGAGACTTCGGCCAGATTCCCCAGCACCGCCTTGGCTTGCGTCGGAGCGTGCTCGCGTTCCTTCGGGTAGTCGCTGATCGCGACAGCGACGATCGCGTGAATCGACTTTCCAGCCAGCAGGGAGATGTCGTAGTTGTGGGACGGCCGGGCGGGGTCGTGCGTCACCTTCCGGCGGACGAAGCCTGTGAAAGCCTTGGTCGCCTCCGTCAGGATGTTGCCGAACACGTTGCCGGCGGCGGCGCCGAGGAACGGCGCGATGGCGAAGCTCGCTCCGCCCGTGAGGACCGTCGCCAGCCCCGCGCCGGCGAGCATGGCGATCAGGCAGACCGGCGATTGCTCGACGGGCGTGTCCGAGGGGGCTGGCTGCATGCGTGCCGGGTCCATGGCGCGGCTCGGTAACGTGCCGGTGCGGAGCGGGTTCCCGCCCGTGGTGCGGAAATGGTACCCAGCCCGGGACTGCCTTGCGAGTTGATTGCCGCGCGGCGTGGCCGCCCGCCCTCAGGCGAAGAGGAGCACCCACACGCCGACGGCGATGATGAGCACGCCCGCAAGTCGACGGAGCAGGTCCGTGCCGAGCGTCCAGCCCCGGGAGTCGGCGAGCCTCTGGACCACGCCGATGGATGTGCCGCCGACGAGCACGAGGCCGCAGTGGCCGAGGCTGTAGGCGACCAGGAGCATGGCGCCGAAAGCCACGCCGTACAGCGGCGTGACCACGATCAGGGCGCCCAGCACCGGCCCGGCGCAGGGCATCGAGATCACACCGAAGAGCAGCCCCAGCAGCAGCGCGCCGATGAAGCCCTTCTGCCGCGGCTTGATGTTCGCGGGGACGGGCAGTGTGAAGCGCAGCGCGCCGAGCAGGTGCAGCCCCATGATGAGGCACACGGCGGCGGCGATGAACTTCCACCACGTCGCCGGCACCAGCGCGCTGGCGGACCAGACGCCGAACCAGATCAGCGCGAACATGACGGTCAAGCCGGTCGTGAAGGTGAGCGAGAGCAGGAACGAGCGGGCCAGGCTCTTGTTCTCCTGGCCGGCGACGTAGCCGACCATGAGCGGCGCGGCGGCCAGCACGCACGGGTTGGCCGCGGTAAGCAGCCCGCCGATCATGGCCGCGAGCGGGGCGAGCCAGAAGTTGGTCTCGATGACCTGGGCGAGGCTCTGGGCGAGGGCGTCGAGCATCTACTTGACCCCCAGTTCGGCGAACTTGGCGACGAAGTCGGCCTTGGGGAGGAAGCCCTCGTGTCGCCAGACTTCGCGGCCGTCGGCGTCGAAGAAGATCTGCGTGGGGATGGCGCGGATCTTGTAGGGCTCGCCGGCCTTGGGGTCCTTCCAGACGTCGATGAAGTCCACGATGACGCGGCCCGCGTACTCTTTGCGCAGCTCCTCGATGATCGGCGCGAGCTCCTTGCAGGCCTTGCACTTGTCCGCGCCGAGGTCGAGCACCCGCGGGAGCCTCTCCGCGGCCGGCTGGGTTGCGGGCACTTCCTCGCGCGCTGTCCGGAACCACGCCACGCCGCCCACGACGAGGACCACCGCGACCAGGATCACAACATTGTTCGCTTTCATCGCCAGACCTCGAAATCGGAGCGGCGTTGCCGGCACCGCAGCGCGGGGCTACTCACCGCCGATGAACCGCGCGACCTCGCGCGTCACGTACTCGTTGAACGCGTGCGGGTCGTCTTCCAATTCCCAGACCTTGGGCAGCAGCCTCCAGCGGGCCACTTTCTCGCCGGCGCGCTCCACGAGCACGAGTGACTGGGTTTCGAGATTGAAATCCTTCTCGAAGTGCTCGTTCTCGGACTCGTCGATGTTGACGGCGTGCCACTCCAGCGTGCCGGCACTCAACTCGCCGGTGTAGCCCTGCTCGATCGCCTCGCGCGATTGCTTCTCGATCGAGAGGCACGTCGCGCAGCGCAGCGTCCGGTGGAAGTAGTACGCGACGAACTTGTGCGGCGATTCGCTCGCCTGCTTCGCGTCCGGGAGCTGCGTCGCGTCGGCCGCAACCTGTGCGACCGCGGCGGCCTCCGGTGTCGCGGCGGCTCCGGCGGTGGGCGCCCGCTCGCAGCCCGTGGCCAGGAGGGTGACAACGCAGGCCGCGAGTGCCGTTAGCGGCCGGCGCATGGTCCTGGGCTCGATCTTGATCGGTTGCATCTTTTCGCTCCTGATGCGCAAGCGTCGGGCGGCCGCGGGGACCGGGCCGTCACCTGGGCATGGCACTGGTCAGCAGGGTCGTGAGTTCCGCTTCGCTGGGGACTTTGCCGACGAGCTTGACGCTGCCATCGATCGCCAGCGCGGGCGTCATCATGACGCCGTAGGCCGCGATCTTGCCGAGGTCTTTCACATGAACAAGTTCATATTGCACGCCGAGCTTGTCGGCGGCCTTCCGCGCGGTCGCCTCCAGCAGGTTGCACTTGGCACAGCCGGTTCCCAGGATTTCGATCTTCATGCTCAGCTCCTCGTTGTCCTCGTGTCACCGTCGCTCTGTGTTCGTCGCGGCGGAGGTAGCTCAGCCGGGGCGAACGGGGGCGGGCACACTCCGACGCCACAAGACCGGCCAGAGGCCGGTCCCCCAGAGGGCCGGGACCAGGCAGCAGCCGGTTGCCGAATGGGGCTCGCTCCTCGCATTGTCGCCCTCACAGTGCCCTTCCTGCAATCATGCCGCACACAGTCGCCATGATCACGATCAGACACGAGAACGCGGCCGTCTTCTTGGGCCCCAGGACCTTGATCAGTACGAGCATGTTGGGCAGTGACAGCGCCGGTCCGGCCAGCAGCAGGGCCACGACCGGCCCCTTCGCCATCCCGTGCTCCATCAGGGCCTGCGTGATGGGCACTTCGGTGAGCGTCGCGAAGTAGAACAGCGCCCCGATGACCGACGCGATGAAGTTGGCCCGCAGGCCGTTGTCGCCGACCAGTTCACCGATCTGCTTGTCCGGCAGCAGCGCCGAGATGAAGCCGACCACGAAGACGCCGCCGAAGAGCAGCGGGATGAGCAGCTTGGCGAAGTCCCAGGTGTTGGCCATCCAGGTCTTGAATTCGCCGCGGTCCACCCAGGCCCAGGTCATCAGCGCGACCGCCAGGAACATCGCGCCCGCGAGGTACCAGCGGATGTGGAAGATGTCCATCACCCAGCCCCTGGCTTCCTCGATCTCGACGATCTCGCTCTTGGGCAGCGTAAGGCGGTCACCGGCACGAACGCCGGCGGCGGACTCCTGCACCTGGATCATGACCTCGTCGCGCATCTCCTGGAGCACCACGCCGCGGATGGCCGTCCCGTCGGTCCGCTTCACGATCGCATCCCCGGGATTGAACCAGTCGCTGAAGACCAGGAAGGCAATCATGCCCGCCAGCAGCAGGCCGCTTTGCCAGCCGCGCCGGCGCGTGGGCGGCGGATCGGGCATCTGCATGGCGGCCTCGAGCTTCTGCTGCTCCTCGCGGCGGAACAGCCAGGCCATGCCGAGGCCGACCAGGAAGGCGAACCCGATCGCGCCGATGGCGCGCCACAGGCCGATGTCGAGCCCCAGGACGCGCGCGGTCAGGAAGATCGCCAGGACGTTGATCGCCGGCCCGGAGTAGAGAAATGCCGAGGCCGGACCGAGCCCGGCTCCCAGCTTCCAGATGCCGGCGAACATGGGAAGCACGCTGCACGAGCAGACTGCCAGCACCGTGCCGGCGACGGACGCGACGGCGTAGGCAGCGACCTTGTTCGACTTCGGACCGAGGTAGCGCATCACCGACGCCTGCGAGAGGAACGTGATGATCCCGCCGGCGATGAACAGGGCCGGGACGACGCACGCGAGCGTGTGGTTGCGGGCGTACCACTGGAGCAGCTTGAAGGCCTCCACGATGGCGCCGCTGTATTTGGGATCGGCCAGGGGCAGGTAGTAGGCGATCAGGAAAATCGCGACGAACGCGGCCGCTATCTTCCACTGACTCACGTCTCACCTCTTAATTGTCTTATGGCCAATGCGCCATAACACGCGACCAAAGAAGAGCGGCCCGCGCGGGCATCAGCCGCGCAGGGCCGCCTGCTGGGTCTTCAGGTTTTCGCGGAGCACGTTCTCGATGCAGTCCCACAAGCCCTTCAGGCAGCAGATCCGCGGGCGGTAGAAGGTCTTCGGGCCCTCCTTGCGGTCGGTGATGATGCCCGCCTGCTTCAGGATCGCGAGGTGCTTCGAGACCGTGGACTGATCGGCCCCCACCAGGTCCGTCAATTCGCAGACGCACTTCTCTCCGCCCTCGATGGCATCCAGGATCAGCAGCCGGCTGGGGTGGGACAGCGCCTTGGCGACCCGCGCCCGGGCCTCGTACTGGAGCTTGGAGTACTTCACTTTTCGTTCGATCGGCATATGGCTATTATGCCATTAATCGTGCGGTTGTCAAGAACCTGTCTCAGACCCTGTGGACCACCCGCTATCAGCGGGTGCTTCCCCCTTCGAGCCGACGTGCAGGCCCTGTCTCAGGCCGGTCTGCCATCCGACTTGTGCAACACTCGCCGCAAGCGGGTGCGCCACCTGCGCGTGCTCCACTCGGTGGCGGGTGCGCCAGGGGTTGGATCAACGCGCGGGGGCTCCACGCGCCGGCGCGCCACAGGCGCGGGCTCGGCGCGCGGATTCCACGCGCCAGAACTCAATGTGCGGAGCTGCGAGTGTTCGGCGAGTAGTTCTCGAGAGTCGGCTGCCCCAGCCAGCGCGACTCAGACGTCGCGCAGCCCCGCCGCGGCCGCCTCGGCCAGGCGGCGCAGGTGCTCGAAGCGATCGCGAAGTCCGTCGGCCTGCTGCGCCTTGAAAGCGCTTTCCATCTCGGCGCACAGCGCGCTGATCTCGGGGTACCCGTAGGACCCGCCGGCACCCTTGAGCCGATGAGCCAGCGCCGCCAGATGGTCCCACTGATGGGCCGCGTAGGCTCGCTCGAGTTCGGCGAGCCGCTCCTGAAGCCCGACCACGAACTCCTCGACCACGTCGCGCAGCTCGGGGTCGCTTCGCAGCAACTGCGATTCGAGCCGGCTGCTACGTTCCGACTTGTCGCTCATTGTTTCCTCGCGGGCCCGGCGCGGGTTTCTCCAGCGCACGCCGTCATGGCTGCCCAGTCTGTGTCGCGGGGCGGGCCCGTTCGGAAACGGATCGACTCCGGGCGGGGTCTCGCCGATACTACGATCGGTTATCTGGCTGCCGACCCGCGCGTCGGCGGCGCAAAAAGTGCCGCCGGCGACCGCACGCCTC
>CAADGM010000040.1 GCA_900696535.1 uncultured Planctomycetota bacterium
ACCTCAACGCCCAGTTGTGGGTTATTATGCCCGCGCTCTGGCGGCCAGCGAAGGAAGATCTTCCGAGAATCGTGGCCGCGGGGTGCGAGGGGGGTCGAACCAGCGATCGCTATCCGAGCCGACCGCGCGAGCGCTCGGTCATAAACCGAGCCGACCGCGCAAGCGGTCCGTCACAAACAGAGCCGACCGCGCGAGCGGTCGGTCATAAATTGAGCCGACCGCGCAAGCGGTCGGTCGCGATCCGGGCGCGAGCGGTCGCGCTACGCGTTGTCCGATCGCTGGCGCGATCGGCTCGGATGCGGGCACCGCCCCCCGATCGCTTGCGCGATCGGCTCGGATGCGCGGCCTCCTTACTTCGCGCCGCGTGCCGCGCGCGGCCAGTACACCACTTCCCCCGTCAGGTCGCGCTGCCCCGCCCCGGCTGACGCCGCGCCGCCCGCCGCCGTGCCGGCCGCAGCCCCCGACGGCACGCTCGCCGTTCCCGCGTTGCCCCACGTCGCGCCACGCGACAAGAGCGTGAAGCTCTCGCTGTCGCGGGCGTAGTCAAAGCGCGTCGACGTGAAGGGATCGACGACAAACTCGCGCCCGCCCAGCGCGTCGAGCGAATCAGGATACCGCCCGTGAGCCTGGCGGTACGCGTTCAGGTGCGTAACCAGCAGCGCGGCCCGGCGGGTAGCCTCGGCCCGCGTCTTAAGCAGGTGCACGCGCGACATGGTGGGAAGCAGTTCGGCCAGCAGCGGGTTACGCTCACGGAGCCTGGCGATCGACTGCTCGGCCGCCTCCAGTTCGGCTACTGCCCGAGAGAGCGGCTCGCGAGCCGCCAGTTCGACCGTTTCGAAATACGCGCTGGCATCGGCCAGCGTGGCGTCCCAGCCGACGGCGGCGAGCGCCGCGGTGACCGCTTCAGGTTCGACGCCCAGCTCGTTGCGCTCGACCAGCTTGCGGATACCGGTCCGGTCGGGGGTGAGCACGTCGCCCAAGGCGCGGCTGAAGATGTGCTGCAAGGCGTCCAGCAGCATGACGCGTTCGCTGCGGGCCAGTTCCGCGGTGGAGCGCACCGGGCGGGATGCCAACTCCGCTCGGCGGGCCAGCAATGCGTAGTCCAACGCGGCGGCCGGTTCGTCCGGCTCACGCCGGGCGGAGGGTGGAGCCCGGTCGGCTCCGACGCCGCCTTGCGGGCGCTCGGTCTCACCGTCCGTGGTGAGCACGGCCAGCAAGTCGAGCAGCGCCTCGGCACCGTAATGTTGCATTGCCACACCCGCCAGGTTCTCGATTATCGTCGGTCCCCGGCCAAGGTGAGCTCCCGCGGAGATGGTGTCCAGGAAGTGATCGGCCGCCTTCGAGAACGCACCCTCCGTCGCCAGGCGCCGACCTTCCACGATCATCGCACGCGCGAGCTGCCGCAGCGGCGTCAAGTTGGGGGGCATCACGCCGAGCAGGGGCTCGTCTTGTGGCAGCGCCCAGCTCCGTCCCGGCAACCGGGCGGCGGCACGGAAGGCATCCATGGCCGACTGGTTGCACTCGAGCCAGGCAACGATCTGCGCCGAGGCGAGCGCCTCAGGTTCGCCGCGCTGGGCGGCGGCAAGAAGCTCTGCCGGCCCATCGAAAGGTGTGAACCAGTCGACTGCGCGCTCATAGAGCACCGCTGCGTCGGCGCCGCTGGTGCGGCCGAAGCGATTGAGCCACTCGGCGTAGTTCACGGGGTTCGCGGGATTCGGCTGCGGGATGGGCACGTCCATCCACGAGTCTCCCGGCGTCGAGCGCGCCGGGTCCGCCAGCGCATCAACGCGCGCGGCGTCCGCGTCCGTGGGACGCGCATCGTGCTCGCGCTTCACCTCGCCAGGTGCGGCTTCATCACGCGCGCCGGCGTGCTCGCTCGCGCCGGCGCCGTGCGACGGGGCTGCCTGCGGTGACTCTTCGGCTTCTGCGGCCGCGTGCTCGTGCGAGCCTGCCTCCGCCGCGCGCACGTCGTCGCCCGCGGTGTCCGCGCGCGTGGCGGTGGCGCCAGGCTCGTCGGTGTCGTCTTCCTCCTCCGAGGCGGCTGCGATCAGGTCCAGTACCTGCGGCGGAACGGCGTCGTCAGCGGACCGAGTCAACGCAGGGTCGTCGTCGCGCAGCAGGCGGAGCGAGCGCAGGTCGGCGCGGATCGTGCGGCCCCAGGCCAAGCGGATCGTGAACTGCTCGGCGCGATCGTCAAAGCCGCACTGCGCGTCGCGCAGCCAGGTGATCGCGCGGCGCGAGATTCGCACGTGCGGCCAGTCGTCGCCGGTCAACAGGTCCGTCAGCAGGAAGTGCCGCAGGAGGCCGCCGTCCGGCCCGTATATGACCAGCGCGTGCCGCGCGCCACCGCGGCGGAACTCGTCGAGCGTGACGACGTAGCGACCGTCGTCGCGGACGAGCGCGATGGCCGGCGCGACCTCGTTGACCAGCGGCCGCTCCCAGAGCTTGCGTCCGCGCGGGCTGCCCTCGACGTTGCGGAGCAGCACGGCCTCGCAAGGTGCCGCGCCGCCGACGCGACCGGGCTCGATCCGCAGTGTGTACGCGCCGCTCTCCGAGCTGGCCTCGCGGAGCGGGCGGGCAGCGTGCGCCAGCGCGGCGCTGGCCAGAACCGAGGCGACGATCGACACGGACCAGAGCGGGCGGGTGTTCACGACAAGTCCTCCGTCCGACGCGGGCGAGTCAGCGTCCGCTGAGCGGGCCGCGCCCACACGCTGCGGCACCGCAGCCCCGCGCTTCGCGCGGCGCTCGCGCGGCGGGTGCAGGCCGGCGCCCGCTGCCACGACTCTGCGGCGGGCTGCTGAGCCTGGAACCTATCCCAGTTCCTGTGGAGCACCCGCTATCAGCGCGGGTGCTTGACGTTGTGCTCCTCCGAGTTCTGAGATAGGTGCTATCGTCCAAGGCAGTATACCCGCGGGCGGCGGCGCGGTTCGCCCCTTCAGCGGGTCAGCCTCGCGGCATTGAGGAGTGACGGCATGCAACGCGAGCGATGGCTGGTGACGGGAGCGTCCGGGCAACTCGGCAGCCACGTCGTTCGACAGCTCGCCGCTGATTCAGCCGTCGGGCAGATCGTGGCGCTGTCGGGTCGCGGCGAGACCGGCACGCCGGGCGTGGCGGTCAGGCACGTCGATCTGCGCGACCTGGACGCGCTGCGGGCAGCGGTGCGCGACGCGCGGCCGACCCACATAATGCACCTCGGTGCGATGACCGCGGTAGCCGATTGCTACGCCGACCCCGCCGGTGCGGCGCTGGCCAACGTCCGTGCCACCGAGGTACTCGCGGAGGCTGCCGCGCAGTGCGGCGCACGACTGGTCTTCTCGTCTACCGACATGGTGTTCGACGGCAGCAGCCCGCCGTATCGAGAGGACTCGCCGACCTGCCCACTCAGCACGTACGGCCGCACGAAGGTCCGGGCCGAGCAGGCGCTTGCCGAACGGCCACAAGCGCTCGTGGTGCGCATTCCGCTGATGTACGGTTTTGCCCTGAATGGGCGGCGAACGACATTCGCCCAGCAGATGGAGGCCCTGCGTGCCGGCCGGCCGCTCAAGCTGTTCGTCGACGAGTTCCGCACGGTCGTCTGGTTGGCGGACGCGGCCAGGGCGTTGATCGGGCTGGCGCGCGGCGAGGCGTGCGGCCTGCTTCACATTGCCGGCCCCGAGCGGCTATCGCGGCTTGAGCTGGTGCGGCGCTGCGCGGCCCTGCTAGGCCTGTCTGACGCACACCTGGAGCCGATCTCGCGGCTGGACGCTGCGGGTCCCGAGCCGCGACCGGCGGACTTGTCGCTGGACGGCAGCCGCTTCGCGAGCTGCTACCCCGCGCTCGTGCCCGGCCCCCTCCGGGCCGAAGCGCTGCAGGGGCCGCATTGAGCGGCGGGTCGATTTTCCCACGGGTTGTCTGGAGCACGCGAGCGCGGGAGACGACGACCAGCCGAGGGTAGAATCGCCCCGATGCTTCGCGACTATCCCGCCATCGCCAGCCGACTCGTCGCCAGCGGGCCGCGCGCCGCCCGCATGCAGCGCGTCGTCGATGCACTCTGGGAGTCCCTGCAAGCGACCGGCGTGTCGTGGGTCGGGTTCTACCTGCCCGAGCGCGGCCCGGACGGCGGCACGCACCTCGTCCTCGGCCCGCGGCGGGACAAGCCGGCCTGCTCGCCGATCGGTTTGCATGGCGCGTGCGGCCGCTGCTACGTGTCGCGGCAGCCGGTGCTCGTGCGAGACGTGCGGGAACTCGGCGAGAACTACATCGCTTGCGATCCGCGTGACCAGAGCGAAGTCGTCGTGCCCTGCCTCGAGCCGAATGAGGATTGCTGGGGCGTGCTCGACCTGGACAGCCACGACGTCGGCAGCTTCGACGCGCTGGATATTGCCGGTCTGACACTCGTGCTCCGGGCGGCCGAGCTGACGCGCTGACCCGGCGTGCGGCAACCCAACTACGGCCGCGCTCGCGCCCCATCCGACGGAGGCGACTCAGACCACTCCGCGTCGTCGTCCCTGTCGCGGGGTTCCGCACCGGCTGGCCCCGGGTTCGCGGAGTCGGCGCGAACGAGCGCTTCGGAGATGCGGCGCCGCTCGCTGCTGTAGGTCACGAAGCGCAGCCGCTGGGCGATGTACTTGCGCGTCTCGGCCTCGCACACCGGGTTGTTGATAAGCGTGATCAGCGCGTTGGCGTGCTCGCCGCCCACGCCCCCGTGCAGGATCGCGTTGACCAGGTAGATTTGCTCGTGGTCCGAGAGGTACTTGCGGGCCGCGATACTGCGCAGGGCCGCCAGGCGATGGCTCGACAGGTCAATCTGTGCCGCCACCTCGATGTCGTCGCACGACGGGCCGCAGGTACCCGACGGGTGGATGACGCAGCCAGTCAGCAGCCCGCCCCCGCCCGCCAGCAGCGCCACCGCGATCAGCCGAACCCAGGCAGGCATGCACACCTCCGCGCGCCATCGCCGGGCAGACGCGGCGCCGCGCTCGCGGGCCGGCCACCAGCGTGTAGTACGCGCGCACGCGGTGCCGGCTGCAACCGCGGGCGGTTGCCGTCCGTATTACGACATAATACAATGGATTGACGTGCGCCGTGCACGCCGCCGCACACGTGGAGGCCGCAGCCATGCCCGCGTCCCGACCCAAGGAAACGGTCGTCACCTTCAAGGCCGATCCCTCCCTGCTCACCGCCCTGCGCAGCGTGCCCAACCGCTCCGAGTTCATCCGCGGGGCCATCCTCGCGGCGCTCGGCAGCTTCTGCCCGCTGTGCGGCGGCACGGGCGTGCTGACGCCCAACCAGCGGCGGCACTGGGAAGCCATGGCAGCCTGCCACCCACTCCAGGAGTGCCACGACTGCCACGAGGTGCACATCGTCTGTGAGCACGGCGAGGGGCACAACCACCAACCGAGCCACAAGCGGCGCTGATCGTAACTGCCCCGCGCAGCGGCGGGTGACGCCGGTCGTGCCTGAGGAGAAGTTGTCAATGTGGAGATGTTCCGTGACGCGCTCAGCAATACTCTCGATGATCCTGGCGCCAGCGATCGTCGCGGCCGCCGTTGCCCAGGAAACCCGCCCGGCGCCACTGCGGGTGGCGGTCAGCGTCCTGCCACACGCAAGCTTCGTCGAACGCGTCGGCGGGGAGCACGTCGACGTGACCGTGCTCGTCGGGCCGGGGCAGTCGCCGCACGCGTACGACCCGACGCCGCGCCAGCTTCAGGCGCTGTCCTCCTGCCGGATCTACTTCCGGGCCGGCATCGACTTTGAGAACGCACTTGTGCCGCGGGTCGAGAAGCTGTTCCGCGATCTTCGGATCGTCGACCTGCGGAGCGGCGTCGAGCTGCGCAAGATGACCGCCGCGGAGGCAACCGCCCACGCGCACGAGGGCGACCCACACGCCGACTGCGCCCACGAGGCCGGCGCACCCGACCCGCACACGTGGCTCAGCCCGCTGAACGCCCGCATCCAGGCCCGCACGATCGCTGACGCGCTCATCGAGCTCGACCCGCCCCATGCCGACTTGTACCGGCGCAATCTCGATGCCTTCCTCGCCGAACTCGACGCGGTGCACAGCGAGATCGCCGCCGCGCTGGCGCCGCTCAGGGGCCGCGAGGTGTTCGTTTACCATCCGGCGTTCGGGTACTTCCTCGACGCCTACGGGCTTCGGCAGGTGCCGGTCGAGATCGACGGCAAGGAGCCCAGCGCCCGGCAGCTCGCGAGCCTGATTGACCGGGCCAAGAACGCCGGGGTGAAAGTCATCTTTGTCCAGCCGCAGTTCCCCACGAAGGCCGCCCAGGCCGTCGCTGAGGCGATCGGCGGCGCCGTGGTGCCGCTGGACGACCTGGCGAAGGACTACATTGCGAACTTGCGCGAGATCGCGGCGAAGATCCAGGAGAAGTTCAAGTCGGCGGGGTAGCGGGATGAAGCGGCTGAGGCGGCAGAAGACCGGCTGGAGGCCGGCCCCCCGCGGGCCGGTTCCCCAACGGCGGGTTCCACACGCCGAGCTCGAGTGCGTCGCACGGAGATGACATTGACAGGCGAGCCGATCATCGAAGCGCGTGACCTGGCGTTCGACTACCCGCAGACGCCGGTGCTTCGCGGCGTCACGTTCACGGTTCAAGCAGGGGACTTCGTCTGCATGGTCGGCCCGAACGGCGGCGGCAAGACCACGCTGCTGCGCCTGATTCTCGGACTGCTTCGGCCGACCAGCGGCACGGTGCGGGTGTTCGGCCGCCCGCCCATCGAAGGCCGCCGGCGTATCGGCTACATGCCCCAGCGGGCGCACCTCGATCCCCAGTTTCCCGTGCGGGCCTTGGACGTCGTGCTCATGGGGCGCCTGGCGCCGTGGCGCCTGGGGCCACACCGTCGCGCCGAGCGCGCTCGTGCCCTGGCGGCGCTCGACGAAGTCGGCCTCGCCGACCTGGCCGGGCGGCCGTTTTCGGCACTCTCGGGCGGTCAGCGGCAGCGCGTGCTCATCGCCCGGGCCCTGGCGTGCGATCCGGAGCTGCTGCTGCTCGACGAGCCCACCGCCAACCTCGATCCGCTCATGCAGGACGACGTGCACGACCTGCTCCAGCAGCTCAACCGGCGGCTGACCATCGTCATCGTCTCGCACGACGTCGGCTTCGTGGCCAGCCACGTGCGCACCGTGATCTGCGTGAACCGCGAGGTGCAGGTGCACTGCGCCACGTCGTTGCGCGGCGAGAACATCCTCGACCTCTACGGTCGCGACGTGCACATGGTGCATCATGGGCACACGCACTGACGATCCCGTCCTGCGCGCTGCCGCGGCTACCGCTCCGGTGGCACCGAGATACGCGAAATGACCGAGTTCCTGCACGCCCTGTCGCAGCACGAGTTCCTCCAGACCGCCCTGCTCACCGGCCTGCTGGCCAGCGTGGCCTGCGGCGTGGTCGGCAGCTACGTCGTGGTGCGGCGGATCTCGTACCTGGCCGGCGGCATCGCGCACTGCGTCCTGGGCGGGATCGGCGCCGCCCGCTACTGCCAGGTGGTTTACGGCCTCGAGTGGCTCACGCCGCTCGTGGGGGCGGCCGCGTCGGGCCTGCTCGCGGCGCTGATCATCGGCGTGGTCAGCCTGCGCGCCCGTGAGCGCGAAGACACGGTCATCGGGGCGGTCTGGGCCATCGGCATGGCCGTCGGTGTGATCTTCCTCGCCCGCACGCCCGGATTCGGCGTCGACCCGATGAGCTTCCTCTTCGGCAGCATCGTGATGGTCGAGCGCGGCGACGTGTGGCTGCTCGCGGGCCTCGACGTGCTCGTGGTCGGCATCGGCGTGCTGTTCTACCACCAGTTCACTGCGGTCTGCTTCGACGACGAGTTCGCGCGCCTGCGGGGCCTCAGCGTCGAGTTCTATTACCTGCTCCTGCTCGGGCTGACCGCCCTGACCGTCGTCCTGCTCGTCAGCGTCGTCGGCATCGTCCTCGTCATCGCCCTGCTGACGTTGCCCGTGGCGGCGGCCGGCTTCTTCTGCCGAACGCTCTGGCAGCTCATGCTCGTCTCGTCGCTGCTCACCGCCGGGCTCACCAGCAGCGGGCTGGCGATCAGCTACTCGGCGGACCTGCCCGCCGGCGCGACGACCATCCTTCTTGCCGGCGTCATCTACATAGCCGCGCTCGCCGTCTCGCTTCTCGCGCCGCGACCGATGCGCCGCGGCGACACGGCGGCGCCGCGCGCGGCGGAGGCGCCATGACCGAGCCAACGTCTGTGCCCCCACCGACGCCCGAGCCGGACCCGGCCACCGTGCGGCCGGCCGATCCGCTGCCGGCACCGTCGCGGCCGCCTGTGGCGACGCCCGAACGCATCCGGGCGCTGCTCGACGAGCTCGGCATCGCCTACCGTCACGTCGTGCACGGACCGACGCGCACCAGCGAGGAGTCCGCCGCCGCCCGGGGCGAGCCGCTCGAGATCGGTGCCAAGGCGCTGCTGCTCAAGATCGACGACGCCTACCGGCTGTTCGTGCTCAGCGCCGCGCGCAAGGCCGACTCTGCGGCGATCAAGAAGCACTTCCGCGCCCGCTCGCTGCGCTTCGCCACGCCGGACGAACTGCTCGCTCAGACCGGGCTGGTTCCTGGCAGCGTGCCCCCGTTCGGCGAGCCGATCCTGCCGTTTGAGTTGTACGTGGACAGCCGGGTAGCGGGGCTCGATCGGGTCGCGTTCAATGCGGCGTCGCTGACCGAGTCGCTGGTGCTGTCGTGCGCGGACTACCTGCGTGCCGCCCAGCCAACGGGGGTTTTCACGTTCGGATCGGAGGGGTAGCCAGGCTGGGCGCGGGGTGGCACGGTCGTGTGCGGTCCACACGCGCCTCCGTCGCCGCGCAGGACACAAGAACTTCCCCAAACCGGTATGTTGTTGATTCATGATGTATACTACACCATATGTTGAGACTCACGGATGATGTTCGCAGTTGGTTGCTGGAACGGATTCCGGACGCGCCGC
>CAADGM010000041.1 GCA_900696535.1 uncultured Planctomycetota bacterium
CGAAGCAGGTTCAGGAGCTGCACGGAGTTGCCCGACGGGACGGCGTTGTCGCGGGCCTCCTTGCTTCGCGCGATAAGCGGCTCGTGGTCGTGGGGCGTGAAGAAGAAGCCGCCCTCCCGCTCGTCCCAGAAGTGCGCGATTGTGTCGCGGTTGAGCATCAGCGCCGCGTCGAGCCAGCGCCGCTCGAACGTGGCTTCGTACAACTCCAGCAGTCCCTCGATCATGTTCGCGTAGTCCGGCAGGAAGGCCGCCTCGAGCGTCCGCCCGTCGCGCAGCGACCGCCGCAGGCGCCCGTCACGGTACTGCTCGCGAAGGACGAACTCGGCCGCGCGGGCAGCCGCGGCGATGTAGCTCGGCTGCGCCAGGACGCACCCGCCGCGAGCCAGGCTCCCGATCATCAGGCCGTTCCACTCACAGAGGATCTTCTCGTCGCGAGCCGGCGCCACGCGCTGGTCGCGCACGGCCAGGAGTCGGCGACGCGTCCGTTCGATCCGCTCGGCGAGTTCGCTAGGGCACATGCCGAGCATGCGCGCGCAGGCGCTCTCCGCGCGAAGCACGCGCGGGACGCTCTTGCGCGCCTCCGGGTCGTGGGGGTCTGACCAGTTCCCCGACTCGCTGATGTCGAAGTGCGCACAGAACAGCCGCGCGTCTTCCTCGCCTACCGCCTCGACGACCTGCGCGCGCGTCCAGGCATAGTACTTGCCTTCCTGTCCCTCGCTGTCGGCGTCGCGCGTGCTGTAGAAGCCCCCCGCCGGCGACGCCAGGTCGCGCAGCACGTAGTCGAGGATCTCGCGCGCGATGCGGGCATACAGCGGCTTGCCGGAGAACTGGAAGGCGTCGAGATAAATACGGCTGACGAGCGCCTGGTCGTAGAGCATCTTCTCGAAGTGGGGCACGTGCCACTCGACATCGGTGCTGTAGCGGTGGATGCCGCCGCCGAGCTGGTCGTAGATGCCGCCACAAGCCATGCAGTCGAGCGTCAGCTCGACCGCCTCGACCAGCCGCTGGCGGGACGGATCGTCCGGCCGGCGCCGCGCGGCCGAACGGAGCATGACGTCCATGGCCATGCTGGGCGGAAACTTGTTCGTCCCGCCGCCGCTGATGCCGCCGCTGGTCTTGTCGAACGCGGCGGCGAGCTGGTCCGCGGTCTGGTCGACCGTCGCCAGCGACAGCTCGTGATCACCGGATGGCAGGGCGGCCAGCGACTGCGCGACGAACCCGGCCAGTGTGTCGGCCTGGTGGTCGATGTCGGCCCGCCGTTGCTGCCACGCCTCGCCGATGCGCTCGCACACATCGACGAATCCGGGCCGGCCCCAGCGCGACGTGGGCGGGAAGTACGTGCCGGCGAAGAAGGGCTTGAGCGCGGGCGTCAGCCAAACGCTCATGGGCCAGCCACCCTGGCCGTGATTGAGCGCCTGAGTCGCCCGCATGTAGATCTCGTCCAGGTCCGGCCGCTCCTCGCGGTCCACCTTGATGTTGACGAACAAGCGGTTCATGACCGCGGCCACATCGGGGCTCTCGAAACTCTCGTGCGCCATCACGTGGCACCAGTGGCAGGCCGCGTAGCCGATGCTCAGGAAAATCGGCTTGTCCTCCCGGCGGGCGCGCTCCAGCGCCTCCGGACCCCACGGGTACCACTCCACCGGGTTGCCCGCGTGCTGCTGGAGGTACGGCGAACTGGCGTCGCGCAGGCGATGGGCCGCGGCTGGGGAACCGGTCGTCGTCATGAGGGCCTCGTGCGGGCTGAACTGGCCGAACCGGTCGCAAGCCGACGGCGTCGCGCAGCGCGCCGCCGCGGCGAGCCCATCCGGACTTCGCGGCGCGCCAGTTCACCACGCGCGGCCCGGCTCACTCCGCGAGATTCTTTCCGGCTCGAGGGCGAAGTCAATCCGGGAGCGTCGAGCGGCCGCGCCGTGCCGGCAACGCGCAGCGGTCGTCGGTCTGCCTCAGCGGCACAGTCGGGCAATCCCTCTTCACCCGCTTGGCATTTCCCCGCATCACCAAAGCAACGCCGACATTAAAGCCAAACAACCCCCTCAAACGGTCTAGATCATGATGACTGGATTGACCCGCGGCCGTCGGTTCGGCGGCGGCGATTCACGCAGTTGGTTTCTGCCACTCGAAGGAGACCCCGCCCATGTGTACCCCCATCTCGAAACGCGATTCAACCATGCGCATGCGGCCCCCGTGTCGCGGCCTCACGCCGGCCATCGGCGCCGCACTGCTCATCCTGGCGGGCATGAGCCTCGCCGCCGTCGCCGGCCCGATCGGCTTCGGAAAGGTCGAGGGGCCGCGCTCCTACGGCCAGGTCGCCACGCACGGCGCCCTCGTGCCGCCCGCCGACAATCACAACATGGCCGCGCTGCCCAACCTGGCCTGGGACAGTCCGTTCTTCATCACGGGCGTGGTCGGCCCGCCGGGCCGCGTGACCGTCGCGCACCGCGCGCGGCACAAGGTCGCCGTCTGTCCGGGCGAAGCAGCTCCCGCCCCGTGGTGGACGCCGCCGCCGATCTCCGCGCCGCCGATCCCGGCCGGTGTGTCGTGGGCCGGCCTGCGCGGCAAGGTGCGGCACCCCGGGCCGTGGAACCACGACGACTACTTTGCCGAGCTGCTCGCCGTGCGCTACTGGGGCCCGCCGCTGTTCCGCGTCGTGGGCTACACGTACGCCTCGTCGGGCATCCACGACCCGGACACCTGCTCGGCTCGTGGCGGCGCGCTGACCGGCGACCAGGTCGTGCCTCCGCCCTCCACGCCGCCGACCTCCTACGGCTCGGTGGCCCTGGCGCACGACGGCGGCACGAACACGTTCGCCGTCTCGGTTGCGGTGCAGGGCATCGTGCCGCAGGATCTCATCGCCGCGTCCCTGCATGTCGGGGCTCCCGGCCAGGTCGGCCCGATCATCTTCGCATTGGGCCCGGGCATGGCGTGGGAGCCTCTGGAGGGCGGCTTGCTCGGACGCGTCGTCACCGACGCCGTGTTTCCGCCGGAGTATGTGCCCGCGCTGCTCGAAGGCAACGTGTACGTGGCGATCTACACGCTCGAGCGCCCGCAGGGCGAGCTGCGCGCCCAGCTTGGCGACCTGCCGCTCGCTCCGCCGTCGACCGGCGACATGGACTGCGACGGGGATGTCGACTTCGACGACATCGACCCGTTCGTCCTGGCACTCTCCGGCGAGGTGGCCTACCAGTTGGTCTACCCGGACTGCGACTGGATTCGCGCCGACTGCAACGAAGACGGCGGCGTCACCTTCGACGACATCGACCCGTTCGTCGCGCTGATCGGCCAATAGCCCGCGGCGCCGCGCCTGCGCACCTTCCGGCACCCCGTTCGCGACGCCCACTCCCCCGGGGCGGGCGCGGACGGGGTGCGCTGCTTGACGCCGAGAGGCTTGCCAACGGCGAGACTCGCGCGTTTCGCACCCCGTATTCGCCGGCGGAGTCCGAACGCATTATGCTTACCTCCGCGTCGCGTAGCGGCAGAGCCCCCTACGGGGAGTTGGCCCGTGGACGAACTCATCTGTGTCGTCCTCATTGCACTGGTCTTGCCCGTTGCAGCGATAATCTTGGCGGCGTTGGCAAACGCCACTGCACGCCGAGTCGAGCGCGAGCTGGCGGCGCTGCGAGAGTCGCTGGGGCGCTCCGCATCGGCGGGGAGCGGCGCACGCGGCCCAGCGCCGGGGGCGGCGCCCTTCTCAGCGCCAGTCGAACCGACGGAAGCCCCCGACACGCCGGAGTCCGGCGCTCCCTTTGCCCCGCCGCCGGCGGCAGACGATGAGTCGCCGAGCACGTTGGTTCCGCCGCGACCCGCGCGAGCGCCCGCCCGGGTTGACGTCACAATGCCTCACGCGACGTCGGAACCGCCGGGGCCGAGGCCGATTTCGGCCGCCGGTGCCGAGGCGTTCTTCACAGCGCGGATCGCCGTCTGGTTGGGCGCAGCCGCACTGTTCATGGCGGCGGCCTTCTTCGTGAAGTGGACGTTCGATGCCGGGCTGCTCGGGCCGAAGGTCCGTTGTGTGCTGGGGGCGATCTTCGGGCTCGGCTTGTGCGGCGTCGGCGAGTGGATTCGACGGCGCGATGCGCGCGTTGCTCAGGGGTGCTGCGCTGCGGGCGTGGCGACCCTGTACGCGGTCACCCTGGCCGCGACCAACCTCTACCACTTCTTCAACGCCACCACCGGCTTCGTGCTGCTGGCCGCGATCACGGCGGCCGCGGTGATCCTCGCGCTTCGACATGGCCCGCTGGTTGCGTTGCTCGGCCTGGTGGGCGGGTTCGTGACGCCCGCCCTGATCGACACGCCTGAGCCTCGTCCCGGGCCGTTACTCGCGTACCTGTTCCTGCTCCAGCTTGGCCTGGGCGCCGTTGCCTGGCGGCGCGCGTGGCAACCGCTCGGCCTTCTGTCGCTGGGCGCGGGCTTGATCTGGGTTGGCATCTGGTGCGTCCGTGGCTTCGAGCCGGGCGATCGCGTGTGGTTCGGGCCCTTCATCATTCTGAGCCTGGGAGTATTCGTCGCCAGTACGAGCCGCCTGCGCGAGCGGCGCAGAGAAGACTGGGTTCTGCTCCAGTCCATCGCCGCCGGACTGCTGACACTGATCGCTCTGGCGGCCGTCGTTCGCGCGGGCGACTACGATGCGATGGACTGGGCGTTTCTCGCCGTGCTCGCGCTGGGTGCCATCGTGCTTGGTCGACTCGACGCGCGCTACGAGTTGCTCCCGTGGCTGGCCGCGGCGGCCGTGGCGGCACTGCTGGCAAGCTGGCGGCACGACGCCGCCACGGTGGCGGGAACGGCGTACAGTTGGGTGACACTGACATTCGGCGCGCTATTCGGTGTGGGCGGTTACGCCGCGATGTGGCGCGCGGCCAGGCCCTGGGGCTGGGCAATGCTCAGCGTCCTCAGTGTGCTCGGCGCGGTCCTCCTGGCGTTCGTTGCCCTGCCCGGACCGCCAGCGGGAGTGCGCTGGGGCTGGATCTGCCTCGGGCTGACCGTCATCTACGGCCTGTCCGCCGCGCCGCTGATCGCCGGGCCCGCGCGCGTGCGTCACGGCGAGGCCACGCTGGCCACGCTCATCTTCGGGGCGACCGCGCTGCTGACGCTCGCAGTCCCGATCGAGTTCGAGCGCAAGCTGGTTGGCGTGGCCTGGGCGCTCGAGGTGCCTGCACTCGGCCTCATCTACCTCTGGCTCCGGGTGCACGCGCTCGGGCCGGGGTCGGTCGTGCTGGCCGCGCTCAGTGTCGCGTCGCTCATCGCTCCGGACGTGCTCAACCTCCCGCTCGGCGAGACCCGCGTCTTCAACTGGCTCCTCTACGCCTACGGCGCACCGCTGCTGGCGCTCGTGGCCGGGGCAGTCGTTTTCCACCGTGGCGACCTGGCCATCGTGTCGCGGTGCCACCAGGCGGGCGCCGTTCTGCTCGCGCTGCTGCTGGTGAATGCCCAGATATCGCAGTGGCACCACCCGGCGCTGCCGCTGCGGGCATACGTGCAACGCTCGCTTGCCGAGCTGGGTTGCCACGTATCGGCGTGGCTCGCGCTTGCGCTGGCTGCCGCGGCGCTGGCGCGCGGCGCCGCCCAGCCGGTGTTGTCGGTCGCGGCGCGCGGCTTGCTATCGCTCGGCGGCGTTGTTGGGGTCGTGGTTCTTCTGCTGATCTCCAACCCGCTCTGGACGCCCGAGTCCGTCGGCGCAACGAGAATCTGGAATCAGCTCCTCCTGGTCTACGGGCTGCCCGCATTACTCATGGCGGTGCTGGCGCGCGTCCTGTCGCGTTGGCAGCCACCGGGCTTCGCGATCGGCAGCGGCGTTGCGGCGCTCGCGTTCGTTTTCGCGCTGGTGAGCCTTCAGGTGCGGCAGTGGTTTCACGGTGACCGGCTCGACGGCCCGTCGGCTGGGCTGGCCGAGTCGTACGCGTACTCTGCGGCCTGGGTCGCGCTGGGGCTCTCGCTGCTCGGGCTCGGCGTGGCGTCGCGCAGCCTGACACTCCGCTGGGGCTCGCTGGTGGTGATGCTGCTGACCGTCGGCAAGGTGTTCCTGGTCGACACGGCGAACCTGCGCGACTTGTATCGCGTCGCGTCCCTCCTGGGCCTCGGGCTCAGCCTCATGGTCCTGGCCTTCGTGTATCAGCGCTACGTCTTCGGCCAGCGACCGGCCCAGCCCAAGCCCGAAAAGACCGCCGCTGACGCCGGCCCCCCCGCGGCCGACGCCTGACGGGCGACCTGTCCGAATCTGTCAACCCTCCCCGCTCCCGCTTCCGGCCGCAACCGCCCGGCCGGCCCCGGCGTAGCAGTTCATGGCCGCAGCGACGCCGCCTCCTTCCCGGCGTCGGTGCGCGGTGCACCACCTGCGGCCCGGCATCGCGTCGCGGCCCGGGCGGGAGCCCCTTACCCCCGCCCGGCCGCGCAGCGCGGCAGTGGCCGTTGGCGCGGGCGGTCGCAGCCCATCTGGGCGATGGATCCAAACTGCCGACGGGACCAGGAGACCGGCCATGCTGGACGTCGAGGTATCATCGCTCGGTCCGGGTGTCATCGAGCGGGCACTGGGATGCCTGCGCAACGGGCACCACGCGGAGACAGACGTGCCATACGCGACGCTGTCGAGCCTGCTCGAGCGGGCCGTCGAGGCCCAGGCCTCGGATGTTCACCTGGTTCCGGGCTACCCGGCCACGTTCCGCATTCACGGCGAGCTGGCCCCCGTCGACGGCGAGGCGCTCGCGCCGGGCGATGTCCGCCGGATGGTCGAAGCGATCCTCCCGGAGCGGGTGCGCGGCCGACTCGAGACCGAGCGGAACTTCGACTGCTCGGTGGCCGTCAGCAGCGGCGGGCAGTCCCACCGCTTCCGGGCCAACGTATATCTCGCGCAGGGCAACTGGTGCGCCTGTTTGCGACACGTGCCAACCGAGATCCCCACGCTCGAGTGGCTCGGCTTTCCGGACGCGCTGGCCGCCAGGCTCGCGAGCCACAGCAACGGCCTGGTGATCGTCACGGGGGTCACGGGCTCGGGGAAGACGTCGACGCTCGCCGCGCTGGTGAGCCTGCTGCGGCGCGACGCCAGCCTGCGCATCCTGACGATCGAGGAGCCCATCGAGTACCTGCACCCGGTGCAGGGCGGGAGCATGGTGACGCAGCGCGAAGTGGGGCGCGACGTGGACTCGTTCGCCGACGGGCTCAAGTATGGGCTGCGGCAGGATCCCGACGTGATCCTGGTCGGTGAGATTCGCGATCGCGAGACGGCCCAGATGGCGTTGTCGGCCGCGGAGACCGGCCACCTGATCCTGACTACGCTGCATACGCGCGACGCGAAGGGGGCCCTGACGCGGCTGGTGGACCTGTTCCCGCAGGACCAGCAGGACGACGTGCGCTCGCAGCTCGCGCTGAGCCTGCGTTCGATCGTGTGCCAGCACCTGCTTCCGTCGGCGCAGCCCGGGCAGCGCCGCGCGCTGGCCCTCGAGGTGCTGCACAACAACCTGGCCGTGCAGGTCGCGATCCGCACGGGCAAGATCGAGACGATCGAGTCGGCCATCCAGACCGGCAAGCGCGAGGGGATGTTCCTGCTCGATGAGGATCTCCAGCGGCTCGTGTCGGCGGGGCAGGTCACGCTCGAAACGGCGCGGCGCTACGCGAGCGACCCGGCAGCGATCACGGCCACCAAACCGGCGTGGTGATCGCGCCGACGGCGAGCGCATCGACGCTTTCTCGCGGGTACGCGGTGGGGGGCTTCACTTACCTTGGATGACCCTTGCAGGGTCGTGCTTACGTCGGGCGCCTTCACCGGGGGCGGCGTCCGCCTTCGGTGGACTGGCCCCCGGCTACGATCGTCCAGCCCTTCGGGCTGTCGGTCATCGTGCCTCTGCTCGGCCCTGCGGGCTGCGCTTGCTCGACTGACGGCTGCTCCACAGACTCGCGATCTTGCGGCCCTCCGGGCTGACGGGCGATGGCATGGTGATGTTTGACACTGTCTCGCGGCGCGATCCGGATCGCGCTCGACTCCGCACCAACTCAGCTCGCGGCGCGATCCAAATGCGAACGGGCGGCCAGCTTCACTGACCGCCCGCTTCTCGATGACATGCGGCTGACTGGAGTCGAACCAGCACGAGCTTGCGCTCACAAGGACCTGAACCTTGCGCGTCTGCCAATTCCGCCACAGCCGCAGGCGCCGCGCAGGACCGGGCCGACGTTGCCAACCCGTCGCGAATCGTCCATCATACGAAGCTCGGCGGCAGCGTCAAGAGAGCCGGCCTGCGGCGGCGCGGCCCGCTCGCCCAGCGGCCCTTTCAGAGCGGTAATCATGGCCGGCCAGCACCCTACGCTCTTTGGTCGATCGCGGTCCGGCGGGCGGCGCGTCGTCGTCACCGGCCAGGTTGGCGTCGACAAGAAACCCTTCCTCGAACGGCTCGGCGCGCTGGCCGAGTCCCGCGGCAAGGCCCTGCGCCGCTTCCACATCGGCGATCTGATGTACGCCGAGGCGCCGGACGTGCGGCCCGGCCGCATTCTCGACCTGCCCCTGGCCCGCCTGGGCGCCCTGCGGCGCTCGGTCTTCAAGGACATCCTGTCGCAGATCGATCAGTACGAGACGGTGATCGTCAACACGCACGCCTCGTTCCGGTGGAAGCACGGGCTGTTTCCCGCATTCGATCACGACCAGATGTTGGCGCTGGATGCGGGCCTGTACATCACGCTGGTCGACAACGTCGACGCGGTGCATGAGCGGCTCACACGCGACTACAACCTCCCGCATACGCTCAAGGACATCCTGGTCTGGCGCGAGGAGGAAATCCTGGCCACCGAGGTGCTGGCCAGCGCTGTCCGCGGGCACGGCTGCTTCTACGTCTTCGCGCGCGGCCTCGGCGACGCGACGCTCGAATCGCTCTACCGGCTGATCTTCCGCCCGGACACCAAGCGGGTCTACCCGTCGTTCCCGATGACGCACGTGATGGACATGCCCGAGACGCTGGCCCAGATCGACGCGTTCCGGTCCGCGCTGGCTGAGCACTTCATCACGTTCGACCCCGGCGACATGGACGAGAAGCGGCTGCTGTCGTACGCCGCCACGGCGATGCAGGAGGGCCGGACGAAGTTCTCGCTGCGCGTGCACGATCGGGACGTGGAGTTCGACGTCGCTGAGGTGACGAGCATCGCCAAGGACATCGACGCGCAGATCTACGCCCGCGACTTCAAGCTCATCGACCAGTCCGACATGATCGTCAGCTTCATCCCCGAACTGGCCAGCGGCAAGCCGGGCCTCTCCTCGGGCGTGGAGCGCGAGCTCCAGCACGCCTTCGAGACCACGAAGGAGGTCTACATCGTCTGGCAGCCGCGGGTTGAGCCGTCCCCGTTCATCACCGAGACCGCCACGCGGCTCTTCGCGAGCACGGAAGAGGCCCTGCGCCACTTCCAGGCCAAGGGCTACCTGGCCAGCTTCCAGCAGCCGCTCTTCCAGCCCGGACCGCCAAGCGACCGAGGCCGGTTCGGGTAGTCGCGCTGGACCTGCGCGCCTGGCGTCGGACACAGAGGTCCGACGCTACTGGACTTCGCAGTTGGGCGCGGCGGTCCGACGCGACTAGCCCCCCGCGGCGCGCTTCAGTTCCTCGGCCTTGTTCGTCCGCTCCCAGGTGAAGGTCGGCAGCTCGCGGCCGAAGTGGCCGTTGCGGGCCGTCTCGCGGTAGATCGGCCGACGCAGGTCGAGGTACTCGATGATGCTCCGCGGCGTGAGGGGGAAGGTGTCGCGAATCGCCCGGGCGATCTTCTCCTCGGAGACCTTGGCGGTGCCCTCGGTCGTGACCATCACGCTCGTCGGCTCCGCCACGCCGATCGCGTAGCTGACCTGCACCTCGCACACGTCGGCCAGCCCGGCGGCGACGACGTTCTTGGCGATATGGCGGACCATGTACGTGGCGGACCGGTCGACCTTGGTCGGGTCCTTGCCGCTGAAGGCCCCGCCGCCATGCCGCCCGCGGCCGCCGTACGTGTCGACGATGATTTTCCGGCCCGTCAGTCCGGTGTCGCCGTGGGGACCGCCAATCTCGAAGCGGCCGGTAGGGTTGACGTGAACCTTGATATCGTTGTTCCACCACTCGCCGAGCACGGGCTTGATGACGAGCTGGGTGACCTCGTTCTTGAGGTCGGCCTGGCGGTCGTTCCACTTGGGGCTGTGTTGGGTGCTGAGCACGACCGTGTCGACGCGGACGGGCCGCAGGCCGTCGTACTCCACCGTGACCTGGCTCTTGGCGTCCGGTCGCAGGCCGTCGATCTGCTGGTTTCGCCGGACCTGCGCCTGCCGCTCCACCAGCCGGTGGGCCAGAGCGATCGGCAGCGGCATGAGGGTGGGCGTCTCGCGGCAGGCGAAGCCGAACATCATGCCCTGGTCGCCGGCGCCGTCGCGGTCGACGCCCATCGCGATGTCGGGCGACTGTCGCTTGATGCTGGTGAGCACGGCGCAGGACATGTGGTCGAAGCGCATGTCCTCGGTCGTGTAGCCGATCTCCTCGATGACGTTTCGGACGACGTCGGGAATCTCGACGTAAGCGTTGGTCGTGACCTCGCCGGCGACGACCGCCATGCCCGTCGACACGAGCGTCTCGATGGCCACGCGCGAGAGCCGGTCCTGCTCGAGCATCGCGTCCAGGATGGCGTCCGAGATCTGGTCGGCCACTTTGTCGGGGTGCCCCATGCTCACGGACTCGGACGTAAACAGGTACTTTCGGCTTGCGGCAGTGGCCACGGTGAAGCTCCTCTCGCGATGCCGCCGGCCCGACTGCGGCGGTCCGTGCGGGGTGAAAGTCAAGCCCTGAAGTTTATCGAATGCGGCGGCAGGCGGCAAGGACGGCGACGCACGGGCTGGCCCGCACCCTTGTGCGGCCTGCTACCATGTCAGCGTGTATGCCAGACCCAGTCGGCCCATCGGCGGACCTGTCGCGCGGCCAGCGGCTCTCGCTGCTTGGCCTGCTGACGAACTCGGTCCTGGTGGGCGTGAAGCTGGCGGCCGGCGTACTGGGCAACTCCTACGCGCTGATCGCCGACGCGGTCGAGTCGTCGCTCGACATCCTCGGCTCGTTCGTCGTCTGGCGCGGTCTTCGCATCGCGGCCAAGCCCGCCGATCACGACCACCCCTACGGCCACGGGCGCGCCGAGCAGATCGCCGGGATCATCGTGGCGCTGATGCTGGCCTCGGCGGCGATCCTCATCGCCCTGGGCGCGCTGCGCGAGATGGCCAGCCCGCACCCGCCGCCCGCGTGGTACACGCTCCCTGTGCTGCTGGGGGTTATCGCGGTGAAGGAAGTGCTCGCTCGCGTGGTCGGTCAAGCCAGCCGCCGCATGAACAGCGCGGCCCTGGCCTCCGACTCGTGGCACCACCGCAGCGATGCAATCACCTCGGCGGCCGCGGCGATCGGCATCACCGTCGCGCTGGTGGGTGGCGAGCCCTACTCGGTGGCCGACGAGGCCGCAGCCCTGTTCGCTTCCGTGATCATCCTGATCAACGCCTGGCGGCTGGCGCAGCAGCCGATCGCAGAGCTGATGGACGTGCATCCCCCGCACATCGCCGAGCAGGCGCGCGCCGTGGCCGGGACGGTTCGCGACGTGGGCACGGTCGAGAAGGTGCTCGGCCGCAAGATCGGGCTGCGCTACGTTCTCGACATGCACGTCGAAGTCGACCCGGACATGACGGTGCGCGATTCGCACCGTGTCGCCCACGAGGTCAAGGACGCCAGCCTGGCTGCCATGCCCAGCGTGCAGGACGTGCTCGTGCACATCGAGCCGCTCGGCGGGGTGCGGCAAGGGGGGCCGTCGTAGCCTGCGGCTTGGGGGGCAGCGAACGGGAGTGGATTACCGCGCGCCGAGCAGGAACGTCCCGAACGTGCGGATCAGGATTGCCAGGTCGAGTTCGACCGAACGGTGCTTCAGGTAGTACAGGTCGTAGCACAGCTTCCGGTGGGCATCCTCGACGCTGGCCCCGTACCCGTAGTGGATCTGCGCCCAGCCCGTCAGTCCCGGCGTCACAAGGTGCCGCAACCCGTAGTGCGGCAGCAGGTCCTCCAGACGCCGAACGAACTCCGGCCGCTCGGGCCGCGGTCCGACCAGCGACATGTCGCCGCGGAGGATGTTGATGAGTTGCGGCAGTTCGTCGAGCCGGCTTCGGCGCAGCAGCCGGCCGAGCCGCGTGACACGCCGGTCGTTGGCCTGGGCCCAGCGCGGTCCGTCGCGTTCGGCGTCGACCCGCATCGTACGGAACTTGTACATGGTGAAGACGCGTCCGTGCCGCCCGACACGGAGCTGGCGATAGATCGCGGGACCTGGGCTTTCGAGGCGGATGAGCAGTGCGATCAGCGGCCAGAGCGGCAGTGTGAGCACCAGTGCGAACGCCGCCGCAGCCAGGTCCAGCAGCCGCTTCACAATCTCGTAGCCGGTGTGGTTCTGGACGTCGGCCCGGAGGAACCACTCGGCCGACACGCTCTCCACCGGCGCCTCGCCCAGGAGCTTCTCGACGAACGTCGTCTGGTCGGTCACGCGGCAGCGGTTGCGGAGGCTCAGACTCACCGCGCGGCCGACGTCCGGAAGCGACATCGTCTCGAGCCCGACGACGATTTCGTCAATTCGCTCGTCCGTGATGACCTCGGGCAGGTCCTCCGGCCGGCCCAGGCACGGGCAGGCGTCCTCGAAGCGCAGCGCCTCCTCCGAGCGGAAGCGTGGAGCGAGCGCTGTTCGCGTCCTTCCGGCGAGCAGGCGGTCGAGCCCACCCTGCACGTCGATATATCCGACCAGTTCGTAATCGCAGCGGCGGCGGTTGGCCAGCATCTCGGCCAGCCGGCGGATCGACTCGCCGCCTCCCAGGCAGAGCACGCGGAAACGCGTCGTCGTGAGCTGGTGGTGCGCAGCCAGCCGGATGGGCACGGTGCAGGCGGCGTAGGCCAGGAAGGCCATCAGCCCCATCCAGCGGCTGACCTGACCGTAGAAGAGCGTGGAGA
>CAADGM010000042.1 GCA_900696535.1 uncultured Planctomycetota bacterium
CTGGCGGGCGGCACGCCTTCCCTGGCGTCCGATTCCCTGGCCTGCGCAGCCCGCCGCTTCTCACGAGGGAGGCATTCGCCGGCGCGAATCGTCGAGATCAGTGTACGGTATTTGTTAGGTATTGTCAAGTGCGATCCTTCTGCGGCCGGACGGGGTTGGACGCGCGGGTAGGTTCCAACCGCCCAGGGACCCTGCCAACCGCATGTGGGGGCCCACGCGCCCTCCGATCGGGTGAAGGCACCACAGGCGATTACCCGGGTTGTGTACCGGCGGCGGTGCTCCGACCGCCTGCTTGCCGTAGTATCACTATGGGCCGCACCACCGCCCCCTCCACCCGGCAGCGAGCGTGTTGATGGCATCTGGCAGCCTCTGGCGGCGTCTGCATCACTGCCTCCCGCCCATCGTCCGATGGCCGCTCAAGGCTGCCTTCGTGGCCCTGGTGGTTCTGCTCGCCCTGTACCCGCGCCTGGACCTGCTGGCCGCGAACCTGCGGCACTGGTCCGACCTCAACGCGCTGATCGACCCGCACGATCCGCGGCTGGCCGCGCTGGAGCGTGAAGTCGAGGCCCGCGCCGCGGAGAGTGACTCGGACGCCAAGCTCCACGCGCATGTCGAGCGAGTTGTGTACCGGGCGATCCCGTACGCGTTCGACTGGGAAACGTGGGGCGTGATGGACTACCTGCCCACGCTGTCGCAGGTGCTGGACCAGGGGCGCGAGGACTGCGACGGACGGGCCGTGGTCGCTGCTTCTCTGCTTCGCCGCATGGGCTGCGACGCCGGCCTGGCGACCGATCTGAAGCACGTCTGGGTCGTGACGCCGACCGGCGAGCTGATGGGGCCCGGCGCCGGCGCAAAGACCATGATCGCCGACGAGACGGGTACGCGGGTGGTTCTCTCGGCCGACACGCTGGCCAACCTGGGGCGCGGCCTGGCGTTCGGCATCGCGGTGTTCCCGCTTCAGCGCGAGCTGCTCATCGTGCTGGCGCTTTGGCTGGCGCTGCTGCATCCGTGGTCGAATGCCTGGCGGCGCTGGGTCGGCGGCGGGCTGCTACTGGCGGCGCTGCTGCTTCTGCGCGCGGCAGGGGCGTCGACGGACGCCCTGGCGCACTCGCCGGCGCTGCTCTGGGGCGGGGTCGGCGTGGCCCTGGTCGGTGTGCTGGTGGTTGCGCTCAGGCGGCGTGGCGCGCGCGAGAGTCGTCCCGGGGCGCCCTGTGCCGAGGGAGGCCGTTCCACGTGCGGTCCGTCGTCGCCAAGGACGCAGCTGCCTTGAGGATGGTGCGGTCGGGCCGGTGCGTTCGTAGATCGACACGGATGCCCGGCGGGATTCGTCCCTTCGCTTGGACGAGCGTATGATTCGCAGCGGTTGGCAAGCATACAGGCTCTGGTAAGGAGTGCGCGTGAACGTCGAGAAGTGCGTCATCATCGGTTCGGGGCCGGCGGGACTGACGGCGGCGATCTACGCGGCCCGCGCCGCGCTCGATCCGCTGTGCATCGAGGGATACAACGCCGGCGGGCTGATCCCCGGCGGCCAACTCATGTTCACGACCGACGTCGAGAACTACCCGGGCTTTCCACACGGCATCATGGGCCCGGAGATGATGAAGGCGTTTCGCGACCAGGCCGAGCGCTTCGGCACGCGCTTCATTCGCGACGACGTGAGCGAGGTTGACTTTCGCCGGCGCCCGTTCACGGTCAAGACGCCCGATCAGGCCGTGCAGGCCCACGCCGTCATCGTAGCCACCGGCGCCCGCGCGAACTGGCTCGGCCTCGAGAATGAGCAGCGCCTGGCCAAGAGCGGCGGCGGCGTCTCGGCGTGCGCGGTTTGCGACGGCGCCCTGCCGATGTTTCGCAACCAGGAAGTCGCGGTCGTCGGCGGCGGCGACTCGGCCGTCGAGGAGGCCAGCTACCTCACCAAGTTCGCCAGCAAGGTGCACCTTATTCACCGCCGCGACCAGCTTCGCGCCAGCAAGGCCATGCAGGAGCGCGCCTTCAAACTCGAGCGCGAGGGCAAGCTCGCGCTGGTCTGGGACTCGCAAGTCATCGATGTGCTCGGCGACAAGACCATCACCGGTCTCAAGCTCAAGAACACGAAGACCGGCCAGGTCCGCGAGATGCCGATCAAGGGGCTCTTCCTCGGCATCGGCCACACGCCGAACACCGACCTGTTCAATGGCCAGCTCGAGCTGGAGGAGTCGGGCTACCTGAAGGTTCGCCCCGGCTCGTCGTACACCAGTGTGCCGGGCATCTTTGCGGCCGGCGACGTCGCCGACCACGTGTACCGCCAGGCCGTCACTGCCGCTGGCACCGGCTGCATGGCGGCGATCGACTGCGAGCGCTGGCTCGCCGAGCAGGGCATCGAGTAGGTTTCCCATGTCGGAAGCGCCGCGCGACGCCAGGACCGACGAGCCGTTCTGCAGCCACTGCGGCTACGTGCTCACCGGGCTGACCGAGTCGAGCAAGTGCCCCGAGTGTGGCCGGCCGCTCGTCGAGGTGCTGGTGCGCCCGTCGCTCGCGGCCCGGGGCGGCAAGCGCTGGACGTCAACGGCGCGGATCTTCGGCACGCCGCTCATCCAGGTCGCGCTCGGGCCGCACGGCCGCGAGCGGATGGGCCGAGCGCGGGCGGTGATCGCGGTGGGCGACATCGCGGTGGGCTGCTTCGCGGTGGGCAGCGTCGTCTCGGTCGGCGTGGTGGCGCTCGGCGGCACGCTGGCGGTGGGGGTCGTGTCGCTCAGCGCGCTGGCTGTCGGCTTGATCGCGTTCGGCGGATTGGCGCTGGGGGGCATCGCTTGCGCCGGACTGGCGGCCGGGGTGGTCGCCATCGGCGGGCTGGCCTGCGGCGTGTACGCCATGGGCGGCATGGCAATCGGCGTTCACGCAGCGGGCGGGGCCGCGTATGGCGCCCATCTCATCACCGGCGTACGGCGCGACCCGGCCGCTGTGGCAGCGTTTCGCAGCCTTGAGCCGTTCCTGGGTTCGCTCTGGCCGCCGGGGCAGATCCTGCTGATTTACCTCCGCGTGCTGGCGTACGGCGCCGTCGTGGCCGCAATCACGGCCGTCGGGGTCGCGCTCGCATACCTTGCCTCGTCTTCGCGCACGGCCCGATAGCGGACCGCCGCCCGCTTGGCCGCCGCCATTCGGTCCCCGACTGTCACTTTGGCAGCGCGCCGGCCGGCGTCCGGCCGGATCGAGTCGACATTACCTCTTTTACTGCATCAAGTTACGGACAACCAGGTGAGGCCACGGTTCTGGTATCGACCTTGCCTGTAGCCCGACGTCGTTGGTCTGCGCCCGCCTTGCAGCCGGGCGTGGGCGGAAAGGAACCAGGGAATGTCTTCGAAGATCATCGGGATCGACCTCGGCACCACCAACTCCGTCGTGGCCGTCATGGAAGGCGGGCAGCCCAAGGTCCTTATCAATGATTCCGGCGACCGGCTCACTCCGTCGGTCGTCGGCTTCACCGACAAGGGCGAACGCCTGGTCGGCAAGCGGGCCCGCAACCAGCAGGTCACCAACCCGCAGCGCACGGTCTTCTCGATCAAGCGCTTCATGGGCCGCCGCCACAACGAGGTCGCCACCGAGGAGAAGATGGTCCCGTTCAAGATCGTGGGCGGGCCGGACGAGCTCGTGAAGGTCCACATCGACGGCAAGGACTACGCTCCGCCGGAGATCAGCGCGATGGTGCTGCGCGACCTCAAGGCCACCGCCGAGCGCTACCTCGGCGAGAAGGTCGAGCGCGCGGTCATCACCGTGCCGGCGTACTTCAACGACGCTCAGCGGCAGGCCACCAAGGAGGCCGGCCAGATCGCCGGCCTGAAGGTCGAGCGCATCATCAATGAGCCGACCGCGGCAGCGCTGGCCTACGGCCTCGAGAAGAAGGTCAACGCCAAGATCGCCGTCTTCGACCTGGGCGGCGGCACGTTCGACATCTCCATCCTCGACGTGGGCGACAACGTCTTCGAGGTGCTCAGCACCAACGGCGACACGCACCTGGGCGGCGACGACTTCGACGAGGTTCTCATCCACTACGTGGCCGATGAGTTCCGCAAGAAGGAAGGCATCGACCTGCGCAAGGACCCGATGGCCCTCCAACGGCTCAAGGAGGCCTGCGAGCGCGCCAAGTGCGAGCTCTCCGGCAGCTTGGAGACCACGATCAACCTGCCGTACATCACGGCGGACGCCGGCGGCCCCAAGCACCTCCAGATGACGATCACGCGGGCGAAGTTCGAGCAGCTCGTCGATCACCTCATCGAGCGTTGCCGCGGTCCGGTCATGAAGGCGCTCCAGGACGCCAAGCTCTCGCCTCGCGATATTAACGAGGTCGTGCTCGTGGGCGGCTCGACGCGTATTCCCAAGGTCAAGCAGCTCGTCAAGGAGATCTTCGGGCGCGACCCGGACGAGAGCATCAACCCCGACGAGGTCGTCGCGGTCGGTGCCGCCGTCCAGGGCGCCGTCCTCACCGGCGAGAAGACCGACATCGTTCTGCTCGACGTGACGCCGCTGTCCCTCGGCGTGGAGACGCTTGGCGGCGTGATGACGGTTCTGATCCCGCGCAACACGACCATTCCGACCAGCAAGAAGCAGGTCTTCAGCACCGCCGCCGACAACCAGCCCGCGGTCGACATCCACGTGCTCCAGGGCGAGCGACCGATGGCCGACCAGAACCGCACGCTGGGCCGCTTCCAGCTCACGGGTATCCCGCCCGCACCGCGTGGCCTGCCGCAGATCGAGGTCACCTTCGACATCGACGCCAACGGGATCCTGAACGTCTCGGCCAAGGACCTGGGTACGGGCAAGGAGCAGGCCATCCAGATCAAGGCGTCCAGCGGTCTGTCCGAGGACGAGATCAAGAAGATGGTCAAGGACGCCGAGGCGCACGCGTCGGAGGACGAGCGGAAGCGCAAGCTCATCGACCTCCGCAACCAGGCCGACCAGATGGCCTACCAGGCCGAAAAGACGCTGGCCGAGCACGGCGCCAAGGTCGACCCCGCGGTCCGCGGCGAGATCGAGCAGGCGGTCAATCGCGTCAAGGACGCGGCCAAGAGTGACGACGCCGCGGCGATCGAGGCCGCGATGAAGAATCTCCAGGAGGCTACGTTCAAGATAGGCGAGGCGGTGTACAAGTCGGCCGCGGCGGGGGCGGCGGGCGGCGCGGGCGGGCCCGCTGGCCCGGGCGCGAGTTCAGCGTCGGCCGGCGGCAAGGAAGACGACGTGATCGACGCGGAGTTCGAGGTCAAGAAGTAACGCAGGGGTATCACTCGGCGTCGGACCGGGTCGGCTTTCAGCGTTGCGCTGCCTGTGCGATCCGTTTGACGCCGACGCAGTTCCGATCGCGTGCGCGATCGGCGCTCGTGGAGTCCGAGCCGACCGCGCAAGCGGTCGGGCACTATCTGAGCCGACCGCGCGAGCGGTCGGTCCACCGTCGGCGTCCACGCGCACCACTCCCCGCGCTCGGCGACCGTCGTGCAGGCCAGCGTCGTACCGACGTCGTTGCCGATGACCACCGGCCCGGTGACCCCCGCGACCTGAGCGCGGACGATCCCACTGCACACGCCACCGACGGCGCGGCGCTCGGCCAGAACGCCGTACGTCGCATTGGTCAAGTCCACAGCCCCGAGCTCGGTACAGCCCCGCCCACCCTTCGGCTATCCGCTGAAGTGCGTCCGCCCGACGAGGTTCTCGGGGGGTATGGCTCCGGACTCGAACGCGGAGATGTTGCTGAGGGTGACGCGCGCGATCTCGGTCAACGCTTCGCGCGTAAGGAAAGCCTGATGAGCAGTGATGATGACGTTGGGGAACGTCAGCAGCCGCGTGAAGACGTCGTCACGGATGATTTCGTCGGACAGGTCGCGGAAGAACAGGTCGCCCTCCTCCTCGTAAACATCCAGCGCGAGCGCACCGATTCGGCCGGACTTCAGGGCGTCGATCACGGCACGCGTGTCGACCAGGCCGCCGCGGCTCGTGTTGATCAGTGTGACGCCGGGCCGGGCAAGCGCGAGGAAATCGGCATTGATGATCCGGTGCGTCTGGGGCGTGAGGGGGCAGTGCAGTGTGATGATGTCCGCCTCTCGCGCGAGTGTCCTGATGTCCACGTAGCGCAGCCCCAGTCCGAGGCACTCGGGGCTTTCGTAGCGATCTAGCCCGAGCAGCGTGCAGCCGAAGCCGTGCAGGATGCGTGCGACGACGGCGCCGATCTTGCCGGTGCCGATGATGCCGACAGTCTTCCCATGCAGATCGAAGCCGACCAGCCCGCCGAGGGAGAAGTTGTGCTCGCGGACGCGGGCGACACTGCGATGCAACTTCCGGTTGACTGCCAGCAGCAGCGCGACGGTGTGCTCGGCCACGGCGTGCGGCGAGTAGGCCGGTACGCGGGCGACCGCGAGGCCGAGCGTTTCGGCGGCGGCCAGGTCCACATGGTTGAACCCGGCGCAGCGCAGCGCGACCAGTCGCGTACCGCCCGCGTGCAGGGACTCCAGCGTCGGGCGATCCAGTCGGTCGTTCACGAAAGCACAGACGGCTGGGTAGCCGTGGGCGAGCGAAGCGGTCTGGGTGGATAGGGTTGGCTCGAGGAACAGCAGCTCATGGCCGTGTGGCTCGTTCGCCTGCTCGAGGAACCCGCGCTCGAATGCCTGTGTGCCGAAGACAGCGACTCGCATGAGGACATCCTCGGTGAACGTCGCGACGGCGTGGCGTACCAGACGAGTGTACTGACCGGCCGGACCCGAACGGCCCGAGCGTGTCGCCCGGGTGCGCCGGCAAGAATACACGATGTCGGTCTGGACTCGGTAGCGGGAGGGAAGCGCGCGCGGCGGGATGAGCACCGGCGCGTCTCTTAGC
>CAADGM010000043.1 GCA_900696535.1 uncultured Planctomycetota bacterium
CGTGGCTCGAGAAGGCTCCGGGGACGTTCTCCCAGACGAGGAATCGTGCTCCGCAAAGATGTCGAGCTGCATGGAATATCCGCAGTTGTTCGTGAAACAGGCCCGAGCGTTCACCCGCCAGGCCGACGCGCTTTCCGGCAACGCTCAAGTCCTGGCACGGGCTTCCTCCGACGACGACATCAATCGGGCCGAGCGCGGCGATCTGCTCATCGGTGATCTGCGTCACGTCGCCGAGATTCGGCACGTCCGGGTAGTGATGCGCCAGCACGGCGCACGGGAACGGGTCGATCTCTGCGACGCCGACGCATTGCCAGCCGAGCGACTTCCACGCGACCGAGGCGGCCTCGATGCCGGAAAACAGGGACAGGAATTTCACCGCCGCGCCTCGCACCGCGCCGCCACGACCCGCCGATCGCGCACGTACTGCACGCGCATCTGCTCGCAGGCGGCGGCCGACGGAGCTTCGATGCGGTCTACCGTGTAGCCGTACGCGGTTTGCAGAATGAGAATGAGCAGGTAGGTCATGCTGCCCTCGCAATCGAATAGAGGACGCCGAGCGATTCGGCGTCGATGCCGCGCTGCTGCTTGCGCTCATGCGCGGCCCGCACGTTGCGCGCGTTCAGCGACGCAATCCTGCCGAGCCTGCCGATGCAGCCGCAGGACACGACGTTGCCTGCGCGCAGGTCCTGCCAGCGCTGCGTCGTCTCGCGGCCACAGGCGCACAGGCACACGTAACGCCGGCCACCGTTGGCAGCGCGCGACGACTCGCGCAGGATGACGAGGTAGCCGTAGCGGTCGCCGGGGGTCATTTGATTTCGACCCGCTCGCCTTGCACTAGCCGGCAGCCCGGCACGTCTGCGCCTTCCTTCAGCGCCTGTGCGATCAGCTTCTTGTCCGGTGCGGGCGGCGGCGGGGGTGGCGCCTTCATGAAGTCGGCCGGCACCTGTCCAGCATCGAATACGTCCACCGATGGCGGATTCTTGCGGATCGAGATAGCGAAGTAGGGCGAGTCGATCTTCTGGATGCCGGCCACGCGCATCCCGTCGAGCAGGTAGGCGCGCAACCGCGCCGCGCGGTTCTCGATCGCCTTGCGGCGCGCAGCCATCGCGGCCTCGGCGGTCTTGATCGCTTCGGCGCTCGCTTCGAGGTTGCGCACCACGAAGGCGACGTTCTGCCCCTTCTCGACCAGCTCGCCTGATTCGCCTTCGAGCGTATCAGCGATCGTCTGGTCGTCCAGGTCGAGGTCGGCGAGCTTGGTCGCCATGTCGCGATACTGCGCCGCGATTTCGTACAGGGTCAGGCCGTGCATGTTTCGACTCCAAGTTCCTCGGCCGCGTACTGCATGACGCGTTCGAGGTAGGTTGTGAATTCGGGAACCGAGAGCGTCGTCGTGCTGATCGGCGAGCGCCGGCCGCCCGGCAGTTCTTCCCAGCCGATGAATTCGCCAGCGAAGTGGGCGTGCCACTGCTCTTTGCTGTAGCGCCGGCCGTCAACCCACGCGCTCTCGGCGATGTCGGCGAGCAGCACCCAGTACAAGCGGTTCTGGTCGTTCGACCGCTTCGCCTTGTGCTCGGAGACGGCAACTGCCAGCGGCTTGCCGGCCTGCGCCATCGGCAGCCAGTTCGCCCGCAGGAACGCCCACAGCCGTCTGGCGTGCGTCTCGTCGCGCAGCACGAAGGTGCGGTTCAGCGCAGCGTCCATACCGCCGCCCTCACTCGCACCGATCCGGCATTCCAGCGGCCGGCGCGCACCAGGCGCTCGCCGGCCTTGCGTACCTGGCCGCGCTGCGCCATGCCGCTCAACTGCGCCGAGATGCACTCAGGACGCGCCCGGACAATCCGGGTAATGTCCTGCGTCGTCCCGGCCCCGCCGAGCGTGCGCAGCGCCTCCGTGATGCGGTTACGCCGCATCGGCTTGCTCCGGGGCAGTCTGTTCCGGGGGCGCTGTCAACTCGCGGTACCGGGCGTTCTTCGCGCGCTTGATCTCGATCCTCTCGCCGAGCAGCTCGACGGCAGCTTCGTAGTGCTTGCGCAGATTGTCGACCGTGGCCGCGTTGCTGATCGCTTCGAGCGCCGGGGTGAGCTGGTCGACCGTCTCGGCGCCGGACTCCAGCCAGTCGAGCAGGGTCTTGCCGGTCTCGACGCTGATCGGCTGCGGGTCGCCGCCGAACAGGCCGGTACGGTCCTTCGAGGCGACCGCGAAGTGACCCTCGTGCACGATGTCGAGGACCGTCGTGAATTCGTACTCGAGCCCGTCGCGCTGCTCGGCCTTCATCCCGAGCTTGACCACCTTCTTCTTGCCGTTCTGCTCGGTTTGCGCGGTCTCGGTCTTGCTGCGCGCCGTGGCGATGATGTGCATCGGCGAGCGCATCAGCGCGTCGAGAAACGCGCGGTGTCGCGGCGTGATCTCGTTCCACGCCGACCACGAATTACCGCGGTACTTGGCGTTGGCGATCTGGTCGACCAGCTCCAGGCATCCGCCGACGCCGGACCATTCGTGCGTGATCGAGTCGACGATCAGCACGTTGTAGCCGGCGCCCTCGGCGGCCTGTACTGCCTCGACGAACCGCTCGGGCGTGTAGGGCGGGTCCAGTTCGAGCACGTCGAACTCGGCCATGTGGGCGTACAGGCTGGCCGACCCCTTCTCGGTGTCAATGACGGCGATCTTCCCGCCGATCCCCTGCGCGATCAGCAGGGCGCCGTAGGTCTTGCCCGACCCGCTCGGCCCCGTCAGTGCAAGCCGTAGCTTCGCCTTCATGCGGATGGCCTTCTCGAATTTCATTGCCGTTCTCCTTGCCGCTGTCACGCGCCGCGGCTTGCGCTTCGTATTCCTCGCGGCAGCCCATCGTCTGCCACCACTGGATGCCGCCGTCGTCCATCATTCGCGGCTCAATCGCTGCTCCCGC
>CAADGM010000044.1 GCA_900696535.1 uncultured Planctomycetota bacterium
TCGCGCGGTTGAACCCGCGCCCGTCGTACTGCAGCAGGCGGTGAATCGTCCGGGCCTCCAGATTTAGCCCCTGGGCCCGCAGCGTCTCTTCGATGCGCTTGGCGGCCTTGCCTGTGGGTGAGCACAGGGCCACACGCAGCCCGGCAGCGCGGAAGGCACGCGCGATGCGCGCCAGCACGTACGTCTTGCCGGTGCCGGCAGCGCCGCAGATCAGCGTGATGACGTACCGCAGGGCGCTGCGCAGGGCCTCCTGCTGGCCGGGATTCAGTTGATCACAATCTGCGTCATGGAGCAGCGGTCGCGTCTGCCGCGCATGTGTGGAAAAGGTCTGCTGGATCAGCTGCTCGGCCGCGAGAATCGCCGGCGCGGTGATGGCGTTGCCGTCGGCGACGAGTGCGCCATCCTGGAGCAACTGCCCGCCGGCTGCGCGGATGCGCTCGCGGCTGTCGAGCGTATCAAGCAGCAGCAGCTCGTTGCCCTTGTCGATCAGGTCGGCGCCGCTGACCCAGGTGTGGCCATCGCCGATCTCCTTGCTCACCACGTAGAGCAAGCCTGCCGCGATCCGCCCGGGATGGTCCTTGGGTGTGCCCATGGCGCGGGCGATCTTGTCGACGCGCTTGAACCCGTAGCCATCCACGTAGCGGATCAGCTGGTACGGGTCGTTGTGCAGCACGCCGACGATGCTGTTACCCAGCGTGTCGAGCAGCGTCGTGACCTGATGCGCCGTCAGGCCGAAGCTCGACAGGTAGGCGCGGATCTCGTTCTCCGCACTGTTGGCGATCCAGGCCTCGCGCAGCGACTCCAGCGTCGCACGCGGAATGCGTAGCTGCTGGTGCAGCTCGTCCACGTCCCGCCGGATGATCCGGTCGAGGTTGGCGGCGCTCGTGGCGTACATCACGATCTTGCGCGCTGTGGGCTCGCCGATGCCGGTGAAGGCCGGATGCTTGGCGAGGTACTGCACCAGCCCCTCGGCCGTCTCGGGCAGCGTGTACGACAGCGACGCGACATCGAACTGCCGGCCATACTTCGGGTCGTGCTTCCAGCGGCCGACGAGCGCGACGATGTCGCCCACGTTGGCGCAGAGCTTGCCCGCGAAGCGCACCTTGCGGCCGTCATCCGATTCCAGCACGCCCGCCGAGAAGTCGGGGCTGCTGTGGTACGTCTTTGCGATCGTGCCGTGAATCGTCTCAGGCATCCGGTGCTCCCCCGTCGCTGCCGCGCGCGGCGATCTCGCGGGCCACCATGCGCAGGTAGGCGTCGGTGAAGGCGCACGCCGCCTGGCGCGAGCCACACCACAGCACCGGCACGCCGAAGCGCGTCTGGATGTGCACGGCCGCGCCGAGCAGGGATTCCGGGGAGGCGCCGCGCAAGGTGTCGGCCGCCTCGCCGCGCAGCACGCGGTCCAGGTCGGCCTCGACGACGACGCAGGCGTGCGGCAGTTGTGCGAGCTGATCGAGCTCCGCGGCGAAGCGCGGGAACTCGTGCAGCACCGTCCGCGTGAAGTCCGCCAGGCTCTTGCGCTCCACGGCCACGGCCTGCTCGAGCCCGTCGACGGAGTAGTCGCCGGCGGGCAGTGCTTGGCGCCGCGTGGCGCACGTGAAGCTCCATGGCTCCTGCTCGCGCGAGTCGATGATGATGCGGAAGTCGTTCACGCCCGTCGCGCCCTCACCAGATCGCCCCGCAGCGGCGCTTCCTGCACGCGCTCGCGCAGCACCTTCTCAGTCTTGACGGCCCCGGCGCTGTACGGCTCCCACCAGCGCGCGCCGCACGCCGGGCAGATCGGCACGTTCGTGCGGTGCAGCTCGTAGGGGCGGAACATCCGGAACGCCTGGCAGCGCTGGCACTGGTACTTGCGGCGGCCGCGGGCCGAGCCGTACGCCTTTCGATAGCGGTTCATGCTTCCTGCCTCCGTGCAGAAGGAAAAGCCGAGGCGGGCACGGGCTGTCTGAGCCCACCGGCGGCCCGGAGCCGGCGATCTCCGAGCGCGTGAAGCCGGCGAGCTACGCCATCCCGCCCCGGCCGCACCCTGTCCCGTGGTGCGGGGCGACGCCGGCTAGAAGGGCACGTCCCCGGCCGGGATCTCGCCGCCGGCCGGCACCTGGATGCGCTTGTTGAAGTACACGTTGGCGTACTCGCCCTTGGTGCGCTTGGTGACCTCGAGCGTGAGGTCGAGCAGCTCGTCCAGGTGGTTGGGCAGCTCGCTGAAGCGCGGCACCTCGAGGCCCAGCGTCTTCAGGTCGCCCTTCACGAACGGCAGCGAGGCCTGCGTGATGACGGCGTTCTTGAAGATGTGCCGATTGGCGTGCTGGCCCGACAGGACGACCAGGTCCCACTTGAGCATCGGGTCGCCCTTCTGGCTGCGGTCGAGCTTCACGCGCTGCACGCGCACCTGGTATTTCCCGTCGGGCACCTCGTCGTTGTCGGCGGGCTCGACACTGTCGTACTCGTCGTCGAACGCGCTGAGGTCGAGCGGCGCGTCATACGGCGCGGTCGGATCGAAGGGGGTATCGGCCATGGCTACTTCACCTTCCCGTTGTTGCGGGTGCTCCCCGGATGACCATTTCCGCTCGCCGGCGCAGCGGCCGGGGTCACCTGCGGCGCGGCGGATGTGAA
>CAADGM010000045.1 GCA_900696535.1 uncultured Planctomycetota bacterium
AGGGCCAGCGCAACGACAAGAGCAGCGACAAGTCGATTCATGTTCTCTCCTTTCCCGAGCACCAGCAGAGGGGCTGGACTCCCGAATGGGCAACACAACTTGAGCCTGCAGCATAACAGAGAGCGGCGGCATTGCGAAGCCCGATTTCCCTGATTCGGCGGCATCGGGCGAGCGCCTGACCGTGCAGCGGGCCGGGGTTATCGGAATCAGAGCTGCGCGGCCCGGGCCAGCACTCGGGCGGCACTGCTCTGGCGGCCCCAAGACGGGCAGCGCGTCTCTCGGGTATGGTTCGCGCATGGAGACCAGTCGCATCCTCTCCGCCGCGTTCGCTTCCGCCACCCCCTACTCCGACCACCTCGCCACCGGCACGCCCGCGCAGCAGGACGCCTGGCGACAGATCTTCGACCGCTCCCACCTGACCGACGACCAGCGGCGACTCGTCGCCGGCTTCTCTCGCGAGATGCACGTGCTCGTCATTTCCGGCGTCTGGTGCGGCGACTGCGCGCAGCAATGCCCCCTCCTCCAACGCATCGCGGAGGCAAGCCCGGACAGGATCAAACTCCGCTTCATCGCACGCGCTGCTGGCGCCCCCCAGCCGGACCTGGGACTTCCACTGCGGATCAACGGCGGCGATCGCGTCCCCGTCGTGATCTTCCTGGCGGAGGATGACGAGTTCGTGTCAATCTACGGCGACCGCACGCTCAGCCGTTACCGGGCGCTGGCGGCGAGGCAACTCGGCCCGGCCTGCCCGCTTCCCGGCGCGCCGATCCCCGATGACGAAATCGCCGCGACACTCCAGGACTGGCTAAACGAGTTTGAGCGCGTGCAGCTACTGCTGCGCCTCTCCGGGCGGTTGCGGCAGAAGTACGGCGACTGAGCGCGGCTCGACTGCCGTGTGGCCCGCGGGCCAGGGGCCCATCGCCAAGCTGTCGCGCTGGACCTCGGTGTCCACCGGCCCCTCCTTGGCGCGCCCAAGAGTGCCGGACTCGCAGGTACGGCGCCGCTGACTCATTCACCGCCGACCGCTCTCCAACGGTCCGCTAGGCCGCGGCAGCAGTCTGGAAGAACAGGTCGAGGAACTGCGCCGTCAGGTCGGTCAGAATCGGAATGATCCCCTGGAACACGCCCTGAACCAGCGACTGCTGGACAAGCTGCGTGCACGACGGGACCGCGAGCAGGGGGGCAGCCAGTGCGAACAGCGTAATCCGCCGACCGAGCCGCAAAACCCGTTGGTCAGACATCGGCGCACTCCTCCACTCGAACTTGCGACCGCCTTAGCGGCCGCGACCCGTGCGGCGATTCCGGACCGCCGACGGTCAGCCCAGCCATGCGGTCCAGGCTCGGCCCGGATGGTACCGCACCCGGGACCGGCCGGCACGGTCGACGCCCCGTCGCCCAGCCGAGCCGCACCGGCGGCGAACGACCCGGGGCATACGCCGGCTGCCAGGGGGCGCCGATCGCCGCGCCGCCAGGGACTGGATTTCGGATGCGATTATCGAAAAAATAGGCGGCATCGCGCCCGGCGGCCCGAGTCATCAGTGGCGGCGGCGCGCGGATATGGAGGCTCTTGTGCGCGAGTTCATCACCGGGAACCAGGCGATCGTCCGCGGCGCGCTCCGCGCCGGCTGTGACTTCGTCGCCGGCTACCCCATCACGCCGGCCAGCTCCATCCTGACCGACATGGTCAAGGGCCTGGGCGGTGGCCGTGGCGTCGTCGTGCAGACGGAGGACGAGATCGCCGCCATCGGCCAGTGCATCGCCGCCGCGATGTGCGGCGCGCGACCCCTCACAGCCACGTCCGGCCCCGGCCTGAGCCTGTACAGCGAAAACATCGGCCTGGCCCAGATGGTCGAGGCGCCGCTCGTCATCGTCGACTGCCAGCGCATGGGGCCTTCCACCGGCGGGGCCACCTCCACCGGCGAGGGCGACGTGCTGTTCGCCCGCCACGTCACCGCCGGCGGCTACCCGCTGCCCGTGCTCGCTTCCGCCGACGCGGCCTCGGCGTACCGCCTGACGTACCGCGCGTTCCTGATCGCCGAGGCGCTGCGCACACCGGTCATCGTCCTGGCCTCCAAGGACATCTCCTCCACGCGGCAGACGGTGGACTTCGACGCGATCGAGCTGCCACCGATCACGCCGCGGCGTGCCGCGCCGGCCGACCGGGCCTACCGTCCGTACGAGATCGCCTCGCCGGGCGAGGTTCCGGCCTTCCTGCCCGTCGGCGGCCCACAGCGCGTCCGCGTCACCGGCGCGATTCACGACGAGTGCGCCGTGCTCACGATCGACAAGAGCAAGATCGACCGGAAGCTGACGCACCTGCGCGAGAAGATTGTGGCAGCCGTCGACCTGCTCGAAGACGTGGAGGCTGATCTCGATCCGCAGGCACGTGCGCTGGTGCTGGCCTACGGCCTGCCCGATGGCGCGGCGCGGGACGCCGTCGATCGACTCCGCGCCGAAGGAACACGCGTGTCGCGTCTGACGATCTACGGCGTCTGGCCCGTGCCGGAGCGGGCGATTCGGGCCGCCGCCGGGCCGCGGGTCGAACACGTCATCGTGCCGGAGCTGAACATCGGTCTGTACGCCGATGAAATCCGGCGGGTCGTGCCACACGCACAGGTGCACTCGATCACGCGCTACGATGGCGGCCTTATCAGCCCGGACACCATCTGCCAGCGCGTCCGCGTCGCGCTGGAGCAGCCTGCCGCCTCGCCCACAGGAGCCCGCCGATGAGCATGGTCACTGCCACGCGCCAAGAAATGAGCTTCTGTCCCGGCTGCTCGCACGCCGCCGTCCTGGAGCACATCGGCGCCGCACTCGAGCGGGCCCACCTCACACCCGGACAGGTCTGCCTCGTCTCCGACATCGGCTGCATCGGGATCGCCGACAAGTACTTCGCCTGCCACACCTTCCACGGCCTCCACGGCCGCTCGCTGACCTACGCCGAAGGCATCAAGCGCTGCCGGCCGGAGCTGACCGTCATTGTCCTGATCGGCGACGGTGGTTGCGGCATCGGCACGGCGCACCTGGTGCACACGGCCCGTCGCGGCGTCGGAATCAAGGTCTTCGTGTGCAACAACTTCAACTTCGGCATGACCGGCGGGCAGCACTCGCCCACCACGCCGATGATGGGACGCACGGCCACGACGCCCGGCGGCGCCGTCGACCAGCCGCTCGACATCGCCCAACTGGCGCTGGCCAGCGGGGCGGCGTTCGTCGCCCGCTGCGGCGCGCTCGACAAGAACTTCGGCCAGTACCTCGACGCGGCCCTGACTGCACCGGGCTTCGCACTGCTCGACATCTGGGAGCTGTGCGTGGCCTACTACATGCCGCAGAACAAGCTCACCCCACCCGCGCTCATCGAGCTGTCGCAGTCGCTGAAGATGCCGTTCGGAGTTCTCCGCGACGCGCGCAGCACGGAGCCATCCGATGCCGGCGCCCCACCCGACACTGCCGGCGTGCGCGAGGCGAGGCCGACCAGCGCGCCGACCGGGGCCACCGCCCGCCCGGCGCCCCGTGCCAGTGCCGCGCCGGACGCTGCCCTCTTCGCAGGCTGGCCCGCTCGGGCGGAGATTGGCGTGGCCGGCTCCGCGGGTGAGCGCATCCGATCCGCCGTCGGCGTGATCGGCGAGATCCTGGTCGCGGGCGGGCTGCACTGCGCCCAGCTCGACGATTACCCCATCACCGTCCGCAAGGGACACTCGATCTCCAACCTCATCGTGTCACGCGACCCCATCCGCTACACCGGCCTGCGCGAGCCGGACCTGCTCATCATCCAGAGCGACGATGGCCTGCGGCGCTGGGGCGCGCTTCAGTCGCTGCCGCAAGACGCTCTGGTCATCGCCGCGGACGAGCTGACATTGCCGCCCACGCCCGCACGCGTCGAGCGCCTGCCTCTCCGACCGATCGCGACGCAGGTGCAACGCGAAAACGTCGCGCTCGCGCTGCTGGCGCGCGGCGTCGTGGCCTGCGGGTGGATGACGGCCGAGGCGCTTCGTGCCGCAGCCGACGTGGCGATCGGCGGCAAGTTCCGCGATGCGAATCTCCGCGCGATCGACGCAGGCTTGCAGTAGCCGCGCACGAGGCGCTTCCCCCTACCTCCTCGCGCGGAGACACTCGAGCACAACCCTCCGCCCTCTCAGGCAGGGGGCAGGGGCGGGGTATAGCCCATGGAAGCCAATCCACCTCCGGGCTCGCTGCTGAGTCGCCTGCGGACTCGCGGCTCTTTCGCCCCTGGGCTCGATGGTCCTCACGCCTCTGGAATCCCCCCTGAGAGGGGGGGACGGTCCGGCCGCCGCTACGCCGGTCCGACGTTCCCATGGCTCATCCGCCGCAGAACCTTCCGCAGCAGCAGAAAGTTCTCGCCGCGGTAGCGCAACACCTCCCCGGACACCACGAACTCGACGTGCCCTCCCGACATCTCACGCTCCACGACCTCGAGCAACTGGCACGGCAGCAGCCTCATCCGCCGAAACCCCGCCCCCTCTCCCCCGAGCTGAAAGACGAACGCACGCTCGCCCCCCATCGGCTCGATTCGCCCAGGACGCTCCACGATGAATGCCCCCTCGAGCAGCAACGGCTGGCCATCCGGGCCGATCCCTCGGTCCGACGGGCTCATCGCCACGCCCGCCGGCGGAATCGGCAGCGGCATCGGCCGCTCCTGGCGCTGCAGCAGCCCCTTGAGCACCTCGGCCTGCGCGGGCCGGCGAAGCACCCCCTGCCCATCCGGCGGCGCGGCCGGCGCCGTGGCGGGCTGCGTGCTCGGCGGGGCGTCCAACAGCCGCAGCGTCGAGTCCTGCGCCCAGGCCGCCAGGCGCGACAAGCCCAGACCCGCGGCAAGTCCTGCGCTGCACTTGAGAAAGATGCGACGCGTCGTGGCGTCCATGCGCGCTCCTCCTGCCGAAGCGACCGTTCTCGCCCTCGGCGCGCGTGCATCGTAGCCAAAAGTGCGCCCCTGTCACCACGACCCGCAGCATACCCGCTCGCGCGCAACCGACCGCGCCGATAGAAGCAGGGGAGATCCCGCGTGAGCGACACGGTCATCTATGGTGCCGGCGGGCTGGGCTGCGAGGTACTCGACATCCTCGAACAGGCCGCGACGCACCGCCCGGTCGCCTTTCTCGATTCCGACCCGCAGCGCGGCGGCACGCAGCTTAGCGGGCTGCCCGTACTCGGCGGGCCCGAGCGCCTCGATGAGCTGCTGGCCTCCGGCGTGCATTGCGCGATCGTAGCCATCGGCGACAACGCGACGCGCTCGGCCCTGGCCGCCACGCTGGAGACCCGCGGCTTTGTGCTCGTCTCCGCGATCCACCCCCTGGCGAGCATCTCGCCCTCCGCCCGGCTCGGGCGACACGTCATCATCGGGCCGCGGGCGACAATCTGCGTGCACGCGCGCATCGGTGAGAACGCCCTTATCTCCGCCGGCTGCATTGTCGAGCACGACAACGTGATCGGCCCGGGCGCGTTCCTCGGGCCGGCGGTACGGCTGGCCGGCGGCGTGACCGTCGAGGAACTGGCCCGGCTGGAGATCGGCTCGTCGGTCATTCCCGGCCGGCGCGTGGGCCCCGGCGCCGTCGTGCGAGCCGGAGCCGTGGTCATCGAGGACGTGCCCGCGGGCTGCGTCGTCACGGGTGTTCCCGCCCGGCCCCGGGCCGGCTGAACGTCCGCAACCACGCCACGCCACGCCGGGCCGCCTCGCCAATGACGCGCGGGTACAGCTCGCGCTCCGCGGCCAGGACGCGCTCGGCGAGCGTGTCAGGCGTGTCGCCCGCCAGCACGGGCACGCGCTGCTGCGCGACGATCGGGCCGTGGTCGTACTCCTGATCCACGATGTGAACGGTGCAGCCGCTCTCGCGCCGGCCCGCCGCCAGCACGGCCTCGTGCACGTGCCGCCCGTACATGCCCCGCCCACCGAACTCCGGCAACAGCGCGGGGTGGATGTTCAACACGCGCCAGGCGTAGCGATCGGGAAGCTGCCAATGGCACAGGAAGCCGCCCATCGCGACCAGCTCGACTTCCGCCCCGTCCAGCACGTCGGCGACGGCCGCCGAGAACGCGGCCCCGTCCGCGAAGTCGCGCCGCCGGACGATTTCCACGGTCAGCCCCGCGGCCCGCGCAATTTCGACGCCGCGCACCGCCGACCGCGAGCTGACCACTTGCGCGATCCGAACGCCGGCAAGCCGGCCGTCGCGGATGCGCTGGACGAGGTTCTCCAGCGTGCTCCCCCCGCCCGAGATCAGAACGCCGATAGGAAGCACAGAATGCTCCGCTTGCTGATCTGCGGCCGGTCCGCGCGCCACGCCCCGTAGGCAGGCGCACGGGCTACGCTACAATGTGCCCCGCGAGCCGGCAAACGGACCGGCCGGGGCAGGCCCGTCGGCGGCGGGCGCGGATCGAGAGGCAGCGGCGCGGCGCGGCGCCAGCGAGGACAGCAACGTGGCACGAGAGGGCTTCACCTACGAGAAGCAGGCGCGGCTGAGCGTGCTGCTGGCCGGCGTGGCGGGGCTGGGGGCCCTGGCGGCGCTGGGGCTGGTGCTGCGCAACTTCCGAGCCGACGCCGGCATGACGGTCTACAGCGGCAAGGGCATGTGGCTTCCGGTGCTCGGCCTCACGCTGCTCTTCAGCTTTGCCGCCGCCGGCACCGGCCTGTTCCTGGGGCTCAACGGCGCCGGGCAGAAGCGCAACACCAAGTCGAGCCTGTCGTGGCTGGGGTTCTTCCTGTCGGCCGGCGTGATCACGCTGGCCGCGATCGTCGGCGTGTTCTTCGCGTTTACGCGGGTGGCGATGTGAGCGCCGCCTGAGTCGTCGGCGGGGCGGCCTCGGGCTGGACCAGGTCGATCGGGGCGGGCTCGGGGCGACCCGTCCGCTTCATGTAATCCTCGGCCTTGAGCAGCACGCTGACGAACTCCCCGCCCGTGATCAGGCCCATCTCCCCCGACGGCTTGGCGATGCGGTGGTAGATCAGCTCACGCCAGGCGTACCGACCCATCCCCGTCAGGTTCCAATTGATGCCGGTCCGGATGTCACACGCCCGGCAGATCATCACGCCGACGGCGTGCTTGTGGACGTACTGCTGCGGCTCGTAATCCCAGTCGTCGATGAGCTTCTCGCTCAGCAGCGCGGCCCGCAGCGCGTCGAACTCGCCATCGAATGACGTGCCCCCCTTCGCGAGCGCGTACGTCGCCCGGTACGCCGCGTCGGCCGTCACGTACGGCTGGTCGCTGATGTGGGCCACGAGGGCGGCGGAGCTGTCGCGCGGCGCCGTCTGCGTCGCGGGCGACATCGAGCGGCAGCCGGCCGCGCCCGAGACCCCGCCGGCGATCAGAAGCAACAACATTGGTCGGATCAGGCCGCGACGCATCAGAAGCTCCACGTCAGGCCGGTCAGCAGGAAGTAGCGCGTGTCCTGGTCGCTGTAGGCCTGCCCGGGGAAGAACGTCCCGCAGCGGATCGTGAAGGCCAGGTCCGAAGTCAGGCGCCAGTTGACGAAGTAGTCCATCCCCCAGCCGACGTAAGGATCGAAGTTGTCGGCCGTTGAGTCGCTGATGGCCCCGCGGCCCTGGTTCTTGACGTACAGGAACCAGTTCGTGCCCAGCTCCATCTCCCGCAGAAGCTGGACCTTCTCGAAGGGCGTCACCGAGCCGCCCACCTTGAAAATGTGCAGGTTCGTCACGGTCGGCGCCAGCGCGAGCCCCGTGTCGCGGAAGCCGAAGCCGCTGAAGCCGCGGTCAGGCGTGCCGCTGCGGTTGCCGCCGCGCGATCCGACCGCGTTGTAGATCCGGTCGGCGTCGCCGCTGCCGAACATGTACTCGAAGCTGAGCCGTGGCCGCCAGGCCGTGTGCCAGAGTTTCTCGATGCCGGCGTTCCAGCCCCAGGCCTCGATATAGTCCCGCGAGCGCCAGGCGCCATCGCCGAAGCTGCGCCCGAACTGCATGACACCTTCGCCCCAGTAGCGCAGGTCCTTGACGATCTCGCCCGCCGCACCGCCGCCCAGGTAGAAGCTGTCGTAGCTGTAGTCCTGGAACGGGTCCTTGGGCCGCTCCTTCGTACGGTCGTCGTTGAGCAGCCAGTACACGAAGGGGACGTGCTGCTCCCAGCCCTCGTACGAAAGTTGCATGCCCGCGAAGTTGCGGTCGCTGTGGCTCTCGACCGCGTTATCCCGCACCACATTCGGCAGGTTGCGGATCGCGCGGCCCAGCAGGCCCTGCACGCGCAGGTCATAAAGCCGGGCGTCGATGAGCACCGCGTCCATCGGCAGGTCGAGCACGAAGCCCGTCCCGAACTGAACCGTCTGCCGCCCGACACGCGTGGTGACCTGGAACGGATCGCCGGGCGCCGCCAGGCGCAGGGCCTTGCCCCAGTCCACCTGGTACCAGAGCTGGTCGAACTCGGGACCGAACCAGTCCTCCTGCCGCGCGGCGCCCTCGTCGCCGGGGCGGAAGTAGCTGTACCGCAGGCGCATGCGGGCGAAGATCTCGTGTGCGCCGCCGTCGATCGAGATGCGGGTCCACAGCGCCGTGCCGGGCCGGTGCGCGACGCGGGACTCCTGCTGCCCGTCGTCGTAGCGCATGAAGAAGTAGTCGACCCACCCACCCCACTGGAAATCGACCAGCGACCCGATCGGCGCGACCTCCACCCGGTCGCGCTCGAGCTGCTTGTCGATCTCGCGCTGCTGCTTGATGAATCGATCCAGCGCGTCGGACTGGCTCGGTTGCCCTGTCGCCGCAGCGCAGGCCAACCACCCTGCCAGCACGAGGCAGTCGAGCCGCATCCGGATGATGCCTTGACCCGTCATCGCGTGCGCTCTCCCGTGTGCGCCGCGCGACCGCGCGGGACGGAACTGGCGCTCGTGCGGACCGCCGCCGGGCGATCGACCGCGCCGATGTGATTTCCCGCCTGACAGTGGTAGCATCGCCTTGTCACCTGGGCGTGTCAACCGCGAGGCCCGCATGGCGATCGAGCGCGAAATCAAGCTGCGGTGCGACGATCTGGCGGCCATCCGTCAGCGCCTTGAGGGCAGCGGCGGTCGGCGCCTCGGTCTCGTGCTCGAGCACAACCTGATGCTCGACACACCGGATGGACGGCTACGGGCCGCCGACTGCGGCCTGCGCCTGCGACGCCGCCAGACACTGGACGGCCACGATGCTCCGACCGTGCTCACCTTCAAGGGGCCACGCGTCCTCGCGGCAACGGCGCCGCTCAAGTCGCGCGAGGAAATCGAGGTGACGGTCGAGGATGCCGACACGCTGCTCGCACTGCTCGGGCGGCTCGGCTTCGAGCCACGGCTGGCGTACGAGAAGCGCCGCGAGACGTGGCGGCTCGGAGTTTGTGCGGTGTGCCTGGACGAGCTCCCGCTCCTGGGTACCTTCGTGGAAATTGAAGGGCCGGCGCCCGAGGCCGTCCACGCCACGCGGGACGCCCTCGGCCTGGCCGCCGCGTTGAGCGTCGCGAAGACGTACGTCGAGTTAGCGTGGGAAGTTGGGGAGCCCGGCGCCGACGGCGTGCGCCGTCTGTCGTTCGAGTTGCGCCAGCGCTGACTCGACCGCCAGTCCGGGCCGCGACCCGAGCCTACGCCCCCGGCAGTCCCGGCATCAGGAGCTTGCCCAGCGTCAGCAGCCCCAGAATCAGCGTCACCACGCCCACCGCCGCCCGCGTCCATCGCTCTGGCATCCGCCGGACGGTCAACGTCGCGAAGGGCACACTGAACAGCGCCCCGGCCGCCAGCGGAGCCGCGAGCTGCCAGTTAATGTGGTTGCTGAGCTGGAAGTATGTGATCAGCCCAACCAGGCAGGTAATCGACTCGGCCAGCGACGTAATCCCGACGGCCTGCCGCGGGGACATCCCCGAGACGACCTGGCCCGCGGTAACGAGCGGGCCGTAGCCCCCGCCACTGAGTCCCTTGTTGAAAGCGGCCACGGCGCCAACCGCGATCAGGTGCCCCGCGCGATAGCGAAGCTGCCGGCGAAGCGTCGCGAGGATCACGATGCCCATCGACGTGATGATCAGGCCGATCGCCGCCAGGAGGTAGAACTTGTTGATGTTGACAGCCACGCACGCAGCGAAGATCGCGGCCAGGCCACTCAGCGACGCCAGGAGCAGCATCGCGCCGCGGGCCCGCGGGTCGCGGACGACGTCCATGTTCCCATCTCGCTGGTGCATCAGCCCCGCCGTCAGCCCCGTGACGAACTCGCTGAGCAGAACACACGGCACGACGTCGCGCAGCTCAAACCCGCTCATCAGCAGAATGGGCGTCAGCGCCGTGCCGTAGCCCATTCCGAGACTTGAGTCCACGTACTCGCACGCCAGTGCAACCAGGAAGACCGCCAGCACGGTCGCCGCAGGCAACTCGATGCCCAGGCGCGGCAACCAGCTCAGCGACGGCCACAGCGCGCCAATCCCCAGGACGACCACCAGCCCCATGAGCACCGGCGTCCAGAAGACGATCCGCCGACGCCGAAGCGCCGCCCGAACCAGCTCCGAGAATCCACCGACGGCTGCTGTGCTCGTCATGTCACGTACTCCCGTGCCTGGCTCAGTCACTCGATGTACCCCAACGCCCGAAGGCGCTGCCGAACGGCCTCGATCTCGTTGGACGTCAGGCCGGGCGGCTGCTTGTCGAGCTTGCCGCCCGCGGCCACGTCGCGCAGCACGTACGTGGCGAACTCGGTCACGCTGCGAAAGCCGGTCCCGCGGATGAGCTCCCCGAGGCGGTCATACAACTCGCCGGGAATCTTCAGCGTCACCGCGCGTCGGGGGGAGTGGGTTGAATCAGGCATCAGTTCACCGCGGCGAAGAGGTCAAGGAGCCGAGGATCCAAGGAGCGAAGGAGCGAAGCGACCGAGAGACCAGGCGATGCGCGCGTGCGGCGAAGCCGCGATGCGATCAAGATTCTTATTGGAGCGTATATACACTCTTATGAGAGCGTACCGCAACTTACAGGACTGTCAAGCGGACCCAAGTTAATTAACTCAAAGAGCTACAAATAAAAGACTTACGTCAAGCATCCCGGTCAAGCGACCGCACCGCTCGTTGCCTGCCGCCCTCTGCCCCCTCCCTCCCAGAGAAGGGGGAGGGTCGAGCTCCTCGGCCGCGGCACATCAGGCACGCGAACACTACCCCCAGCCGAAACGCGGGCCCGGCGAGCGTCGGAACTCCCCGCACGGCCACCGTGTCAGTTCTCTGGCTCCCGTTGGCCCGCGGTCCGTCACGGCTGCCGCGAGTTACTTACCGAGCAGCGCCATGACTTCCGCCCGAGTTCCAGGGTTGGTGTGCATGATCCCCCGCATCGCGGACGTGACCATCACGCTTCCCGGCTTCTTCACCCCCCGGCACGTCATGCACGTGTGCGTCGCCTCGATGACCACCGCCGCCCCCCGCACGTGCAGCCGCTTGGCCAGGAGGTCCGCAATCTGCGATGTGAGGCGCTCCTGCACCTGAAGGCGGTGGGCGAACACGTCCACGATCCGCGCCAGCTTGGACAGGCCGATCACCTTCCCGCCCGGGATGTACGCCACGTGCGCCCGGCCCTCGAACGGCATGAGATGGTGCTCGCAGGTGCTGTTGAACGGGATGTCCCGCAGAATCACCATCTCGTGGTGATCCTCGTCGAAGGTGGTCCGCAGGTGGTCCGCCGCGTCCTCATGCAGGCCGCGGAAGAGCTCGGCATACATGCGGGCCACGCGCCGGGGCGTCTGCTTCAGGCCTTCCCGGTCAGGATCCTCGCCGATGGCCAACAGGATCTCGCGCACCGCGTGCTCGATGCGCGGCAAGTCGACGTGCGCGTACTTGTCCGCGGATGTCATCGCACCTGTCCTCACGAGGCGCCGTGGAAGGGCAACTCACTTCGCCAGACCCACGGTTGGGCCGCTGGCGCCCCAGTCGCGGGGATTGTAGCCGCGGCGCGGCGCCGGACTCTGTCGGGGACTCGCCTGAGGAGACCGGGCGCCAGTGCGTCCTGCGCCTTCACACAACCGGCCCCGAGACCGGTCCCCCGCACGATTGGTCGGAGGCTGAGGGTCCGCGAGTGCTCGCCCGGCGTCTTCAGCCCCCGCGTGCGCGAAGGTACTCGACCAGCAGTCGAACGCCGAAGCCCGTCGCCCCTTTGCCGGTCACGCCGCCGTTCGCGTCCGCGCTGATGACCGCGGCGATGTCGATGTGGGCCCAGGGCGTCTTGGGCTCGACGAACTCCCGCAGGAACATGCCCCCGACGATGGCGTGCGCATCGCGCTTCCCGGCCGAGTTCTTGATGTCGGCCTCCGTGCTCTTGATCAACTCGCGGTAGTCGTCCCAGAGCGGAAGCCGCCAAAGCCGCTCGTGAACCTTGCGACCCGCTTCGCCGAGCGCCCCCGCCAGCTCGTCATTGTTACTCATCAGTCCCGCCGCCGCTGTGCCCAGCGCAACGCGGACACCGCCGGTGAGCGTGGCCAGGTCGATGAGCTCAGTCGGGGCCAGCTTGCGCTGCGCATACCAGAGCGCATCGGCCAGCACGAGGCGCCCCTCGGCGTCCGTGTTGGTCACCTCCACCGTCTTGCCGCTGGCCATGTGCAGGATGTCTCCGGGGCGATAGGCCCGCTCGGAGACGGCGTTCTCGGCCACCGCCAGCACCCCGGTGACGTTGCAGTTCAGTTCGAGCGTCGCGGCCGCCCGCAACACGCCCAGTACCGTCGCCGCCCCCGTCATGTCCATCTTCATCGCGTCCATGCCGTCGGCGGGCTTGATCGAGTAGCCGCCCGTGTCGAACGTAATGCCCTTGCCCACCAGCACGGTTCGGCGGCGCGCCCGCGGCGCGCCGCTGTATTCGAGCTGCACCATGCACGGCGGGTGCAGCGCTCCACCGCCCACCGCCAGCAGCCCCCCCATCTTCAGCTTGCGCAGCTCCGGCACCCCCAGCAGAGTGAACTTCAAGCCGCACTCCCGGGCCAGCCCCCGGGCTTCGTCCGCCAGGCCGCGCGGCGTCAGCACGTTCGGCGGCTCGTGCGCCAGTCGCCGCGTGTAGTTCACCGCCTGCGCCAGCCGCTCGACCTCGCGCAGCGCGGGCGCCTCTCGGCTGATCATCCCGGCGTCGCTTCCGCGGACGACCAGGTCGATCCGCTCAGGCAGCTTGTCGTCCGGCTTTCGATACGCACCGAAGCGGAACGCCCCGAGCTGCACACCCAGGATGAACTCGCTAACCGCCCCGTCGATGCCGCTCGCCATCAGCCCGTCCGCCCAGACCGTCGCGGTGGCGGCGCGCTCGGCCACCAGCCAGCGCACCGTCGCGGCCCCGGCCGCACGCACGTCCGCCCCCTTCGACTTCGCCCCATCGCCCAGGCTGACCACGACGACCCGCAGCTTGCTCCGCTCGGCGACCGTGTGCGTCAGCGCGCCGACCTCCTCTCGCGTCGCCTTCACATCCAGCAGTCGAGCGACAGCACCGCCGCAAGCCTTGTCGGCGCGACTGACCAGTTCCAGCGGCGGGGCCGGCTTCGCCAGCAGCGGCACGATCAGGATGCCCTGGATCGGGCCCTTGGAGGCCGGCTTCAGCGAAATCATGGGGCCATTCGCGTTCATGCGAGATCCTCACGGCGACGCTCGGGCGACGCCAGAACCAGGCGGTGCCAGTCCGCCCCCGGCACTGCCCAGCCGGAAATGGACTCGAATCCCGGAGGGTACCGCACCGGCGGCGCGGCGTGCAACAACCCACGCGGGCGCCGGCGGTCCCGGCGATGTGGGCTTAGCGTTCCGCGAGCAGCACCTCTGGCGCGTCGACGATCACGTCCGCGCCGGCCGTGCGCAGCTCCTCGCGCGTCCGGAAGCCCCACGTCACGCCCACGCACCGGGCCCCCGCAGCCTTCGCAGTCTGTACGTCCGTCGGCGTGTCGCCTACGAGCCAGGTGTCGGCCGGACCCACGCCAACCCGGGCACACATCTCGAGCAGGTGGCGCGGCGACGGTTTGCGGTGCTCCTCGCGCACGTAGCCTTGCACCGCCGCAAACGTCCCCGGGCGCCAGAACGCCTCGACGATCCGCGCCGTCATGTCGTGCGGCTTGTTGGACAGCACCGCCAGGGGCAGGCCGCGTGCGGCTAGGCCGGCGACGAGTTCGCTCACGCCCGGGTAGGGTCGCGTGTGCACGAGCAAGCGGGTGCGGTAGAGCGGGCGCGCGAGCTCCACGAGCCGGCCGAGCAGGTGCGGGTGGGTTCCGCCGATCGCACGCTGGCACAGTGCCGGCACGCCCTCGCCGACCATGTAGCGATAGGCTTCAGGTGGCCGGGTCGGCAGCCCGAGCAGCTCGAGGCACGCGTTGACCGATTCGGCGATGTCCAGGAGCGAGTCGACGAGCGTCCCGTCGAGGTCGAAGACCACGAACCTCGGCTTCGGGAGCGGTAACGGCGACATTCGTGACTCCGCGCGGCCCACGCGCAGCACCCGCAACCGGACGCTGACGATCTCTTATAATACCGCCGGTGGGCTGGACATGCGGCCGCCCGCGAGGCCGCGGAGCCGCTGGCCCGCCGCCGAACAATCGGAGCGTGATGCATGCGCAGTCGAGCTTGGCGATGCGGTCTGGGCACGGTGGTACTTCTGGCGCTTGGCCCGGCGATCGCACCGGCCCAGGAGGAGGCTCCGGTCCGGCGGAGCTACTCGTCGATGCTCAACATCGACGCGCTACTCGACAACTACGGGCGCATGCTGGCCCGCAAGTACAACCTGACGCCCGAGCAGGACGCCTACACCCAGCAGCTCCTCCGCGAGCAGACCAACAAGTTCATGGAGCAGCACCGGGACCACATGTTCCTGCTGGTGGACCGGCTCTTTGACGTGCGAGCCGGCGGCGACATCTCCGTCGACGAGATGATGGAGTGGGGCCGGCAGGCCCAGCCGCTCTACGAGCAGGCCAAGCAGGTCATCATTACGGCCAACAACCAGTGGCGCGGCATTCTGAACGAGGAGCAGAAGCGGATTCACGACGCCGATCTGCAACTCATGTACCAGAACTTCGCCATCACCGAAGACCAGTTGCATCGGCTCACGAGCGGGCAGATGACCCCCGAGGAGTTCCGAATGGGTGGCCAGCCGCGCCCCGCGCCGCCGCCAGTGACGCCGGCCGCCGTGCAGACCACGCCGCAGCCACAACCCGTTGCGACGCCCGCGCCGCAGCCCCCGCAAGCCGCGGGACAACCCGCGCCATCCCGTGCACCCGCCGCCCCGGGCAACTCTGCCAGCCAGGAAGACGCCCGCGCCAGGCTCGAGGCGCTTCGCAACGCCCGCAAGGGCGGAGCCAACAACCCGACGGCCAACCCGGTCAATCGCCCCCGCGGGCGAGCGGCGGCGACCCCGCAGAGCGGCATGGGCGGCGCGGACTTCGCCAGCCGCTGGGAGCAGTACGTCGAGGAGTTCATTCGCCGCTACCAGCTCGATGACGCCCAGACGCAGCGGGCCCGAACGATCCTGAAGGACTGCCAGGAGCAGGCCAACAGCTACCTCGCGCGCCAGCGCGCCCAGCTCGACGAGCTCGACAAGAAGATCCAGTCGCTGGCCGGCCAGCCGGAGAAGTCCAAGGAGCTCCAGGCCGCCAACGAGCGCAAGGCTAAGCTCACCGAGCCGATCGAGCGCATCTTCGAGCGACAGCTCAAGCCGCGCCTCGAGCGGATCCCGACCACGGCGCAGCGCGAAGCAGCGGGCGGCACCAAGACGCCGCCGCCGCCGGCCCGGCCCGGCCAGTCGCCCAGCCCCGCGGGAGGAGAGCCGCGCAAACCGTGACCGCCCCGAGGTCTGATAAGCGCTCCTCACGTCGTGGCGCGGCGGTGATGGCGCGGGCGCATTCGTGCCGCGACTCTTGAACGTGCGATATCGGCCCACCGATAGGTGGGGTATACAGGTGCTCGGCGTCCGCTTGCCGCCCCGGTGCGGCGATGGCGCGACTCAGTAGCCGGCCGAGGAGTTGAACATGTCGAAGACGATGCGTCGCGCGCGTGCCCGTGTGTTGGCGGCCTGCCTGGGGAGCACGCTCGTGATGGGTAGCTGCGATCCGGCGGTTCGCGAGACGGTCCTCAGCGGCCTGGCCTCGGCCGCGACGGGAATCACCTCCACGTTTATCCAGGCGTTCTTCGAGTCGCTGCTGAGCGACAGCAAGGACGACAACGTCCCGACGACCGTGCGCGCCCGGCCCATGATGGAGCCGGGGATCTTCGCATAGCGGCCCGAAGGGGCGAAGGGGCGGAGGAGGAACGGGCCGCCGGAGGAGGCTTGCAGTCGCCGCGTGTGGGAGTGCAACGGCGTTGCGCTGCGCGCGGAGAGTCGACTACATCGACCCAATCGGCAACCGCGCCCTGCTGACTCCCGCAGATCCGGGTGTGGGAACAGCTTCGAGTTTCCAGCCACCAACCCCCAGTCAACCGCTCACGGGGCAAGTTGAAGCCAGCGGAAGTCCACGCTCGAACGCGATCCGTCCAGCCCTCGACCCCAGCGCAGCTCACTGACCGGCAGCCCGTCCGCGTCATCGTCGACGTAGCGCACGGCCACCAGTACCCGAGTTGGCGCATTCAGCCCGCGAACGTTGAGCGCAGCCGCCGGTATCGTGACCACGTACTGCCGCTTGTCGCCGCCTGCCGACCGCGATCCAGTACTGCCCTCTTCCACGCGGACGGTGCGCGCCAGGTTGGGGTTGGTCCCAGGCAACGGCACGGCCTGCGGCCCGCCTTCGCTGGCCAGGATCCGCAGCTCGAGCAGCTCGTCCGCGCCGTCAAGCCGCACGCCCAGCGTGAGATCGTCGCCCCGGGTTCGTCCGGCGGCGTCCACCTGGACGGGCACGAAGCGGTCATCCTGAATCCGCAGCGTGATCAGCAGCGCATCGACGCGATAGGCGGCGTGCAGGGCCACGTCGGCGCTGGCGCGCTTTCCGTCCGCCACCGCAAGTCGCCCGATTGCGTACTTCTCCTCGTCGCCACGGTCCCCGCTCACCGGCGGCCGCACCTCGATCAGCCGGCGCACATCCAGCGGCAGCTCGACTACGTCGCCGTCCATTGACACGCGCAGTGTGAGCGTCTGACGCTCGAAGTCAGCGCCGCCGGCAGCCGGCAGCAGCTTCACCGGAAAGCGTGCCGTCTCGTTCGGCTCGCCACGAATCGCCGTGCCCGTAGTCGAGAGCGTGAGTGCCGCGTCGCGCGGCGGGGTGAGCTGAAAGAACGCGCGTGGCATAGGTTGCGCGGGCTGATCGACCTCGAGGGTGAAGTCCGCATCCGCACCGACGAAGACCGTCGCAGGCACGCGCAGCCAGGGCGGCGCCAGCCGCAGTTGTGGCTCGGCCTGGGGCGCGCGGGTCTCGAGGGTGAGCAGCACCGGCCGAGCGACCGTCGGCACGACATCGCCCCGCCGGGTGGACTGGATCGCCAGCGGGCGCCGATCGAGATCCTCGCAGCGCAGCGCGCCCGGAACGTCGAACGTCGGAAACAGCGCCGCCGGCAGCACCTGCCCCGGCCGCGGCAGCACTACGCCAATCTGCTCGACACCCGCGATGAACAGCCCACCCTCGAACTGCTCGGGCGTGTTGGCCAACGGACCTGCGTAGACAGCCCCCGTCAGGTGGCCGGCGATGTTCGCGTAGCCGAGCAGGGCCGCCTTGGGTGCGAAGTCGCGGCTGACCAGGCCGCGCTGCGCGCCCGGCTGGCCGGCCGGCGTGTCGTCGTCGCGCAGATCAAACCAGATGATGCCGCCGACGCCGGCCGTGGCCGCCTCCAGCGCGTAGCGTACGACGGCGTCGGCCTCGTACGGTGTTCCTGAGCCGATCGTGGGTGCCGCCTCGTGCAACCACAGGTGGCTCGATCGCCACGCCAGGCCGAGTTGCTGACGCGCCGCGGCCAACGCCGCGCGCGCAAGGCGGAGCTCGCCGCGGCTCACGAACGCCAGCGGGCGATCCGCCCACACCGCCAGGACCGTCGGATCGGTCCGCGGGCGCGACGCATCCACCGGGATCGGCGGCGGGTAGAGTGTGAGCCCCTCGGCTGCCGGGCCGAGCGCGGCAAGGACACGGTCCGTCGCCGCGAGGCGCGCCCCCAGCGGCAGGGCATCGAGCACGTCGGCGCCAAGCAGAATAACGGCCGCGCGGTCGCGGAGTTGCTCGCGCAGCCTGCGAATGAGCGTTGTCAGCGCCGCGGTCGGATCGGCGGGGTCGGGCAGCCACTCGGGCGGCTCGGTGAGAAGAAGTGCGGGGGCCATCCCGCTTCGGACGATCGACTCGAGCGCCGCGCGCAGGGGCTCGAGGCGCAGCACGCCCTCCTTCGGCTCGATGCGCCGCCAGGATGCGTCCAGCAGCAGGAGACTGGCGCCGGCGTCGCGCGCCGTGCTGATCTCCAGGGCCTGGTCCAGCTCGGACTCGCGCAGGAGGTTCGTGCGGATGCCGAAGAAGGTCGAGCGACCGCGGTTGCGCCGCTTGTCGATCGGGGCGACGCCCACGCTGGTTTCGAACGTGGCCGGGCCGCTCCAGCCGGCGGCCCGCACCTGGGCCACGAGCCGGTACAGTCCCACGTCTCGAAGCGACTGGGAGAAGTCCACCTTCTGATAGGAGCGGAAGTCCACGCCGCTGGGCGGCAGATTCAGCTTACGCGACTGGCGTTGCAGCACCCCGCCGTCCGGCCGAATCCACGCCAGGTCGACCGTCAGGTCCAGCATCCGGCTCCGCGAGCGGTTCTCGAGGCCGACCGCCACGTTGATGTTCGTTCCGGGCGGAAAGAGCCGCGTGGCCTCGGCCGTGGCTCCCGCCTGTGCGAAGCGGAACTCTCCGCGGACAATTTCGCTCGGCGCGACGCGGTGCTCGACCTGGAGCTCATCCAAGAAGAGAGTCTGCTGACCAATCTGGTCGGTTCGGATGACCAGGCCCGCGACGTGAGCGGGATAGCGCGGCGATCCCTCGCCAGCGAGCGGCTTGAGTGACTCAGGTCGCAACTCCGCCGCGATTCGAATCCAGCGGCGTTCCCCGCGGACAACCTGCGACCGCGTCTCGAACAGCGCGCCGTCGGCGTCACGCAGTCGAAACCCCACCGAGACCTGCCCCTCCCCCAGCCAGAAGAAGGCCGCGACGGCGTCCGCCTGCGCGAAGCGCGTCGTCTCACGGAACGTCAGGTCGATGCCGACCGTCGTCTCCCGGCGCGTCGCGGCGATCTCGACGGCGAGGGCTCCGCGCCCCCGCGCCGGCACCACCGACGCCCGCACCATGCAGTCGCCGGCCACCACGTTCAGAACATCCCCGACACTGGCCGCGACGGACGCATCCTCGAAGTCGGCCAGAACAGACACCACCGGCTCGGTCTGGCCAATTGCGGGCGCCGCGATCGTCAGCGCTGCCGCGGTCAGCCCGACCCGCAGCGCAACGAGAGCCCACCGCCCGTGACTTGGATCGCTCGCAGCGCGACGCGCCCTCAGGATCTTCACCGTATGACTCGCTCAGTGCGCCGAGCCGCCAACCAACGCCTCCAGTGCCGAGAGCCGCACCGCCATCGTGTGCCGCGAGGTCAGATGCCGGCCGGCAGCGGCCACCCGCGCACGGGCCGCGGAAGCCGAAAGCTCGTCGATCAACTCGCGCAGTCGGCGCAAGTCGGCGAACACGCCGATGTGCCGCTGTGGCTCCAGAACGCCGCCTAACTCCTGCGACAGCGAGCGACCACCGGGCGCGTGCAGCAGCACAGGCCAGCCGACCGCGGCGGCCTGAACCAGCGCTCCCGAGAGCGGATCGGGCCCGCCCGCAAAGATCGCCGCGGCGGGACGCGCGCTGCCCTCGCGGTGCAACGGAAACACTGCTTCATCGGAGACGCCCGTCAGCCCCGGCCGAGCCAGGCGCTGCCATCCGCATCCCGCCGTCTCTACTTTAGCCCCGCGGTCCAGCAGGAAGCCAGCGAGCGCTTCAAGCGTCACCGAGGGGATGATCACCTGCCGCGTCAGCCGAAGGTACTGCGCCCGAAGCCCCTCATCGCGAATCGTGCGTTGGCAGCGTCGCTCGGCCTCGGCCAGCAGCCAGCCGGCTCGGTCGGCACGCTCCGACTGCCACTGATCCGCGACGACGCGCTCCAGAACTTGCCAGAGCTGCTTCAAGGTGTCCTGGGTGACACCATACGTCTCCGGCCGGCGGTCGGGCAGGTTGCCCACCAGCAGGAACGGGGCGTCGTCTGCAGCGGGCTGCGGCTTCGCGGCCTCGTCGAGCACGTCTGCAGCGCAGCTCCAGAACCACTCGACAACTCGCGCGCGCGCAACCCCGGCTTCGTGGAGCGCCTCTACGACCCGCGGCGAGGCCGCCAACCACGTCACGTCCTGTCCCGCATCAAGGCTCGGCAGGTTCTCGGCGTCGTGGACCCAGCCAAAGGCCCGCGCGCCGCGCCTCAACTGCAATGCGGCCGGCGTGTACCCGACGTGCAGCACAGTTGTCGGCGCGAACACCGACAGCCGCCTGGCCGCATGCAGCGGGTGGGCCTCGCGCGGCGAAGCGAGCGTGCAGCACTCAGTGTCCCACCCGGCCGCGCGCGCCGCGCGATCCAGCGCTTCGGCGTACTTCCGCGCCCCGACGTGCGGCGTGAGCGCGAGAACAGCCAGGCGCGCACCCGTCACCGGCCGCGCAGGGAACGCGACGCGCGCGTCGGCCAGCGCCAGCAGCTCGCGCGATCGCGCCAGCGTGGTCTCCGTGTGCAGCCGCTGGCAGATGGCCTGGAGTTCGGCGCGACGCGCGGCGTCGACCAAATTCGGGGCGAGCAGCGCACCGGGCGGGTGCAGCCCCGGCTCCCGCGCCATGAGGTCGGCGAGGAAAGCCGCCTCGTTGCCGGGCGGAATCAGGATCAACTGGCCGGCGGCCAGAGCTTCATCCAGGGGTACCAGCCGCAGCGCCGCGGCCAGGTTCACCGCATCAGCCTCGAAGACGTAAAGCGCCAGGTGCGGCGCGAGGCGGCCGAGCAGGACCGCGACGTCCTGCCCGGCGCCGATGCACGGCAGAGCGAGGTTCTGTCCGGCGGGGTCGTAGTCGCCAAACAGCGCGGTCGCGCGGGTTCGCGGGGCGGCCGTGTTTCCGAGCCAGGCGGGCGGCTGCCCGGGCGGCTCGATGCGCAGCGAGACCGTACCGTCGAGCGTCTGCGCCGGGCGCCACGTCTCCGGGAGCGACAGCCCGGTCAGCAAGTTCGCCAGAGGGCTCCCGACGCGCTCGAGCGCGGCGAGATTCCGCAGCCAGACGGCCGGATCAAGCTGCGCGGGCAGCTCTGCGTCGAGTGCGGTGAGGTCGAGGGGGCTGCCGGCCAGGCTCATCGCGGGTTCCTTTGGACTCCCTTCCCGGTCTATCGGGTGAATCCGGGCCGCACCTGTCGAGGGAGGCGGCTCGTCGGCCATTGCGGCCGACACCGACGGCGTCAGCGTGCGGGATAGAGCACCGCCAACACGATCAACCCCGCGAGACAGAGCAGGAAGAGCGTGGCGCTGAGCAGCAGCGGCCCGCGCGGACGGCGTGGCCAGGTGCCGTAGGGGGCCTCGGGCGGATGTTCGGGGAGCGTGACGGGCATCGGCACTCCTGCCGGCAGCGGCGCGGCCGGGGGACGCGGCGCTAGGTTGCCGGTCGGCCGGCAAGTCGCCGGACCTCGGGCATCACCCACTCCTGCGCGAGCACCTTGAGCGTACTCGCCACCGGGATGGCCAGCAACATCCCGAGCAGCCCGGCGAGCTCGGCGCCGATGAGCAGCGCGACCACGATCACAAGCGGATGTAGCCCCGAGGTGGTCCCCTCGATGTACGGGCTCAGCAGCAGCGACTCGAGCCCCTGGACGACCATATACACCATCGCGCAGCCCACCACGGGCCACAGCCACGCCTGACCCGCGTCGACCGCGCCGAGGTAGCTGAACAGCAGCGCCGGCGGCAGCGCGAGCACCGAGAGGAACGGTACCATGTTGAACGCGCCGGCCAGCAGCCCCAGGGGAAGCCCGTACGGCACGCCGATGAGCGTCCAGCCCACGCCTGTCAGCACACCAACGGCCAGGCACACCATGAGCCGACCGCGGAAGAAATTGGAGACGGCCCGGTCGATCGTTCCACAGACGTGCAGGATGGCGTCGCGCTGGGCGGACGGCAGGTGCGCGCGCACGGCGCGCACAAGGTCTTCGAAGTGCCACAGAAAGTAGAAGGTGTACAGCGGGAGCAGGATGACCAGCGAGATGACCGCGAGCAGGTTCGAGAGCGCGCTCAGCAGCCACGCCAGCGCCGCCTGCGTCCACGCCGCCCCGCGCGTGGTCACGAAGTCCGTCACCAGCTCGCGCACCTGCCGGCCCAGGGGGGTCAGCTCGCGCGTCGCCGCGCCCGCAGTGGGCGCCTCCAACGCTTCCTGTGTCGTCGAACGCAGGAGCCCGCCGTCCGCCGGACTTGGGTCAACCAGCAAGCCCCACCGCAGCTCGATCTCGCTCACCGCCGAGGCGAGGCGGTCCGCGTAGCTGGGCCAGTTATGGTAGAGCGCCTGCGCTTGCCGCGTGGTGAGAACGGCCAGCCACGCGCCGCCGCCCGCGACCGTCAGGACCAGCAGCGTGAACGCAACGATGACGATTGACAGCCGCGAAGCCCGCGTCCGCTTCTCCACCCAGCTCACGACCGGGCTGAGCACGTACGCGATCGCCAGCCCCGCGAGCAGCGGCGTGAACACCCCGCGCAGCGCGTAGACCGCGTAGCACACCAGCGCGAGGGCCGCCGCCAGGGCCCCGAAGCGGATCCACCGCCGGGTGGGCTCTGGCAGGTCTGGCAGGTACCCCGGCATGCAGTGCGGCTCGCTTAGTCGCGCTCGGCGTGCTGGCCGAGCGAGGGTTGGTAGGCGCCGAACGCCTGGCGAAAGTCGTAGACGTTATCGAAGTCGCTGATGTCGTCGGACTCCTGCTTGCCCATCATCCGCAGGCGGATCATCAGGTAGACCATCTCGCCGAAGTCGCGCGTGGTGCGGATGTTCCACCGTCGCAGCACTTCCAGCGCCAGCGGTCCCCACCGCTCGATCGCCAGCACGCGCAGCGCCTCGCACAGTTCCTGCCCGGTGACGTGGCGCTGCCGCGGACCCGGCTCGTCGCCATGCCGGCGCTTCGTCGCCAGCTCCAGGCCGTGGTGAAGGAACTCGAAGGCTTCTGGCGGGTAGCGCCCGTCGCGGCGGATTTCGCGCTCCAACTTGTCAATTTGTTCCAGGTCCATCTTGGGTCGAGTCTGTTCTCGCGGCAACACGCCCGCCGGTCTCAACAACGCCGGCAGGCTGCCGCCTCACAGATTGTACGGGGTTCGGCTGCGGGTCGTACTGCCCACCGTTCGCCTCCGGGTGGGAGTGTGCCCCCACCGGATGGCACGCGCTCGCTCGCGCGGGTCCAATACTCACCGCTCGGAACGTGGCGATGCGGATGGGAAGCCGATCAGCGGGCCGGCGGCACCTCGACGAGATGGTCGAGGCGACGCGGCCCGTCAATTTCCTGGATCGCCAGCCACACGCGGCCGGGCGACTCGCCGACGTCCGCCACCCGGTAACGTCGCATGCGCGTCTCCCCTGGAGGCACTCCGAGGTAGGCGGCTTCCTGGCGCGGGCGGTCGGGATGCTGGCAGAAGGCGTTGAAGCTGACGGGCTCCTCCGTCTGGTTCGCCAGCGACTGCTCGATCACCAGATCTGCTCCCTCGCGCCAGGCTCGAACCTCGACCGGGACGCCCTCGATCCCGACCTCGAGTTGTCGCGGAAAGGTCAGCACGTGCTCCGTCGGTTGTGACAGCCGAATGGTGATACCGAGCGGCCACAGACCCCCAAGTGGCCGGGTCGGCAGGACCACCGTCAGTGGCTGCTCCAGCGTCGCGCCCGGGGCGAGCTCAAGCGCGATCGTCCGCGGCTCGACTTGCCAACCCTCTGGAGGGTCCAGCTCGACGGTCCCCCGCACCGGCAGGCCGCCCGGATTCGCCAGCCGGAGCAGAGGCCGCGGCTCGCGCGTGTGCACCTGCACGACCCGCGACTCGAGCGAGAAGCTGTCTTCCAACCGCAGCAGGTTTGCGTCGACACCGGAGACGATCTGCGGCAGCCGCTTCAGTGGCAGAAGAGCGCGCCCGTCGTGCTCAGGGAGCGGCGTGCGCGATCCATCGAGCGCGCACAGCACGGCGCGGGGGCCGGCAGCGAGCGCGACGTGCCGCTCGCGCTCGTCCTCCCGCCAGGTCCAGAGCACCAGCAGATGCTCGCCGGCGCGCCGGAAGAGAATGGCCACATTGTCCGGCCCGAGGTCGAGTGTCGTGATCGCCTGGGCCCGGTTGAGATAGTGCAGCAGGCTGCGCAGCGGAATGTAGTCCGGGCCGGGCATCCACGCCGGCTCGCTCGCCCCCACTCCCGGTTCCAGCGGCGCAGGCACAAGCAGCCGGCGGGGCCCCATCGCCTTGGCCAGCCAGCCGCGGCGGACTATGTCGATCAGCCGTTCGTCGCCGCCCAGGTCGCCCGGTGCCGGCCACTCGAGCGACAGCCAGCACTCGGCCGGGGCGCCGCCCGGTGCAGAGCCTGCGTCAGCGCCCTCGTTGCGCTCGGCAAGGAAGGCGAGCTGCCACGGCAGCGCATGCGCGGGAAGCTCCGCCGGCACGCGATAAACCGCCGCGTGCGGGTACTGATCCTCCGACTCTGCCGCGTCGGCCTCTTCGGCGCCCAGCAGCCGCGAAGCGCCGCTGCTGAGCACGTCCAGCGGGACGACCAGGCGGGGTTCGGCCACCAGCTTCGACAAGCGCGCCCGCAGTACCCCCAGGTCGATGGCGCCTTCCCAGCGCGCGGCAGTTGGGCCGAGTTCGCCGGCCACGCCCCGCTGCCAGTACGTGACAACGCCGCCGCAGGCCGCGATTACGCTCCCAGCCGCCTCGCCGATCGGTACACCGCTGCCCGTCCCGAGGTCGCGCAGCAGGTCTTCCGGCAGCGCAGCCACCAGCTCACGTCCGCCCTGAGTCAGCTCGCGGGTCAGGCGCTTGAGTCGCCCGTCTGCGACGGCCTCCAACGCCCCCCGACTCGGCCCTGGCAGCGCGACGCGAACGAGACTGCACGGTAGCGCCGATACGAGGTCGCTCAGTTGGTCCGGGCGATCGACGGCCCACGGCCCGAGGTCCACCCCGACGTCGCCGCCGGGGCCCGATCCACCGCCCAGCTCCGGCAGGACAACGAACGCCGCGCGGCGCTCGACGAGCACGTCATCGGCCGCCCGCAGCACGGCCTCCACGCGGTAGTGCCCCACCTCGAGCGGCGGGACCGGCACCGAGGCCTCCGCTGACGCGGAGGCCTCGACCGGAAGTCGGGTCGCCAGCGGGCGATTGCCTTGCACGTCGACGACGGCCACCTCGACTTCGAGCACGTCCAACGTCGGGTTGTGCGCCGCCACATCCAGCGTGGCGCCGCGGCCCGCCCGGACGAGTCCTCCCGCCGGCTGCACGGCCAGACGCAGGCGCGGCTGGCGATGCAGCACGATGTCGTCGAACCACACGTCGGCCTGAACTTCCTGGCGCCTGATCGGGTCAAACGCGCGATCGGATTCGTCCATCCACGCGTAATCCTGGAGCACCCACAGCTCAATCCCCAGCCGTCGAGCTTCGCGCGCCTCGCATGAGAACTCGACATCGACGCGGGTCCAGTCACAGTCCCCCGCGATCCGCGGCGTGACCCGGTGTGAGCCCGGCACCACGTCGCCCAGCGCGTCAACCAGGTAGCAGACGATGAAGGCGCTGGCGTGCGTCAGGCCCTGCGCGCGGAGGTAGCCTTCCAGCACGTAGTCCGCCCCGGGCGAGACCGGCAAGTCCTCCCCGCCATAGACGTACCCGATGTTCCCACCGCGCAGCGCGAAGTGAAACGACGGCGCGGCCGCGTGTCCGAACGAATCGTCGAGGGCGGCGTCGGAGTACGACGGCTGGCCGGGGCCCGCCACCCGCGTCCAGCGCATCGGCGTGCGCTCAAAGTTGCCGCGCTTCCGCTCGTCGAAGTCGAAGCGCTTCACGACGCGAGCGGCATCGGTAACCGGCGAGGTGACTCCCTCATCCGCGCTGGCGCACGGCGCGACGTACAGCGCGGCGGCCAGCAACACGAGGAGCGTCGCCAGCGGCCACAGGGACCGGGCAGGGTGAGGGCGCGCGTCCATTCACGGTAGGTATCGACACGGCAGCGCGAACCGGCCAGCCGGACGGCCGCACCGTCCGCGAATAACTGGCCGCCGCGTCACCTGGGCCGCCCTCGAGTAACGATTCGCACGCCCCCATCTCCGCCGCGGCAGCGGCAACCCCAGCTCGACGGCGCGTCAGTACAGGGCGGGCTTGCCGAGCTTGCGGCGAATGGGGACGAACTGCCCGGCGTGCATGAGCCAGTGCGTGCCAAGCAGCATGAGGACCGCCCCGACCGTCGGCGCGTACGCCCGCATCGATTCAGGGCCGGGCTTGTCGAGGTCTTCCTCGGGCGTCGCGGCCAGGGCCGCCAGTTTCGCCGACCGAACCTGCTCGGTCAGCTTGAGATACTCGGCCTTCCGGCAGAACTTGGCCGGGTCGTCCGAGGTGGCGGTCTCCTTGGAATGGGCCGCGTCGAAGGTGGGCGGCAGCGTCGGTGCCGCGCGGCCAAGCGCTTGCAGCATGTGCACATCGCTGCTGATGAGATGGCCAAGCTGCCAGGCGATGTGGTTCGAGTCGGGCACAGATCGCACGCATAGGTCGCGGTCGGCCAGGTCGTTCACGTAGTCTTCCACCACACGGTGACAGAACTCGATCGTGTGCCGGATGGCGTCCTTGGTGGTCATTGCACTACCTCCTGCGGCTACCCCGGGGGTGGCAGGCTCGGCCACGCCCATCGACCGCGGTACCATGAGTGTAGCGATGCGCGGCGCGGCCGGCTGCGGAGGCGCTGGCCGCCAGCACGCCTCGCGGATCGGCTCGTGCAGATACTCGGCATCGTCAACCTGACCCGTGACTCTTTCTCCGACGGCGGCTGCTTCCTCGAGCCGGGCAGAGCCATCGCGCACGCGCTCCAACTTCTCGGCGATGGTGCCGACTGGATCGACTTAGGAGCCCAGTCGACCCACCCGCAGGCCGAGCTGGTCTCGGCGGACGAGGAACTTGCCCGCCTTCGGCCGGTGGTCGCTGACCTCGCCTCACGCGGTGTCCGCGTGTCCATCGACACGTACCGGCCCGAAGTGGTGCGCGCCCTCGCACCGCTCGGCATCAGCATGGTCAACGACGTCACCGGGCTGCGCGACCCGGCCATGCTCGAGGCGCTGGCCGCGTGCGACGCGAAAGTGATCGCGATGCACGCGACCGCGCCCGGACCGCGGGCCACGCCAGTCGACGTCTCGCCGAACGAGATTGCCGAGCGAATCGAGACGTTCTTCTCGGAGCTGATCGCCAGGGCGGACCGCGCGGGTGTGCGGCGTGAGCGGCTGATCCTCGACCCCGGTATGGGGTTCTTCCTGAGTCGCGACCCGCGCGTCAGCCTGCGCGTGCTGCGTGACCTGGGTCGCCTTCGCCGACTCGGTTTGCCGCTCTGCGTCTCGACCTCCCGCAAGTCGTTCATTGGCGTCGCCCTGGGCACCCCTGGCGAGCCTCGACCCCCGAGCCAGCGGGCAGCCGGCACGCTGGCAAGCGAGCTGTGGGCCGCCGCGCAAGGTGCGGACTACATCCGCACGCACGACGTCGGCGCATTGCGGGATGCCCTCACTGTTTGGCGCGCGATCGCCGAGGCATAAGCCGGCAAGGCCGACCCACCTCACGCCGACGGAGCCGCAGGCCCGGCTTCGGCATCCGCGCCGACCCCGATCGCTCCACCGGCGGAAGTAGGTGCGTCTCCCGGTGCCGCCGGTCGCGCGACGACCGCCGCGTAGACGCGACGTGCGCCCGCGGCCCGGAGCACCTTGGCCACCTCGCAGACCGTCGCGCCGCTGAGCATCAGGTTGTCGACGATGCACACTGTCCGCCCGCGAACGCGCGGGCCCCGGGCGGGCCATGTCGCAAGCCCCCGAAGCCCACCCGCGGGTGCGAAGCAGCCCCGCACGTTGGCGAAGCGGGCGTGCTTGCTGGGTAGCCCGGTCTGGCTCGGCGTGTGGCGCACGCGCCGCACCAGCCGCACCAGCGGCAGGCCCAGTCGCCGCCCCACGTGCTCAGCCAGGATGCGGGCGTGATCGCACGGCCGCTGAAGCCGGCGCAACCAGTGCATCGGCACTGGCGCCAGGCCCTCGATCTCGGCGGCCCATGCCTGCCGGCGCACCGCGGCCACCAACAACTCGGCCGCGAAGACCCCGTTGCGCTCGTCGCCGCGGTGCTTCAGGTCGACAAGCAGGGAGCGCATTCGCTTACCGTAGAGCCCCGCCCGCGCCACGCCGGAGACGTTCCAGAAGTGCTCCGTCCGGCAGCGCGCACAGCCCCCCGGGTGGATAGCCTCCGGCGGCAGTGTTCGGCCACAGCGGCGACAAGCCGGCCGGTCCAGATCCAACAGGAGCTCCGCGCGACACGCTGGGCAGGCGACGCCGCTCTCGGCCGGAATCCAAGTGCCGCAGGCGATGCAGGTCTGGGGCAGTGCGGCGTCGAGCAAGCCGCGCGCGAGGCCGCGAAGCGTGGCGAACATGACGGCCGTCCGTCAGGATCCGGGGCCAGCGTCGGCGGGCTCGTCAGCCTGCGCGGCCTCAACGCCGACGTCGTCGCCGGGCTCGGCGGGGACGTCGAACGGGGCAAGCTGCGGCTTGCCGGCGGCGTCGAGCTGGATTTGCCGGATGCGCTGCTCGGCTTGGTCGAGGATCTGGCGGCAATGTGCGGCCAGCCCCATGGCCTCCTCGAACCGGGCGATGGACTCCTCGATTCCGATCTGCCCAGACTCCATCGCCTCCACGATGGCGTCCAGGCGCTCCATGGCCTGTTCAAACTTGAGCTTGCGCGCTGGCTTGTTCATGGCCGGTCCTCGAAGCGCATCTTGGCCCGGCGCAGTCCGCTTTGACAAGCGGCAAAGCGTGCCCGATACTCGCCCGCCTTGAAGCGCGCCCGCGCCGGGCGTTCGACCCCCGCTGGCGGGTCGTCCGCAGACGGGCGTCCGTTGACTGACCGGGACCGGGTTTGTAGGAGCGTGTCATGGCCGGTCGCCCCGCTTCCATCCAGAGCCGCTCGCCCCTGCTCTACTGGCTGATCACGTTCGTCATCCTGTGGGTGATCACGCTGGTCCTGTTCATTCTCCAGCTCACCAGTAACGCGGCGCTGCTCAACCGCGCCCAGCTCGCGGAGAAGAAGGCCGCGGACTTCGGCGCGCCGGAGGCCTACTACCGCGACGAGGCCGCCGCCCGCAGAACCAACGTCGCCGCCGTCATGACCGACGATATCCGCAAGCTCGCCGCGCGCGTCACCGGCGTGCCGACCGACGTCCGCGCGACAGTCGAGGAGAAGGTCGGCGAGAAGATGGCCGTCGTCGCCGCCGACTCCGGCGGCCGGATCAACCCGGGCGACGACCTGGTCTCCGTCCTGAGCCGGCTCAACAAGATGTTCACCGACGCCCGCGCCGAGGCCGAGAGCAACGCCCGGGCAAAGCGCGACCTCGAGGCCGACAAGCGCAACCTGACCGAGCAGCTCAAGGCCGCGGCCGACACGTTCGAGCAGCAGGTCAAGGAGCTCAACCAGCGGCTCACCACGGCGCGCGAGGAGCACCTCGCGGCGCTCAAGCAGAAGGACGACCAGCTCGCCGAGATGGAGGAGCAGATCAAGTCGCTCACGACGCAGGTGGTCTCGATGGAGCGCGAGGGCACGACCCTCGCCCGCGAGAAGGACATCGAGATCGGCCGGCTGAGCAACTTCGTCGAGGACTTGCAGGCCCAGGTGCGCGACCTCAAGCCCGCCACCTTCAACCCGCGGGCCATCCTGACCAAGGCCGACGGCCGCGTGCTGCGGGCCGTCCCAGGCAGCGACGTCGTGTACGTCAATCTCGGCGAGCGGGACCGCATCCGCGTCGGCATGGGCTTCGAGGTGTTTTCGCCGACCAGCCGGCGATCCGACGAACTCCGTGGCAAGGCTTCCATCGAGGTCGTCCACGTCATGGAGGAGACCGCCGAGTGCCGCATCACCCGCCGCAACCCGGCTGACCCGCTCATCGAGGGGGACATCGTCGTCAACATCGCCTACGAGCGCGACCGTAAGCCCAAGTTCGTCGTGCGCGGCGTGTTCGACCTGGATTACGACGGCGTGCCGGACGCGACCGGGCGGGAGCAGATCGAGGCCATGATCCGCCAGTGGGGCGGGCAGGTCGTGGCCGAGCTGGACGAGACGGTGGACTACGTCGTGGTCGGCCAGGCGCCGCGCGTGCCGGCTGCCCTGGGCGGCGCGGCCAGCGACGTCGTCCGCGACCAGATGCAGGGGCGGGCCGGCCAGATGGAGACCTTCCGGGCCGAGATCGACCAGGCGACGCGGATGTACATCCCCGTCATCACGCAGAACCAGTTCCTGTTCCTGCTGGGCTACGCGGGCGGGGGCCCCGCAGCGAGTCGCTGAGCGCGCCTCAGAGGGGCGCGGTTCACGCCGAGGCCGCGGACCGATTGCGCGGCGCCGCGCCGCGGCTCACTCCTCCGTCCCCCAGATGTGCAACAGCAGCAGCAGCGATACCGTCCCGTCGATGATCGGCTCGTTGGTGGAGAAGTCCGCGAACACGTCGTGATACACGCCGACGTCCGACTGGAACCGGGCCAGCCGGTCTTCTCCGAAGGCCCCGAACTTGAGGCGCTCGTTGATTTCCCGCGATACGGGTCCGTCCACCAGTCCGCCCGTGGGCAGCCGGCCCGCGAGCTTGTGCATCAGGTGGTGTGGCTGGGTCGGCGAGTCGCTCCCGTCCGGCACGCCGATCACGAAGGAAACGCCCCACGGATTTCGGCCGAGGATCCAGTCGCGTGCTTCGGCAGCCAGCGTGCGGAATTGCCGGTCGCCGGTCATGTGCTCGTAGAGCCGGGCCTGCGTCGCCACTGCGATGACGTTGTTGGTCGAGCACCACACGAGGGGCGTGCCGAGGCGGTAGGGGTTCTTCTCGGCGCGCGCCCGGACGCGCTCGAGCCCCCCGCGGTACCAGGCCGCGATCTCCGACTTCACCTCGGCGTTGACCAGGGGGTAGAGCCGCCAATGCGCGAGGTTCACGTACGGGAAGCACTCGTAGTGGCCGTGACCGTCCTTCCCCATCCAGTCGCTGGCGCCCGCCTTCCGAGCGTAGTCGATGGCCTGTTCGAGCAGCGCTTCGTCGCGCGTCGCCCGGTAGAGCTCGACCGCGGCCCACTCGAGGTCGTCGAAGTACGAACGCTCCATGTAGTGGTAGGGCGCCCTCACCGGGACCGACATCGCGCAGCCCGGCCGGGCCTGCGCCAGACGATAAAGCGAGCGGGCCGAATCCAGGCGGCCGCCCAGGGCCAGCGCGGCCGCGGCCCGCCCGGCGAGACTGGCGACACCCGTTGAAGCATTCTGGTGCCTCGGCCCCTGGGGCCTGCCGAGCGCCGGCCAGGCCGGGCGCGGGCCGCCCGGACCCCAGCCATAATCCGTTTCGTCCGCGTGCCAGAGCCGCTCGGGCGGGGCGTGATCACGATCGTCGCCGATCTGAACGTAGATGGTGTCCGCGTCCGGGTGGATTCGGACGAGCAGCCTGGCGCCGTAGTCGGCTTCCTCCCTGGCGCCGGCGAGGTACAGCGCCGCGACGCAGTACGTGGTCGTGATCATGTGCTTGATGCGGTCGGCGGCGTCGTGCCACCCGCCCACCAAGGCGCGCCTCTGCCCTGTCTCCGTGTCGATCGCATCCTGCTGGTGACAGCGCTCGCCGGTAACCGGGTTATCGCCGCATCGCTGCAGGCGCATGAACTCGAGCAGCCGGCCTGGCACGCCGTCGTAGGCGTCGGGCGCGATCGCGAACTCGGACGAGCAGACCCCCGCAGCGCGGACCCGGAAGCGACCCGGCCCGCGGAGCGTCGTGAAGTCCAGGCGGTAGTTGTGCCTGAAGGGGCCCCAGGCGCCACAGTCAGGGCCGATCGGGGCACGCAGCGCCCCGACCTCGAAGTCTCCCTCAATCGGCGCGTCGCTGGACAGGACGGCGATCTTCGGGTCGTCGGGCAAGTAGCCCACCAGGTTGACGCGGATCCAGGCGTCGGCGTGAGCCCAGGCCGCGACTGCCAGCGTCAGCGCTATGGCGAGCGCGGGTCGGCTGCGGCCGATGAGTTCAACGCACATGTTCGCTTGCGAGCGCGACGCGCTTCGCGGCCGCCGTCACGCCGGCCTACCGCAGCACGCGCTCGATCCGCTCAACCGCCCAGTCGACCTCTTCCTTGCTGATGCACAGCGGCGGCGCCAGTCGGATGGTCTGCTCGTGCGTGTCCTTGCACAGCATGCCCAGGCCGAGCAGCTTCTCGCAGTAGGGCCGCGCCTTGCCGGCCTCCGGCTTCAACTCGATGCCGAACCACAGGCCGCGGCCGCGGACTTCGCGGATCTTGTCGAGCCCGAGGGACAGGATGCGGTCGCGCATGTACTGGCCGAGCGCGCGCGAGTTCTCCTGGTACGTGCCGCGCTCGAGAATTTCGACAACCTTGCGCCCCAGCGCGCAGGCCAGCGGGTTGCCGCCGAACGTGCTGCCGTGGTCCCCCGGCTTGAAAACGCCGAGCACGTCCCAGCGGCTCACCACGGCGGAGAGGGGCATGATCCCGCCCCCGAGGGCCTTGCCCAGGATGAAGATGTCGGGCTGCACCCCTTCGTGCTCGCAGGCGAGCGTCTTGCCTGTGCGACCCAGGCCGGACTGGATCTCGTCGGCGATGAACAGCACGTTGTGCTTCGTGCAGATCTCGCGGACGCGGCGCAGGTAGCCGTCGGGCGGGACGATGATGCCGGCCTCGCCCTGGATGGGCTCGACGAGGAACGCGACCGTGTTGGCGTCGATGGCGCGCTCCAGGGCCTCGGCGCTGCCGTACTCGATGACCTGGAATCCCGGCGTGTAAGGGCCGTAGTCCGCGCGGGCCTGCGGGTCGGTCGAGAAGCTGATGATGGTGGTCGTGCGGCCGTGGAAGTTCTCGCTGCACACGAGAATCTTGGCCTGTTCCTGCGGCACGCCCTTGCGGAGGTAGCCCCATTTCCGCGCGGTCTTGATGGCCGTCTCGACGCCCTCGGCCCCCGAGTTCATGGGCAGGACGGTCTCCATCCGGCACAGCCGGGCCAGGCCCTCGCAGAACGGTCCGAGCTGGTCGGTGAAGAACGCCCGCGACGTGAGCGTCACGCGCTCGAGCTGCGCCTTGGCCGTGGCGACGAGCTCCGCGTTGCTGTGCCCGAAGTTGATCGCCGAGTACGCGGCCAGGAAATCCATGTAGCGCTTGCCGTCGACGTCCTCGACCCACACGCCCTCGGCCTTGGCGATGACCACGGGAAGGGGGTGGTAGTTGTGGGCGCTGAAGCGCTCGGTGAGCTCCATGTGCTGGGCGCTGGTCATGCGGGTCGGGGCGGGCGTCTTCGGCAGGGTGGCTGTCATCGGGTACCTCGTCGAGACTTTCTCTTGGTTGGCCGCTGGGGCGACGCATTGTACCGCCTGCCCGGCAGGCTTGCGGCGATGCCCGGGGCCTCGGCGCAACCCCAGGCGTTACCCGTCGACGGGACATCGCGGCGCGCTCCGCGGCGGCGTGCGCTGCAACATGCGACGGAATCGAGGCTTGCGAACCAGGCAGCGTCCGGTAAACTCAGCGTCGGGTCTCGGGTCCAGTTTGCTCGGCGAGCGGGGAAGCGCCCGTGCGGTGCCTGAGCGACGAACAGATTGCACGCTTGGCCGACGCGGCCGGCGACTTCGAGGGGCGCGGCGCGCTCGAAGCGCACGCTGACGCCTGCGCCGCCTGCCGCCAGCGCCTCCGCGCCGTCAGGCACGCGGCAACGACCTCCGCCACGGCGCTGTCCCCGGGTCCGTCGCGCTCGTTCGGAACACCCGTCGCCGGCGATCCGCGGCCGAGAACGAGCGAGGCAACCGGAGCGCGGCCCGCGTTCGAGATTCCCGGCTACGAGATCGTGCGCGAGCTTCACCGGGGTGGACAGGGGATTGTCTACCTTGCCGTGCAGCGCTCGACGCGCCGCGAAGTCGCGATCAAGGTCCTCCGGGAGGGACCGCTGGCGACCGCGGGCGATAGCGCCCGCTTCGAGCGCGAGGTGGAACTCCTCGCGCAGCTTGACCATCCGAACATCGTGACCGTCTTCGATCGCGGGACGGTGGGGCCCTGGCAGTACTTCGTGATGAAGTACGTCCCCGGGCAGACGTTGGACCGTTGGGCCGCCACGGCCCGCCCGCTCGTCGAGCGCCTGCGGCTTTTCGAGAGGCTGTGCCGGGCCGTGCAGGCGGCCCACATTCGCGGCGTTGTGCACCGCGACCTCAAGCCGAGCAACGTGCGGGTGGACGAGCAGGGCGAGCCGCACGTGCTGGACTTTGGGCTCGCCAAGGCCATTCAGACGGAAACCACGCTGGGATCGCCCACGCTGACCGTGACGGGCCAGTTCATGGGCAGCCTGCCGTGGGCCTCGCCCGAGCACGCCGCCGCCGTCCCCGCCCGGATCGACGCCCGCTCCGACGTGTACTCGCTGGGCGTGATGCTGTTCCAGCTTCTCACCGGGCAATTGCCGTACGACGTGAGCAGCAACCTGCGCGCGGCGATCGACCGGATTCTCTACACGACACCCCGGGCGCCGAGCATTGTGCTCAACGAGCGGAGCGGCGAGCCGCGCGCCGGCATTGACCGGGAGCTGGACACGATCACGCTCAAGTGCCTGCGCAAGGAGCCGGAGCGCCGGTACGCGGACGCGGGCGCGGTCGCCGCGGACGTGGCCCGCTACCTCGCCGGCGAGCCGATCGCCGCCCGCCGGGAGAGTCTCGCCTACCGGATCCGTAAGCGCGTGGCGCACTTCGCGCGGACGCAGCCCGTCGTGGTGCTGGCGTTGCTCGCCGCGGTCGCGTGGATCACGGCCGAGAATGTCGGCACGCCGCTGGCGTTCCACTGGACGCCCGCGCAGGCGCTATTCCACAGCTTCGCGCTGGGTGGCATGCCGCGCACTACGACCATGCCGCTGTCCCGAGTCCGCATCGTCGAGATCCAGCGCGAGGCCGACCTCGCGGCGCTCTCACGCGCGGCCGGTGTCGAGCCGGCCTGTACGGCCGACGAGCCGCGCTGTCTTCGACGAATCCACGGGCGGTTTCTGGAGCGGCTGGCGCAGGCCGGCCCGCAGGTGGTCGCATTCGACACTCGCTTCGCGGGCGCGTCGCCCTACGACGATGACCTGGTGCGGGGTCTGGACGCGCTCCGCGCGGCCGGGGTTCCGGTCGTGTTGGCGACCGACACCTGGTCCGACGACCCCGAGTTGTTCCCGGGTGTCGAGCCCGCGATCGCCGGGAAGGCCGTGGTGGCCAGCAACCCCGGCGGATTCCAGCCCAACAACTGGGAGTACTACCTGGCGGTGGACAAGCGCGCGGTCATGCCGCGTCCCTCGCTCGCGCTGGCGATCTTCGCGGCTACGCTTCAACCGCGTGCCGCGCTCTCGCTGCGGCTGGACTGGGCCTCGAAGGCGCTGACGCTGCTGTTCCAGGATGCGGCGAACGCCGAACCCCGCAGTCGGCCCACGTCGGGGGGTGTCACGCGCCTTCGTGTCAGCGCGATCGGTGCGCCCGGCCCCGGTGGCGCAGACCTGGGGCTCGAGCCGGATGACGTGGTCGCGTACTACTACCTCGACATTCCCGATGATGCCGCGATCGCCGCGGCGCGAATCGACTACGCGCGAGCCTTGTCGGTCGACCTGGAGTCGCTGCGGAGCGGGGTCGGAGGACGCATCGTGTTGATTGCGGACGCCCGCCCGGACGACAACTACGCCGGGACCCCCGACGGTCGGACGCTCTGTCGCACGTATGCCCACGCCCTGGCCGTTGACCAGCTTCTGCGCGATGCGCCCATCCGGATTCCCGCGCCGGGCACGGTCAGCCTGCTGACCGTACTCTCCGTCCTGGCGGGCCTCGGGCTGGGCTGGTGGCTCGCCCAGAACGCGGCCGGGCGCGCCGTTGCCTACGGCTTGGCTGCCGCGCTCATCACGGGGATCTGTGTGCTGGCAGCCTGGAGTCTCAAGTTTCTCTACCCGCCACTGGTCGCCCTGGTGGGCGTGGTCGTGGCGGCGGAGCTGGCGGCGGTCGCGCGGCGCCTGGGCGGCGCGCCCGCGGGCCTGCGCGGTTAGGGCGGGACCGCGCGACTTGCTGAAGTGTCGCGGGAGCAGACGCGGGTCGATGGTCCGCCTGATGACTGTGTCGGGCACCGGAGTCCGACGGAGGATGCGAACATGACGCTCGTGAGCAGCCTGATCATGGGGAGTCTCGCGTACGCGGCGGCCAGTGGCGTGCGCGGCGGCCTGAAGTCCGACCCGCCGAGCCCGCCCCCGTCCAGTCAGCCCGCGGGCACCGAGATCCGCTGGCTGAAGATCGCGACCCGCGACCCGAACGATCCATCCAAGTGGATCTTCCGCGACCTCAATGCTGGCGATCCGAACGCGGGCGCGCCGATGAGTGTTGGCAGCACGCTCGGAGGCCCGTTCCTCGCCCGGTTGCACATCCAGCACGATCAGCCGGACCTCGGCGGACGCGGCCCCCAGTTCCGCCGCGGAAGGTACAACGTGCTCCTCGGGCCCGACCTCGCCAACCCGACGGCCCTGGCCCACGCGACCGTCCACGCCAGTACACCACAAGTCCTGCTCGGAAGCGCCGGGAGCTGGCAACTCGTGAGCGGGGAACTGCCCGGAGGGAGCAGCGGCGTGGTCAAGACGGGCGCGCTCGGCGTCACCGCGTCCACCTGGGTCATCCGCGTCATGGAGGAGACGGTCGGCAGCGGGACGATCACGGCGCACTATGTCTACAACATCAATTTGCCGTCGAAGCCAGGTGAAGAGACCGAGGGTGACAACCGCGAGGTCGAGGTGCGCGTAGTCGGCCATAGCACGCCGATCGTGCTCAGGCCGCAATTCGCGCTGCGCGTGACGAGCACGGGCGTCATCGACCCGCCGACGCCGCTGGGAGACCTCAGTCCGGAACACAAGCAGTTCCTGGAGGCCGTTTACCGGCTCGCGACCAGCGCCGGTATCTCGACCCCGTACCGGTTCCCCTGACGGGCGGGTGCAGGTACTCGCGTCGGCGCGGCCCGGTAGTCGACGGGCGGCTTCAAAACCGCGCCCGGGACCGCAATCCTGCGGCCCGGGCCGGCCGCGTCCAGATCACACGACTTCAACCGCTATTGCGGGCGCAAAGTGCCCCAACCGACGGTACAATGGGGTCAGTTTGCTCACCTCGTTGGAGCGGCCTGAGGCCGCGTGGACTTGGAACGGAAGGAGGCCCTCATGAATCGAAACGCGTTCTCTCTGTCGGTCCTGCTCGTCCTGGGTGCAGCGGCGCTTGTCCCCGCGGCGACCATCACGGCGGTGGTCCTCGATGGTGACATCGTGCCAGGCGTTGGCGCCGTGACCGCCGTCGACAACGTGGCAGTCAACAATCTCGGGAACTGGCTCGCGCTGGTGGACACGGACGGCGTCACCACCGCGGACATGTGCGTGCTGTCGGGCGGCCCGGGCGGCGGCTTCATCATGAAGTACCGCGAGGGGCAGTCGCTGATCGGCCTGCCAATCGGCGTGCTGAGCAGCATCGACGGCTTCTGCATCAACGACGCCGGCAATAGCGGGTGGAACTTCTTCCTCTCCGGCACCGGCTCGACCAACAACGACTCGGGGATCTTCTACAACGACCAGCTCGTGATCCAGGAAGGGACGATGGCTGCGTCGCCGCCGTTCGAGCCGGGCACCCCGTACATCGGGTTCTTTGATGCGCGGATGAACAACGCCGACCAGATCGCGATCATTGCCAGCGTCGACGCGCCCTCGATTCCGACGAGCGTCGACCGGGCCATGGTCATCATCGGCAACCCGACCGGCGCCTACACGACGACCCTGGTCGCGATCGAGGGCGACCAGTTGCTCCCGGGCCGGTTCGTATCTGATTTTGGAACCGGGCCGCACCAGTACGACATCAATGACAGCGGCCAGCTCATGTACTTCGCCGACCTCGACGGCTCGACGACCGACGACGGGACCATCTGGCTCAACAACACCCTGCTCATGCGCGAGGGCGATCCGTCTCCCATCAGTGGGCGCACCTACGCCACGCTGACGGGCAACTTCTCGCTGAACAACAACGGCCAGTACGCCGTGCTCGCCTCGCTCTCCGGCGATGCGGCCAGCAACTCCGTGATCATCAAGAACAACAGCACGATCGTGATCCAGGAAGGCTCGTCGCTGCCGGCGATCGGCGGGACATTCACGTTCACCAGCTTTGGGACCGGCCCGGTCGACATCGACGACCTTGGCCGCGTGCTGTGGTTCGGCGACTGGGACGATCCGGACACCTCGCGCGACACCGGCCTGTTCCTGGATGACCGCCTGCTCGTTCAGGAAGGCGTGACGATGATCAACGGGCTCCCGTTGACCCTGATCCGCTCGCTGGCCGGCGGCTACGCCATCAGCCCGAACGGCCGCTACGTGATCTTCCGCGGGCAGATCGGCTCCGCGATCGACGGCGCGTTCCTGATCGACCTCGGCCCGCAGGGCTGCCTGGGCGACAGCGATTGCGACGGTGACGTCGACTTCGACGACATCGACTTCCTCGTCGCGGCGCTGAGCGGCCAGCAGGCCTGGATCGACCTGCACATCCAGGTCTTCGGACAGGCGCCGTCCTGCCCGTACGACAACAACGACCTGGACGGCGGCGGCGTCAGCTTCGACGACATCGATCCGTTCGTCGCGGCGATCGGGTCCGTTTGCCCGTGATGGCTCGCGGACTGCGTTGGGAGCCGGTTGCACCGGCAGGAAGCTGGTGCCACGAATGGAGGATGGATGAGTAACCCGGCCGCGCGCGAGCCGGCCGAGTCTGGTGATTCACGAACACCCCGTGGCGCACGTTGAGAGCGTTCGCCGCGGGGTGTCGCTATTCCTGGGCGCATTGGGGCAGGCATCCCCGCCTGCCAGCGTGCACGGAGGCCCGCCCCACGCCAGATCAGCCGAGGATCTCGACCCTCCCCCAACTCCTCCGTGGACGTGAGGGGGGTTGTATCGCGCGAGAGCGGAGGGTGGACAAGTCGCCCCAAGCGTTACGCGCTCTGGCGGCGAACGGTCATGTCGTAGTTCTTCTCGAGCGACGCGTACACCCCGAACGCGACCGCCGCGTAGGCCGCCGCAGCCACGGCGCTGAAGATGATCGCCAGCATGCGGACGCCAGTCAGTTCCTCGGCCGTCGGGGGCCCGACGTTCCAGCCGATGCGGTCGCTGCCCACGACGCGCCAGGGGTCGAGCAGGGTTTGCAGGGCCGGAAACGGGGTGAAGGGCAAGATGACGGCCGACACCGTTGACCCACCGCCGGCCACGGCCGTCCCGCAGGCCCACAGCAGCCCGGCCCCGCCGAGCACGACCGCCACGCTGACCATCACCGCCTGCACGGTCTTCTTGAGTGTCAGTGAGAAGTGCAGGCCGACAAGTGCCGCCAGCGCCGTGTAGGCGATCAGCAGCAGCGGCACCCCGACGATGGCCTCCGGAGTCGTGACGGGCGTGGTCCCGACCCGGACCAGGTCAGTCAACGCGAACGCCGCAACCGTCGCGACGGGAACCGCGATCAGCGGAATGACCAGCCGAACAAGCCCCTGCAACATGCCCGCGATGATGTAGCGGCTGGTCAGCGGTGTGCTGGTCAGCAGCTCCATGGTCAGGGCTTCCTTCTCGCGCGTGAGGGCGGTCGCGGCGGTGCTGGTCACGACCAGGAGCACGACGAGCAGCTCGATCCAGACCAGGGCGGTCAGCCAGTAGCGCGTCAGGTCGACACTGAGCGCCCCCAGCCCCCACCAGGCGTTGTGGTGCGCGAGCAGCAGCACAAAGCCGCTGACGAACCCGCCGGCGATAGCCACCCAGCGCACCGCGGAGCGTCCTCCGGCTGAGCCGCGCGTGCGCGCCTCGCGCCAGGCGATCGGGTTTCGCCACACGCGGCGCGAGGGGCGCGAGCGCTCAGCGCCGTTGGCCGCGCCGAGTCGTTCGAGGATCGCCCCGACCCACGCGCCCTGCGTGTCCCGGGCCCCGCGGCGCACGAATACGAGACTGACCAGGATCATGACCACAGACGCGAGCGTCGTGAGGATCATGTAGCCGTACTGGGGGCGGACCAGGAGCCAGCTAGCCGGCCAGGTGAACCCCGCGACGTCGGACCAGTCCGGCGCGGGGGTCTGCCCTGTGACCACCAGCAGTGCCAGGAATGGATGCACGATGGACAGCCAGCTCATCTGCCTCGGCGCCAGTGTGCCGGAGTTGAGCGGGCTGTCCGGGGCGGCGGCGAGCTGACCGAGCGGCGAGACGCCGAACGCATAGACGCCGAGCAGGTACACCGCCACACCGACGAAGAAGGCGAAGATCGTTCGCCGGGTCCCCACGCGCAGGAAGCTGATCATGATGGCGATGGAGCCCGTGATCAGCCCGGTACAGGCGGCCAGCCCGAAGCTCTCGAAGATCTCGCGGGTCGTCACCCCGCCGTAGATCATCGTGATGCAGAAGATCGGCAGTCCCGAGATGAGCAGCGCCCAGACGAAGTAGAGCCGCGAGAACAGGGTGCCCAGGACGATCTGGGCGTTGGACAGGGGCGTCGTCAGCAAGATGTGGTAGGTGTTCGAGTCTTTCTCCTGCGTGATGGCCGCGGCGCAGAAAATCGGCGCGATGAAGCTCATCAGCACAAGCTGGACGACGCTGACGGCGGTGAAGGTCTGGCTGTACTGCTTGGCCAGCTCGGCCAGCGAGCGCTCCGGCCCGATCAGCAGTCCGCCGCCATAGAGAAACACGACCACGAGCGCCAACAGGTAGATGACCCGGGCCCACAGGTGCCGGACGCGGTGGCCGGCGGCCGTGACGACCCGGACGAGGATGGGATTGGCCGGCAGGAGCCGCCAGAGCCAGACGCCAATGTCATGCAGGACGCCCATGAAACCTCTCGGCTGCCCGGGGAGCGAGCGCCATTCTAACGGTCCGCGGTGACGGAGACCTCGACCGGGCCGGGCCGCCGCCGGAGGGCCCCTTCTAATCGCACGCTCGATCGGCTATAACTGCGAGTCTTGGCTCAGGATACGTCAGGTGCCCCGACGGCTGGAGCGCAGCGCCGGGGCGGGGCCTCGAAGCACCGATGGTTGAGAAAGCTGACAACGCGCCGCCCGCAGCTCCGGCCTACTCCGAGGCCGACAAGGCCCGCGCGCGGCAATGGTTCAAGAAGGCGGCGGAATGCCGCGAGCGGCGCGAGTACGACTACGCGATTGAGTGCTTCATCACGGGACTGGGATACTGGCCCGACGCTGTCGAGGAGGGGCACATGCCGCTCCGCTCGGTGGCGGTGCAGCGCCAGCAGGCCGGGGGCAAGAAGCCGGGCTTCATGGACAGCCTGAAGAAACCCATGACCGGGAAGGACGCCCGGCGGGCGATGCTGAACGCGGAGCAGCTCCTGTCGCTCGATCCGCAGAACGTGTCGTACGCCGAGGGCATGCTCAAGAACGCGGTCAAGGGCGGCTACCTGGAGGCGGCCAAGTTCGTCGCCCCGATCGTGTTCGACCTGCTGCGCCGCGACAAGAAGCCGAACGTCTCACGGTTCCAGTCATTCCGCGGGGCGCTGGTGGAGGGCGCGCAGCTCGCCAGCCAGCGCGGCGAGAGCGGCATGGAGACGTGGATGCTCCAGCAGGCCGTGGAGTCGATCGAGTACGTCGCCGCCCGGCTGCCGGGCAACGACGTGATTCGCAACGAGGTCCGCGACCTGGCGGGCCGGCTGACAATCGCCCGCGGCAAGTACGAGCAGGCGGACACCTTCCGCGAGTCGCTGCACGAGGCGGAGAAGCAGAAAATCCTGCACGACAGCGAGCGGATTCGCCAGGGGGAGCAGACGCTCGAGGCCCTCATCGCCGCCGCCCGGGCCGAGGACGAGGCCAATCCGCTGGCCGCCGCGAAGATCAACGCCTACGTCGACGTCCTGACCAAGCCGGAGCGCGACGCGGAGGACAAGACCGCCGTCGAGGTGTTGCAGGCGGCGTACACCGCGACCAAGAACTACAGCTTCAAGGCCAAGGCGGACGACATCCGCCTGCGGATGGAGCGGCGCAAGGTCGAGGCGCTGCAGGCCCGGGCCCAGAAGTCCGGCAGCGAGGAAGACAAGCAGCAAGCGCGCCTGGCGGCCATGGACTACCGGCAACAGACGATCGCTGTCTTCCGCGAGCGTGTCGAGCAGTACCCGACCGACCTGGGGCACCGATACCGGCTGGCGCGGGCGCTGTTCGAGACGGGGGAGTACGACGAGGCCATCCCGGTGCTGCAAGTCGCCCAGCAGGACCCGCGGCACCGCGTGCGCTGCCAGCTCATGCTCGGGCGAGCCTTCTTCGAGAAGGGCGGCTACGCCCAGGCCGCGGACGTGCTCAGTGAAGCCCTGGAGAAGTGCGAGACGGTCGACGAGTTCAGCAAGGGCCTGCTGTACTGGCAGGCGCGGTCGCTCGAGGCGGCCGGGCGGACGGAGGAGGCCAAGGCGGCTTATGGCAAGCTGCTGCGGCAGGATTACAACTACATGGACGGCGATGCCCGCCGCCGAAGCGAAGCGCTGCTCAAGGGCGCGTGAGCGGGCCTGGTTCCCAAGGAGGCAACGTGGCGCATTCACTTTCGTCCAAGAAACGGATTCGGCAGAACACGAAGCGGCGGGCCCTGAATCGCGCCCGCAAGAGCGCGTTGAAGGGCAAGGTCCGCGCGGTGACCGAGGCGTTCGTCCATCGGCAGGTGGGCGAGGCCGAGAAAAACCTCCACGAGGCGATCCGGGCACTGGACCGGGCGGCCTCGCGTGGGACGGTCCATCGGAACGCGGCGGCCCGCAAGAAGAGCCGAATGGTCCGTCGGCTGGCGAGCGAGAAGAGCAAGGCCGCCAGCGCCTGATCTGTCGTGCAGACCGCCGTTCGGGCCAGGCGGGGCGCCGTGATATGATGCGGTCGAGTCCGGTCCACTGGCTGGCCAGCCGGGCCACCGGCCCAAGACCCAGCGCGCGTCAGCCATGTTCAACGCCGTCCACGTCACGCACGAAGCCGTCTACAAGGTGGGCGGGATCGGCGCGGTCCTTGAAGGGCTGATCAACAGCCGGCCCTACCGCGACGCCGTCGGGCGGACCGTTCTGGTCTGCCCGCTCTTCTATCCGGAGAACGCCCAGCGGCTCGGGCCGGGCGCGGCGATCGAATACTCCTCCCTCGACCACGTCCGCGACGGCCCTTATGCCGACGCGCTGGCCCGCCTGGAGCGCGAGTGGGGGGTTCACTTCGTTTACGGGCGGCGTCCGCTGGAGGACGAGCCGACCAGCCGGCGGACGGTCTGCGAGGTGCTCCTGGTCGACCTGCGCGGGATCCACACCCACCGCGTGAACGAGGTCAAGGGGCGCTTGTGGCGGGACTACGGGCTTCGCTCCGACCCGTACGAGCACATCTGGGAGTTTGAGCAGTACGTCCAGCTCGCCGGGCCGGCGCACGCGGCGCTTGAGGTCATGCGCATCGGCACGCCGGACGCACCCGCGGCCGTGTTCGCACACGAGTTCATGGGCGTTCCGACGGCGTTGCTGGCCCAGAGCCTGAGCCCCGCGCGCTACCGGACCCTGTTCTATGCGCACGAGGTCGCCCCGATCCGCCGAATCGTGGAGCGGATGCCGGGCCACGACGTCATGTTCTACAACACGCTCGCCCTGGCGCGCGAAGAGCGGCTCTCGGTCGAGCAGGTCTTCGGCTCCCAGCGGGACTATCACAAATTTGCGATTGTCGAGGCAGCCCGGCATTGTGACGCTTTGCTGGCCGTCGGGCACCACGTGGTCGACGAGCTACGCTTCATGGGGCCCGAGTTCGAGCGGACCGAGACGGCCCTGGCCTTCAACGGCATTCCCGCCAGCCGCATCAGCCTGGCCGATCGCCGCGCCAGCCGACAGCGGCTCGGCGGCTACTTCGAGCACCTGCTCGGCTGGCGGCCCACCCGCATCTTTACGCACGTCACGCGCATGGCCGACAGCAAGGCCCTGTGGCGCGACGTGGACGTGCTGAGCTGCCTGGATCCGCTGCTCGGCGAGCGGGGCGAGAGCGCTGTTCTGCTGGTCCTGTCCACCGAGCTGCCTCGGCGGCCCATTCACGCGATCCTGCGCATGGAGCAGGAGTGGGACTGGCCGCTGGCGCACCGCGAAGGCGGCCTGGACCTGACCGAGGGCGAGGCCCGCTACTACCGCTTCGTCCAGGCGTTCAACGTGCGGGCCCGCAACACGAAGATCATCTACGTCAACCAGTTCGGATTCGACCGCGCCCGTTGCGGCCTGCGCGTGCCGGAGGAGATCGAATTCCTCGACGTGCGGCGGGCCTCGGACGTCGAGTTCGGGCTGAGCCTCTATGAGCCGTTCGGCATCTCGCCACTGGAGACGCTCACCTTCGGCGGCCTGTGCGTGGTCAGCACGAGCTGCGGATGCGCGGGCTTCGTGCGCCAGGTTTCCGGCGCGAAGCGGCCGCCGGGGGTCCTGCTCGCGGGGTACATCGAGGGGGCGCGGCGCGTCCGGACGATCAGGGACGCGCTGGCGATCGACGCGGTCGAACGGCGGCAGGTCGAGCTGCGGCTGGCCGGCCAGGTGGCCGAGCAGATTCTCCAGCGGCTGCCGGCCAGCGAGGCCGACGAGGAGAAGCTCATGGCCGCCGGGTATGAGCTGGCCAAGCGGATGAGCTGGGACGCGGTGGCCGAGCGCCTCGTTCTGCCGGCGGTGCGCCGAGCCACGGCCCGGCGACGCAGCGTTAGCGTGGTGGCGTAGGGGGCGGGGGAGGCTCTTCGGCAGATGCAACGGGACATGGGGCGAGGGGGCGCTGCGCGCTGACATCAGCGTCGTCGGGCTCTCGGGTCAGAAACAGACCGGCAGGCCGGTGAGAATCTCGACCGGCCTGCCGGAGGTTGTCGAACTAGCTACCCGACGCTCGAGTCGGGTGCGTCAGCCGCTTACGGGCACTGCGTGCCGATGGCGGCCACGAACGCATCGATGTCGTCGAAGGTGACGCCGCCGATGCCGTCCACGTCGTTGTTGCTGTACGGACAGGTCGGAGCCTGGCCGAAAGTCGCGATGTGCAGGTCGATCCAGGCCTGCTCACCGCTCAGCGCCGCGACGAAGAAGTCGATGTCGTCGAAGTCGATATCGCCGTCGCAATCGCTGTCACCCGGGCAGCCAACCGGACCGCCGCCGCACGGGTTCGGATCGCAGCTCGGAGCCGCGTCCGGCGTTCCGCCGTTGATCGTGCAGATCGACGGCACGAGCTCGGCGCAACCGCCACCCGAGAAGCAGCAGGCGCCCAGGGCACCCGAGCCGACCTGCAACTGGTACTTGGCGCCGCAGGCGACATCGGGCTCGTCGAACGACGGGACCACGATGAACTGCCACTGTCCAGCCGGCGCGTTCAGGATCACGTACGCGAACGCGTTGCAGCCCTTCGTGAAGCTGCCGGTGAACGTGTCGTACGAGGCGCAGCACTTGTCGAGCTGGTTGTAGATGGTGCCGACCGCGAAGACGGTACCGTTGAACTCACCCGCGATGACCCACATCAGGTCGCCGCCGGTGTGGTTGTACTCGTACCAGTCAGTGTCGCGCGTCGAACCGTTCGGGTCGGTGGTCTTGCGGACCGTGCCGCAAACCGCCGCGCCGTTGCTCGCGAGCTGGAGGAACCGCTGCGGATCGGTGTTGCACCCGCCGTTGACAGTGTCCGGGTTGCCGCAGTTCGGCTCGTTCTCGGCGAACGCGAAGCTGTCGCACACGAGCGGGCAGTCGTTCGGGCAGACCGCCGTCGTGCACGAGCTGCCGTCGCCCTGGAACTGACCACCGGCCGCAACGCAATCCGGCTGGCTGCGGGTCACGCAGCCGTTGTTGTTCGGCAGGCAGCAGGCACCGGTCGGCGTGGGCACAAGCCGAGTGACGCTGGCGCGGTAGGCACCGGCCGGGCAGTTGACCGCATCGTTGGCGTTGAAGTCCGGCGCGATGATCAGCCAGTACTCACCCGCGGGCTGGTTGAGCGCGGTGATGCAGAACTCCTGGCAATCGTTCGGGCCGATCGCCGCCGCGACGGTCACGTCCTGGTCACACTGAATGTTGATCGGCTGGCCGGCCGGCGGCTTCGTGATGAACAGAATCGGCGCGAAGGCCGCGGTCACGCACAGCCGGATGTCGCCCTGCGCCGTGTGGTTGTACTTGAACCAATCCAGATCACGCGTGCTGCCGTTGTAGGCCACCGTGCCGCAAACCACGTTGCCGCTGTTGGCCAGCCGCACCGTATCGAACGGATAGGTGGTCGTGACGTTGCAGCCGCCGTTAACCGAGTCGACGTAGTTCGGGTCGCCGAAGTTCGGGCAGATGCTGTTCTCGGCAGTCAGGCCGTTCTCGCACGGGCAGCAGACCTGCGCGCAGGTCGAGCCTTCGCCGCTGAACGAGCCACCCGCCGCCGCACAGTTCGCGGCGGTCAGAATCTGGCAGCCGCTCGACACGCCGGCGCCCGTGATCACGCAGCAGGCGCCCGGAAGCGTGCAGTTCTGGACCTGCATGCCGACGTAGTAGCGCACGCCGCAGGGGATCTCGCGCGGCGTACCACGCAGCCACGGGCGAACGATGACCCACACGTCGCTGTACAGGTTGAGCTGGCCAGACGGCACAGCCTTCTTCGTCACGCAGGCGGTGACGACCTGGTCAGTCGCGCTGGGATCGAGGAAGAAGCTGCCGACGATGTTGGCCGCGAACGTCGGGCAGGGGTTGTTGCCCAGGTCCGGGTTCACGATCAGGATCTGCGTCGGGAACTCGGCGCGATACGTCACGCGGATGCGGCGCACCTGGCCGACGCTGACGCCGGACAGGTTGAACCGGTACCAGTCATTGTCACGGCGGTTGACCGTGTTGGCCGGCGGGGCGGCGTCGAAGAACGTGCCCGAGGTGCCGCAACGGCGCGCACCAGTGCCCCAGACGTTGTTGTCGTCGCTGGTCGTGAGGTTGCCAATGTTGATGAACGTCGGCGTCGTCTGGCTCCAGCCGCAGCCGCCGTTGATGCTGTCCGCGAAGCCGTCCGGGTTCGCGCAGTTGATCGTCTCACCCTCGGCCACGTAGTTCGCCGGGCAGGACCAGCACAGGCCGCTCACGCACTGGCTGCCGTCGCCGTAGTAGACGCTCGGCGAGATGCAGTCTTCCTTCTCGACCTGGGCGCAGTTCGCGCCGGTGCAGCACGCACCGGTGGCCGGGAAGCAGGGCGTCGCGTTGACCGTGATGTAGTAGTCTTCGGTGCAGCGCACACGGCCGTAGCAGAAGTTCGGGGCGACGAAGATCCAGTACTCGCCCGGCTGGGCGGCGTAGCTCACGGTCGCGGGGTTGACCTCGTCGCACTCCACGTACGCGCCGAGCGGATTGGAGGCAACGATCTCGAGGTCGTCGCACGGGCTCGGATCGCCCTTCTTGATGATGAACACGTCAGGCACGAACTCGGCCTTGACCGTGACGGTGATCGTCGAGGCCTGCGTGATCAGGAGGCGATACCAGTCGGTGTCGCGGTTCGTGCCGTCGAAGGTCGACGTGCCGTGGCGAACCTCGCCGCAGGTGATCGTCGCGAAGGCGACCGGGTCCTGGTTGCAGCCGTCGTTCAGGCGGGTGGCCTCGCCGCAGGGCTCGAGCTCCCACTCATCGGGGCTGTTCGGCGGCCAACTGATCTGGCAGGGGACGTAGTCGGCGTTGCAGTCGACGCGGAGCTTGTAGTCACCGGCCACGCGGCAATTGAACGGCGGCGCAAGGCAGGAATCGCCTGTCAGGCGGAAGCACGCCGCCTGAACCATGTAGGGGTTGCCAACGACCAGGGGACCGACGACGACTTCTGAGCTGCCCTCATCCGGGCCGCAGTTGAAGATCTCGCAGCCGATCTCAACGATGTTGGTGCACGAGAGGGGCTGGTCCGGGTTGAGCGGGCCGTACACCGCAAGAACCGCCGCGTCAATCACCGCGGTCGCGTCCTGGCAGATGTCCGCCTTGGCGCCGATCGCCGTGGCGATGAAGCGCACCCACACCGAGTTGTGCAGGAAGTACTGCCCGCCGGTCGGCGAGACGGCGCAGGTCGGCCGGCGCTCGTTGTCCTCCACGAACGGCGTGGCGAACGTGATGATCGTGTCGCTGTTGTCGCACGGGATCAGGTACTGCGCGCCCGTGAGTCCTTGCGCGCACGTGTTATCGGTGAGGCCACGGTTGTTGGAGGGCGGGATAGGCGGCTCGCCGCTCTCGCCGATCTCGATCGCGCCCGGGTCACCTTCGATGGCGAACCGCGAGGCGTTGGTGCCGGGGCGGACGTCGCTCAGCGCGAACGGGTTGAACGCGCTGGTACGCTGCGCCGCCGTCATGTTTTCGAGCAGCTCGAGCTTCTGGGCCCGGGTGAGCTGCTGTTCCTGCTTCTGAGCCTGGCTAACGGCCAGTGTGTCGGCCAACGCGGCGGCACACAGGCCGGTACACAAGGTCAGTCCAAGGACCACCTTCCATTTGCGCATGTTTTCTTCCTTCCTTTCAACAACCGGAACGAGGCGAAACTAGACCTACGTTCGTTCGTCGACGTGTCCCGAACGCGACGGACGTGAAGACACCGATAAAGGGGGCCAACGGGCGTCAAGAAACGTCAGCTCCTTGCCACTCCATCGGTTGCCCGGTCAGGATGCTGCAGCCTCGGGCGGAAACCGGCCGCTGATGGGCCGGCTGGACGTGCCGACGAGCGCTGGCGCACTACCTGCCGAACTGAGCCCACAACCCGGCCATCGGGCGTCCCGCATCACCCGCCGACTGGACGGCTCAACCGGACGCACCGCTGTGCCTCCGGTACACGATAGGTCGTAGGGTATCGGTACGTGTAGCAGATTGTCAAGAAATTTCGGCCCGGGAAGGCCGCGCGGGGCATCGCGGTTACCGGCGACTTGACCGTCTCCACGACGCGCGCGACCTTCCCCGCGAGCCGCCCGGTGACAGTGCCGAGAGCGGGCGGTCCACCCCGTGGCGCAGCCAACCGCGCCCGCCCGATTGCTCCAGTGGCTTTGCGTCAGTCCGAGCGGGCGCTGTCAGGGTTTCGCCGTATGGCGCAGGAACTGCCGGCGACCACGTGGCGTCGTTGTTCTCGGACTACGCCCCAGAGGACGGGGGTCGCGCGCTGCGCCGGGGTGATCAGTGGATCCACTGCGGTGTCCGGCGCACGCGGGCGCGCCGTCACCGCGCGCTCGAGCGCTCGGCCACGCTGCCGACCGGGACGCGCGTGGCGCGGGCCGCCGGCGGCGGGTCGGCGGGCGGGCGCACACCGCCGAGACCGCGCGACGCGCGCGTGCGAAGTCGCGTCCGGTGCCGATAAATCAGCCAGAGGTTTCGCAGGTAGATCGCGATCCCCAGGGCCTGGCTGACCATGAAAACGATGTCCTGCCGCCGGGTCGCGTAGACGAACGTAAGCAGCCCACCGGCCAGGCTGAGATACCAGAACGCGACGGGGACGTGAACCTTGCCCCGCCGCTCGGAGACCAGCCACTGGACGGCAAAACGGGCGAAGAAGAGGAACTGGGCCCCGAACCCGAAGAGCACCCAGGGGTCGCGGAGCTGCTCGAGGAACCACTCGACGGTGAAGGCGGCCAGGGGCATGAGGCATGATCCTACCGCGCCCGGAAGTGCCGGAGTAGCGGGCGGGGGCGGGCTCGAAACGATGCACCTCTCGGGCTCGCCGTGCGGCAGCGCCGCTCCGCTGAAGGAGTCAGGCGGACGTGACGACGCCTCGGTACGCCGTGCACCGCAACGGCGGAGCACACACACGCCCAAGCCGCGCAAGCGTCGCTTGCGTTGCAGGCGCTCATCGGGAGGCTCCAGAAGCCGGCCCGGACTCCGGCCGCTGCAACGGGAACAGCAGCACCTCGCGGATGCTCGGCGAGCCGGTCAGCAGCATGCACAGCCGATCAATGCCGATGCCCAGGCCGCCGGCGGGCGGCATGGCGTACTCGAGCGCCTCGACGAAGTCGTCGTCCATAACGCGCATGGTCTCGTCGCCCTCGCCCTCGACCTGCGCGGCCAGGTTGGCGCGCTGCACATCCGGGTCGTTGAGCTCGCTGTAGGCGTTGCCCATCTCCATTCCGTTGACGTATGCCTCGAAGCGCAGCGCCAGCGCCGGGTCGTCGGGGTGCCGCCGGGTCAGCGGGCACAGCGGCGCGGGGTAGTCGACGACGAAGGTTGGGTTGATCAGGTGACTCTCGACGCACTCCTCGAACAGCGCGTTTACGAGCAGCGCATGGTCGACGTGCAGCTCCTCGCTCCCCTCCTGCGCAGGGGCGGGCCCGGGCGAGGGCGAGACGCTCGGCCCGTGGGCGCCGCGCGCGCTGTCGGCCGGCGCAGCGCCCGGCGATCCTCCGTGGAGCGCGGAACCGCTGGGATGGGGCAACTGCTCCATCCCCGGCGCGCCCACCTTGGCCGGATCGGCCCCGCGCTCGACCGCCGCGCGGGCCCGCTGAACTCTCGCCAGGATTCCCAGCTCCCGCGCCTTGGCCATGACCGCCGAGGTATCGTCGATGTCCACGCCCGCGTACTCGCGCACCAGGTCCCTGTAGCGCCGCCGCGGCCACGGCGGCGTGTAGTCGATCTCGCGCCCCTCGAAGGCGATCTTGTACGAGCCGATCACGTGGCGGGCCGCGCCGGCGATGATCGCCTCGGTGAGCTCCATCATGTCGTGGTAGTCGCCGTACGCCTGGTACAGCTCCAGCATCGTGAACTCGGGGTTGTGGCGCGGGCTGATGCCCTCGTTGCGAAAGCAGCGGCTGAACTCGTACACCCGCTCCAGGCCGCCGACCAGGCAGCGCTTCAGGTACAGCTCCGGACTGATCCGCAGGTACAGCCGCATGTCCAGCGCGTTGTGGTGCGTCACGAACGGACGCGCCGCCGCCCCGCCGTAGATCGGCTGGAGCACCGGCGTCTCGACTTCGACAAAGCCGCGGTCCTTCAGCACGCCGCGGATGAACTCGATGATCCGCGCCCGGGTGATGAACAGGTCGCGCGAGGTGGGATTGGCCAGCAGGTCGACGTGCCGCTTGCGGTAGCGCGTCTCGACGTCGGTGAGCCCGAGGCGCTTCTCGGGCGGCGGGCGCAGGGCCTTGGCCAGCACGCGGAAGTGCGAGACCCACAGCGTCAGCTCGCCGGTCTTGGTTCGACCGAGCTGGCCCTCTGCCCCGACGATGTCGCCCAGGTCGAGGAGCTTGGCAGCCTGCCACGCAGTCGGGCCGTCGGGCCAGGGCGCCTCGCCGGGCAACGCCGCGGGTTCCGCGGCGGAAGCGTGTAAAGGTGGAGAGGTGAGGGCGTGAGCGGATTCCGAGTGCGGTCCCACCTGTCCGCCACTCCCAGTTCTCTGTTCCCTGTTCCCCGTCGCCTGTTCCGTGCCCGCTGTTTCCTGTTCCCTGTTCCCTGCTGCCTGCCCTACTCCCCCCGTGCCCTCGTGCCTTCGTGCCTTCGTGCCTTCTTCGATCGTCCTCTTTGAGAGCGCCCACTGCAGTTCCCCCGTGCGGTCGCGGACGGTGAGGAAGATCAGCTTGCCGGTGTCGCGCAGGAGCGCGACGCGCCCGGCCGCCCGCAGGCGGGCCTCCGGCACGTCGAGTGTCTGCCCGGCCTCGATCGGCATGCGCTCCGCCAGCGCGCGGATCTCGCGGTTGGCCGAGACGCCGGTGAAGCGGCTGCCGAAGGGGTCGATGCCCAGCTCGCGCAGCCTGGCGAGCTTGGCCCGGCGGTCCTGGATCTGGTCGCTCATGGCGGGGTAACTATAGCGGAGGGGGGTCACGGCGCCCGACTCTTGCCGTTCCGGTACGAGCCCGACATGGATGCCGGTGTGGCGATCAGCAGTGCGCGGCTGGTCGTCTCCGTGGATTTCGGCGAGGTGGCTCCGGGGGTGTGGCGCTTCAGTTGGCGAGCCCGAGTGCCGGTAGTCGTGGCGTGGACCGACCGCTTGCGCGGTCGGCTCGGATAGGTCGGCTCGGATAGGTCGGCTCGGATAGGCCGGCTCGGATAGGTCGGCCCGGATAGGCCGGCTCGGATGAGTTGGCTCAGATGGGTCGGGCGGATCAGTTGCGCGCCGCATGGCACCTGCGCGCCGGCGCGGCCTACGGCGGTCCAGAGGGGTCGATCGCGCCCAGTGCGTTCACGTTGCGCTTGCCCAGGGGCGACGCCGCGCGAAAGACACTGAAGATGAGCCGCGAGGTGTCGGTGAAGCCTTCCGACCCCTGCGTGACAACGAGCTCGATCCGCCCGTCGATTCGCGGTCTCCATTGCGCCCCGCGCTGGGCCTGCGCGTGGGCGACCGACGCCGTCGCGCCGCTCGTGCCGGTCAGGGTCCAGGTTCTCGTGTTGGCCCGGTACGTCGCAGTGTAGCCCTCGGTGACGGCCTCGCTCAGCAGCCGCACGACAACCGTGCCATTGCCGCGACCCTGGCGATGCACGGCCGACGCGGCGGCGGCGGCTGTGTCCGGGACCCACGTCGCAAGCGGGCCGCGCACGAGATAGTCCGCGTAGTGCCACTCGGAGTACGCCGAGGACCGGCTGCCCTCCAGCACCCGGTTCGTCCCCTGGAACTGCTGCCCCTCGCCGACCCGCACGCGCACGAACTCGCGGAACGTATCTCGGCGCGTCCAGAAGGCGACCTCGGCGTTGTTCCACACCGCCCGAAGCGGCTGGCCCGGCGTGTCCCACGAGTAGATGTGCCGATTCGTGGGCTGGTTGTCCTCGTCGCTGGAGTCCAAGTCGTCGTTCGGCAGCTCGACGTTCTGCGGCGGCACTTTCGCCTCGGGAAAGTCGCGCTTGAAGTCCGGGGTCCACAGGGTGGGCACAGCGGACCCGACCACGATGACGTGATCCTGCGCGAAGACCTGCCGCGTCACGTCCCACGTGACCGTGGGGAGGGTCTCCACACCGGGCGGCTGGATCGTGAATTCGTGGAGAATCCGACCGCCGGTGAACGTGTCCGCCTGGCCGTTGGTCCGCTGGGTGCCGAGGCCGAAGCGCGTGCCGTCGAGCTGCGAGATCGACTGGTTGATGAACGCGCGGAACCCCTGCCGGTCGGCATCGTCCGGAATATCGTTGTGCCCCGGCAACGGCGAGCGCGTGACCTTGACGAGCGAGCGCTCCGCCCAGACAGCGGTGGCCCTGACTTCGTCCGAGTGCACGAGGTTGCCCGCCACGCGGTGCTCAGCCCGCAGGTGGATGTCCCGCAGCACGGTGCTCGGCTCGAGCGCCTCGATCCACAGCGTGAGCACCGGCGGGAGGGCTTGGGGGTGGAACGAGAAGGGCAGTGGCTGCTCCTCGACCTTGGTGGGGTGCTGCCAGGCGCGCACGCTGCCGCCCAGCACCGCCAGGATCACGCGGCTATTGGGGTCGAACTGGGTCGGCCGGCGCAGGTCCAGACGCATCAGGTCAACCTCGTTGCGGCCCGCCGAATTCGCCGCGACCACCTCCTGCTGATCCCGATCGACGATCCCGTCGCCGTTCGTGTCGTTCAGGTTGGCGACAGTCACGGCGCCGCGACTGACCTCCAACGCCTCGGGCACCAGTTGCCCACCGCACGCACCCGGGCTCGAGCCGCAGGCGCCGAGCAGGCCGTTGTAGATGTTCAGGTCGACGGTCTGGGTGCGCAGGCCGCCGTCGGGCTCGTTCGCCGGTGTCACCTCGGCGGCGTCGTCGGCCCCCCGGGCCGGCGGCGGCTCGCAGTCGTCCGGAACGCCGTTCTGGTTCGCATCCTCGTCACACTCGTCGGGCCGCTGGTTGTCGTTGCAGTCATTTCCCTCAAACTGGCACTCGTCGGGCACGAGGTCCTTGTTGCAGTCACGCGCCGCGCCCAGCTCAACCTCGCAGGGGTCCGGCACGCCGTTCTGGTTGCAGTCCGGCTGCTCGCCGATGGCGATCTCGTGGGCGTCGGGGATGCCGTTGGCGTTGCAGTCGTACTCGCATGCGTCCGGGATCCAGTTCTCGTTCACGTCGGGGACCGCACCGGCCTCGATCTGGCAGACGTCGCTGAGCCCGTCGCCGTCGCAGTCCTGGCACTCGTCGGGGATCAGGTCGAGGTCGCAGTCCTGGGAGGTCCCGCTCAGCACGTCGATTCGGTCGTGGACGCCGTTCCCGTTGCAGTCCACCAGGCACTGCGCCGCGCTGCACTCGGTCCCCGCGCCGGACCAGAATCCTTCGAGCCCGCTCGGAAGGCAGGTGGCACCGATCTCGGCCACGAAGGGGTCGATGTCGTCGAAGTCGACCACCAGATCCCCGTTGCAGTCCGCATTCAGCCACGCGCAGCCCGGATGCGGCCAGCTCGACTCGCCCTGGAGCGCTTCGACGAAGGGATCGATGTCGAGGAAGTCGACGACGCCGTCGCAGTTCGCATCGCCGCGGCAGTAGCGCGGGTTCTCGCACTGCGCGCGGGTCACCACAACGCACGAGCCGTCGTGGAAGCAGCAGGCGCCCAATTCACTCTCCGCCTGGGCCGCCCAGCGCGGGCCGCAGGCGAGCGCCATCGCAACCAGTAGGTTGACCCGAAGCGCTGCCCCCGACGGCCTGGCGAATCCACGCTGGAAACGGCTCGACATCATGCCTGCCTCCGCTGCCACGGTCTG
>CAADGM010000046.1 GCA_900696535.1 uncultured Planctomycetota bacterium
CTCGAGCGCATCAACGGCATCATCGGCACGCCGATGCTCGAGCACCACACCCGGTTCTTCAAGAGCTCCACCTACGGCGAAACGCTCGAGATCCGCACCGAGGTCGAGGAGTGGCGCTCGAAAGTCTTCGTCCAGAAGCACACGATCGTGCGCGGCGACGACCTGATCTGCGAAAGCCGCGAGACCCGCGTCTTCTGCATCCGCGATCCGGCCGACCGCACGCGCATCCATGCGGTGCCGGTTCCCGAGGACATCCTGGCGCGTTGCCGCTGAGCGCCTCGGGATGTGCGCGAGCGTGCGCCGGCGCCGGCGCACACCTCACCGCCTGCCGGGAGCGCCTTCGACCACGGCGCCGCGCGACACTTCGGCCTCTTCGCCGATCAGCCCGCGCGGACGGACCACCAGCGTGACCATCAGCACCAGACCGATCAGGATCACCTGCGCGGCGCCGCCCTTGACCTGCAGGCCGGGCGGCAGCAACTGCTGCGCGAGCGTACCGCTGAGGGTCCACACTGCCCACATGACGAGCGCACCGAGCACCGCCCCCTTGTTGTTGCCGCTGCCGCCGACGATCAGCATGGTCCAGACCTGGAAGGTGAGGATCGGCTGGAAGTCTTCCGGGCTGACGAAGCCCACGAAGCTCGCGTACAGCGCGCCGCCGATTCCCATGATCGACGAGCCGATGACGAAGGCCTGCAGGCGAAAGAGGAAGGCATTCTTGCCGAGCGAAGAAGCGGCGGTCTCGTCCTCGCGAATCGCCTTGAGCACCCTGCCCCATGGCGAGCGGACCATCGCCTCGAGCCCGGCGTACACCGACAGCACCACCGCAAGCGACAGCCCCAGCATCAGCGCGTTGCGGGCAAGGACGGTGTCGAGCAGGCCCGGAAGCGGCCGTGGAATGCCCGACGCGCCCTGGCTGCCTCCCGTGAGCCACTGGGCATTCAGCGCCACCAGGTGAAGCGTGGTGGCGATGCCGATCGTCACGATCGCGAGGTAGTCTTCGCGCAGCCTCAACGTGGGTATTCCGACGACGAAGGCCACTACGCCCGAGGCGAGCGCCGCGCCCAGCAGCCCGACCGGAAACGGCAACCCGCGGCCGCCGAGCTGCATCGGGTACTCCGGACCACACAGGATCGCGAAGGCGTAGGCACCCACGAGAAAGAATCCCGCCACGCCGATGTTGAACAGGCCCGTATAGCCCCACTGCAGGTTCAGGCCCAGGCAGACGACCGCGAAGATCGAAGCCTGCGCGAGAAAGAAAACCAGGTACGAGAGCATTCCGGTCAACTGCGATCTCCCAGAATGCCCTGCGGGTACACGAGCAGGATCAGGAACATCAGCGTGAAGGCAACCGCGGGCTTGTACGCCGCGCCGATCAGCGGCACCGACAGCTCCTGCGCCAGCCCGATGATCAGCCCTCCGACCACCGCGCCGTAGATGCTGCCGATGCCGCCGAGGATGGTCGCGGCAAACATGGGCAGGATCAGGTTGAAGCCCATTTCCGGGGAGATCTGTACGGTGAGTCCGAACAGAATTCCGGCCACGGCCGCCAGCCCTGCGCCGATGAACCAGGTCCAGCGGATCATCGCCTGCACGTCGATGCCGGCCACGCGCGCGAGCGACGGATCGTCGGAAACCGCGCGCATCGAGCGCCCCAGCGAGGAGCGCGTGAGAAACAGGTGCAGCGCGAGCATCAGCGCCGCGGTGAGCGCAACGACGAAAAGCTCGTCGCCGGTCATGCGCACCCCCGGCACGATCTCCCTGGACACCGCGATCGTGCGCGAGAAGTACTCGGGGCGCGGGCTCCAGACGAACACGACGACGTTGCGCAGCATCAGCGAGGCGCCGAAGGACGCAATCACCAGCGTCACGGTGACGTCGCTGCGGCGCAGCCGGCGAAAGAGCAAGCGGTCGAGTACGAGCGCGAGCAGCGCGGAAAGCACGAGCCCGATCACCGCCGCCAGCAGAAAGCCCCACCCGAAGGTGAGCGGACCGATCGGGGCAGCGCCGGCGAAGAAGGCGGCGAACACCAGCGTGAAATACGCGCCGAACGTCAGGAACTCGCCATGCGCGAAATTGGCGAAGCGCAGGATGTTGTAGGTGAGTGTGAGCCCGATCGCGCCCAGCGCGAGCGTCGCACCGAGCACGACGCCGTTTGCGACATACTGCATCATGCGAGCGCCCGCCGCGCCCCGAGGTAGAGCGCACCGACCTCCGGGTCGGCAAGCAGGTCGCCCGCGCCACCCTCGATCTGCTCGCGCCCTTCGGCGAGCACGTATCCGCGATCCGATACAGCCAGCGCGGCGCGCGCGTTCTGCTCGACCACGAGGATCGTCAGTCCGAGTTCGCGCACTTCACGCACCTTGGCGAAAAGGATCGCGACCAGCAGTGGCGACAACCCGGCCGAGGGTTCGTCGAGCATCAGCACGCGCGGACGCGACATCAGCGCGCGCGCGACCGCGACCATCTGACGCTCGCCCCCGGAAAGCGTGCCCGCTGCCTGTCGACGCCTCTCGGCCAGCCGCGGGAACAACTCGTAGACCCGGTCCAGGTCGTCGCGGAAACCGCCCGATGCTCGGTGCGCGCCAGCGCCGATCTCGAGGTTCTCCCGCACCGAAAGGCGCGCAAAGACGTTGCCCGTCTGCGGCACATAGGCAAGACCATGGGAGACCATCCTGTGCGCAGGCACCGCGAGCAGCGATTCCCCGAACAGGCGAATCGACCCCGAGCGCACCGGAACCAGACCGGCGATCGCCTTGATCAGGGTGGACTTGCCCGCTCCGTTCGGTCCGAGCACGGTGACGATCTCGCGCTCGCGCACCCGCAGGCTGACGCCGCGCAGTATGTCGGCCTCCGGCACGTAACCGGCCACCACGTCGCGGACCTCGAGCGCGGGCTCGCCCCGGGCGGCTCTCCTCGGGGGGCGGTCCGCCCCGGCCGGCTCGCGCCCCGTACTCACGCGGGGACACCTCCGAGATAGGCCTCGAGCACTCGCGGATCGTTGCGCACCTGCTCCGGTGAGCCCTCGAGCAGCAGCCTGCCGTTGGCCATCACCAGGATCGGATCGCACAGGCTCATGATCAGGTCCATGTTGTGCTCGATGACGAGAAAGTCGATCCCGCGCTCGTGCAATTCGCGCAGCCGGTCGACGATCGTTTCCAGCAGCGCCGGGTTCACACCCGCGCCGGGTTCGTCGAGCAGGATCAGCCTGGGCTCCGACATCAGCACCCGCGCCAGCTCGAGGAGTTTCTGCTGGCCGCCCGACAGGTTGCGCGCGAACTCGCCCGACAGACGCCCCAGCCCGAGGAAATCGAGCACCTCACGTGCACGCTCGCGCACTGCCCGTTCCTGCTCGCGCACGCGCCGACGGGCAACCCAGTTGTTCCAGAACTTCTCGCCTGCCTGCCGTTGCGGCACCAGCATGCAGTTCTCGAGCACCGTCATCGCCGCGAAAGGCCGCGGAATCTGGAAGGTGCGCACCAGCCCTTCGTCGAAGATGCGATGCGGCGCAAGGCCGCCGATGCTGCGCCCGAGGAAGGCGATCGTCCCGGAATCCGGGCGATGTACGCCGGCGATCATGTTGAAGAGCGTGGTCTTGCCCGCGCCGTTCGGCCCGATCAGACCGGTGATCGTGTTCGCGCGCAACGTGAACGAGACGTCGTCGACTGCGCGCAGCCCTCCGAACTCCTTGACGAGCGCCCGGACCTCGAGCATTGCCCGTTCACTTCGAGCCGGTCCGCAACTGGCGAATCTGTTCGACGCTCACCATGCCTGTGTTGGTCACCTTGCCGTCGTGCACCTTCCACACGACCATCGGGGCGTCGATGTCGCCGTTCCGGTCGAATCGCAGCGGGCCGGAGGCGCCGACGTACCGGATCGCCTTGCCCTCGGCGGCCAGGCGCAGGCCCTTCTTCAGCGACTCGGCACCGGCGTGGATCTCCTCGCCGTTCGGATCGGTTACCTTGCGGATGCCGTCGCGAATCGCCCTGGCGTCGTTCTTCTTCGAGTGGGCCATCGCCAGCCCGATGAGCACTGCCGCATCGTACGCGTTGGTAATGTAAGGCTGCGCCGACAACGCGCCGTACTTCGCCTGGTATCCCCTGGTAAAGAGCTCCAGCGATGGCGTTTGCACCGAACCGGCGGCAGTGCCGTACACGTCCTTCAGGTACTGCGCGCCCACGTCGTTGGCGTAATCCTGCGACTGCAGGCCGTCGGGCAGCAGGAACTTCTGCGGACCGCCGCCGGCGATCCACTCACGCGTGATCGTCGTGCCGTCGCCCGGATAACCGATCAGGAACAGCGCATCGGGCTTCGGATTCATCGCCTTGTTGACTTCCGAGCGGTACGACGGCTGGCTCTGGTTGTAGGCGACGTTCTGCGTAATCGATCCGCCCGACTTGCGGAACGCCTCCGAGAACTCCTTGCTCAGACCCTGACCATAGGGATTGTTCAGGTACAGCACGGCAACCTTCCCGATGCGCGCGTCGGCGGCGAGCTTGGCCAGCGCCACGCCCTGCAGCGCATCGGACGGACAGGTGCGGAACCAGTAGCCGTTCGTCTTGCCCTGCCCGGCCAGTTCGGTGAACGTCGGCGACGTCGACGCGGGCGAAATCTGCACGATGCCGCTGGAAGCGGTGACCGAGGTCAGGATCGCCGCGCTCACGCCACTGGACAGCGCGCCGATGATCGCCGGCACCCGCTGCACGTCGACGAGCTTGCGGGCGGCGTCTACGCCGACCGACGGGCTGGTCTGGTCGTCGAGCAGCGACAACTCGATGCTGCAGCCGTTCACGCCACCGGCGGCGTTCAGATCGGCCACGCCCAGCTGTGCACCCTTGGCGATGTCCTGGCCGAGCGCGCCGAGCGAACCGGTGAGCGACATCACGCTTCCGATCGTCGTGGTGCACTTCGTCTGCGCATGCGCGGGGGCCACCCCGCAGACCGCCAGCATGAGACCGGCCAGCAATGCCTTCTTCGACACGGCAAATCCTCCCTGAAGGAACGTCGTTGGCGAGCTCGCCGCCCGCAGGCGATACTCTGGCACGAACCGGCCGATTCGGGAATCCGCAGCCGCAACGACAGCCAGCCCCGCGAGAGCAGGCAGAGAGCCGCGAAGCCGGAGTCGGGGGGTGCCGCGCCGGCCGTACCCGGGCTCTCAGCCGGTCGCTACGCGCAGTGCGTCGCGCGAACCGCTGCGCGTCCCCGCACCGCGTTCGGAGGCGGGCGCTTCGGGCGCCGCCGCGCCGCGATCGCGGCCGCTCCAGCGGCGAAACAGGTTGTGCTCGATGCCGACCTGGTCGAGCGCCTTGCCGATGCTCTGGTGCACGATGTCCATGATCGACTCGGGCCGGTGGTAGAAGGCCGGCATCGGCGGCAGGATCGTCGCGCCGCAGTCGGCCGCGCGCGTCATCAGC
>CAADGM010000047.1 GCA_900696535.1 uncultured Planctomycetota bacterium
GAGAACTGGGCGTCGACCAGGATGCGCTGAATGGCCGCCGACAGGCAGCCGCCTCCCAGCCCGAGCGACAGCGTGGTGCCAACCGCCAGCGCGAGGAAGGCACTCTTCCACGACAACCAACGTTTGCTCATTGAGAGCCTCCTTTGAAGGAACGTAGACCTAGACCGGGTCTGTCTCGACCTCGAGCACGGGGCGACGAGCCACGCGCCGAGCACAACATCCACTCACCGACGGTCGGCTCCTCAACTTGCAGAACCCACACACCGGGGATGCGTTTCGAAAATCCGACCGCGCCGTAGATTAAGTCGCAGAGTGTAGGGTAGACCCCACTCATTTCAACCCCCTCGGATCAAAAATTTCGCCGAATCCGTGTCCCGGAACCGGTTGCAAAACCCCGGACTCCGTTACGAAGCCGGCGATCAGAGGTGACGGTGTAACGTCAAATGCCGGGTTCCAGCAACTCACGCCTTTTGGTACGATTTCGCGATCCCCAATCACCCCAACCTCGCTCGCCGCGCGCTCCTCGATGCGAATCTCAGCCCCCGACCGAATCGACAGGTCGAACGTGCTCCGCGGCGCCGCCACGTAGAACGGCACCTCGTGCGCACGGGCCGCCAGGGCCAACCCGTACGTCCCGATCTTGTTGGCCGTATCGCCGTTCGCCGCGATCCGGTCAGCCCCGACGATCACCATTTGAACCTGCCCGGACGCGAGCAAACTCGCCGCGGCACCATCGCACAGAACGGTCACGTCCAGTCCGGCGGCCTGGAGCTCGTACGCCGTCAGCCGCGCCCCCTGGAGCAGGGGCCGGGTTTCGTCGGCGAACACGCGGAAGCGCTTGCCTTGCGCGTGGGCGGCGTACAAGACGGAGAGTGCGGTGCCGTAGGCGACCGTCGCCAGCGCGCCCGCGTTGCAGTGCGTAAGCACGCCGCCGCCGTCCGGAACCAGTCTCGCACCGGCCTCGCCGATTCTTCGGCAAACGTCGGCATCCTCGGCTGCCAGCGCGTGCGCTGCGCGCAGCATGGCCAGCCAGGCTTCGCGCGCCGCACGACCCTTCTGCGTCCCCGCCTGCGCCACTCGCCGCACAGCCCATGCGAGGTTCACTGCCGTCGGTCGGCAGGCGCACAGGTACTCCGCGACCCGCCTGATCTCCGCGGCCAGCGCGTCGTTCGAGGCTGCGCTGGCCGCGCGCGTCCCGAGGCACAGACCATAGGCCGCCGCCACGCCGATGGCCGGTGCTCCGCGGACCTGCAAGCGCTTGATCGCGTCCCACACATCCTCGGCCGTGCGACAGTCGCGAAACGCGACCCGCTCCGGCAGCACCGTCTGGTCGAGCAGACGCAGGAACCCGGTTTCGTCTCCGTCCCACTCGAGTGTGGGCGGGAGGTTTCCGAGCCAGCCGCGGTCGATGCGGGGCGGCAAGATGGGAATCGCAGCAATCATGTTCCAATTCCTGAATTCAACGGCACATCCGGGCGGTTACCTTAGTCGGAGCTGGCCGGACGGGGAATCGCCACGGCGCAGCAGCTGCGCGAAACTGCCTCTGGGTGGGAACCGGAACCCGCCGTTTCGCGTTCGCGGGCGATGCGATAGGCTGACTTCCATGGGAAGACTGCGTTGGCCGTGGTGCATCGCGCTGGCCGCCACCCTGGGGCTGGCCTCCTGCGCCGACGATGGCGGCGACCTGGATATGCAGTTGCAGCGGGCCGAGCGCGACTACCAGGCTGGCCGGCAGGCCGAGGCGATTCAATCGCTGAATCGGATCGTCGAGAAGTCGCAGAGCAACGCCCAGCGGGCCCGCGCGCTCTACGTCCGCGGTCTGGCCCGCGCCACCAGCGGCGATCGGCGCGGCGCGTACCTCGACCTGGAGAAGGCCGCGTCGCTCGCCGGCAAGTCCGATGTCGGTTGGAAAGCCCAGGGCGTGCTCGGGGTGATGCAGTTCGAGGACCAGCGTTGGACGGTGGCGGCAGGTTCGCTCTCGACCGCCATTGACAGCATGCCGACGGGCCCGCCGATGGACGCTTATCTCTTTCGCCTCGGGCTGTGCCTGGAGCGGACCGGGCGCTGGCGCGAGGCGTTGACGCGGTACGATCGCATCGTGCGGCAGTTCCCGGGTGGTCGCTACGCCGAGCTGGCATCGCGGCGGCTCCAGTTGCAGGCGGCGCACTTTGCGGTGCAGTGCGGCGTGTTCGACCGGGCGTCCTCGGCACAGGCTCAAGTCGCGCAACTTCGGCGCGACGGGTTCGATGCGTACACGCGACAGGAGCAGCGGAGCGGTCGCACCGCCCACGTGGTGCTGGTCGGGCGGTTCGGGTCGTACGAGCAGGCTTTGGAGACGCTGCGCCGCGTGAAGGGCTATGTGCCCGACGCGGTGCTCTGGCCGTGAAGCGGCGCTACGTGACCTGGGGGACCGGCCTGTCGATCTCTTGGGGGGCCGGCCTCTGCTCGGTCTTGTAACGTGAGATGTCTCGTGCGTGCCCAGGTGTTTCGACCGCAAGAGGCGACCGGCACAGCGCATCGCGCCTGTGAGGTTGTGATTCTTGCTGCGCGCCCCCAAGCCCGGTACAACCTTGCACGATTCTGTCTAGAGAAGCCCTGCCACCCCCGCGCGTGCGCGGCGCTGACGGACCGGCGTGGTTCCGTCGGTGGGCGAACCCGACGAGCGTCGCGGCTTTGCGACCGGCAGGCCCAGCACCCAGACCCCGGGAGACCAGGATGAAACCGGCCGAAGCCCTGATGAACAGGATCAAGAACCGCAAGGCGGTCGTGGGCGTGATGGGACTGGGCTACGTCGGCCTGCCCCTGGTCCGCGAGTTCTGCTCGTCGGGTGTGCGCTGCATCGGTTTTGACGTTGATGATCGCAAGATCCAGATGCTGCGCGCTGGCAAGACCTACATCGAGCACCTGCCCGGCAGCTACTTCAAGGGCCTGATCAAGCAGGGGCTCTTCGAGCCGACCAGCGACATGAAGCGCCTGGACGAGCCCGACGCCGTCCTGATCTGCGTCCCCACGCCGCTCGACAAGATGCGCGAGCCGGACATGACGTACATCGTCAAGACGACGGAGGCGATCGCCGCCCGGCTCCGGCCGGGGCAACTCGTCGTGCTGGAGTCCACGACGTATCCAGGCACGACCCGCGAGGTGTGCCAGCCGATGCTCGACGCGACCGGGATGAAGCTCGACAAGGACTACTTCCTGGCCTTCTCGCCCGAGCGCGAGGACCCGGGCCGCAAGGACATCACCACCAAACAGATTCCCAAGGTCGTCGGCGGAGTGACGCCCACCAGCGGCCGGCGCGCGGCGGCGCTGTACGCGCTGGCGCTGGACACGGTCGTGCCGGTGCCGACGGCGGAGGTGGCCGAGGCGGCCAAGATCGTCGAGAACGTGTATCGCTGCGTGAACATCGCCCTGGTCAACGAACTCAAGACGCTGTTCGACCGAATGGGCATCGATGTCTGGGAGGTCATCGAGGCGGCCAAGACGAAGCCGTTCGGGTATCAGCCCTTCTACCCCGGACCGGGCCTGGGCGGGCACTGCATCCCCATCGACCCGTTCTATCTCTCCTGGAAGGCCCGGGCGTACAACATGACCACACGGTTCATCGAGCTGGCGGGCGAGATCAACACAAAGATGCCCGAGTACGTGGTCGAGAGGGTGATGGAGGCGCTCAACGAACGCGGCAAGGCGCTCAAGGGAGCGCGCGTCCTGGTGCTCGGTCTGGCCTACAAGAAGGACGTGGACGACGTGCGCGAGAGCCCCTCGGTCGAGCTCATCACGCTGCTCACCCAGAAGGGTGCCAAGGTCGACTACCACGACCCGCACATCCCCAGCGGCAAGGAGATGCGCGAGTACAACATCACGCACATGAAGAGCGTGCCGCTCACCGCCGCCAACGTCCGCAAGTATGACTGCGTGCTGATCGCGACCGACCACACCCGCGTCGACTACGACCTGGTGTGCGCCAACGCGAAGCTGATCGTCGATACGCGAAACGCCTGCGCACGCGTCAAGCGGCCCAAGGCGCCCATCGTCAAGGCCTGAGCCGCCAGCATCGGCGGCGTGCTCCCACGCTTGGCCCCAGACTGAACTGAGCTGCTGACGTGCTACCGCAGCAGCCGCTCCAGGCTCAGTTCAAACACCGCCACGGGATGCCGCAGGCCGTACCGTTCGATCACTTCCGGGTGCAGCTCGCCCATGATCCCGATGGGCTCGCGCGACGTGCCGGCGCAAAGCCGCGCGGCGCGGCCGGAGATCAGCGCCGGGTGCGCCGTCGGTTCGACCGCGCACGCGGCGCCCATCTCGTGCACGAACGCATCGACCACGGCCCGGATGTCGGCGTAGCCGACGTGCGTCCCGATCAAGGCCGCAGCGACCAGGCGCTCCTCTCGGGCGCCGGTCTCGGCGTCCGCGTCGGCCAGGCACACGTCGCCAACCTCGAAGAGCTGCTGCGGGAGGTCGTACTGCTTGTTGATCGCCAGCGTCTCCAGCAGCCCCGGCAGGAGTGAGACGCGGCAGATGGTTTGCTCGGTGCTGATGGGGTTCGCGATGCGCACCGCGCGCGGATCGACCGGCAGGCCCCACCTTCCGAAGGCCGCCGGCTCGCTGGTCAGCACGAGCGTCATGACCTGGTGCAGGCCCAGGCCCGTGAGCACGCTGCGTGCGGCGGCGGCGCGCTCCTCGATGGCCCGGGCCGCGGAGACGGTGAACGTCGGCACGAGTTCGGGACGGAGGTGCTCGTAGCCGTAGGCGATGGCCGCGTCCTCGATCAGGTCGATCGGGTGCATGACGTCGTTGCGGTACGCAGGCACGAGCACATGCACGTGGTCGCCGTGGGCGCCCTCCTGAACCCCGTGACCCATCGACTCGAGCAGCTCGGCCAGTTCGCCCGCGTTCAGGTCGACGCCGATGGTCGCGGCGGCCTCGGCCACGTCGAGGTCCATCTCCGCGGGAGCCAGGTCAGGGGTCATGCGGACGCCGGTCGGGGCCTCGATGACGACGCTCTCGGCGACGACCCCTGGCAAGGTTTCCAGCAGGCTCGTCACGACGATGTTCAGCGTGCGATCCACGGTCCGCTGCGACAGCCCTGTCACGTCGATGAAGAAGTTGCGCGTGCGGAGCGTCACCCGCGTGGACTCGCTGTTGATGATCGGCGGCATCGACAGCACGGTGCCGGTCGCGTCGCGCAGCAGCGGGTACTTCCGCAGGGGCCGCAGCAGGTGGGCGAACTCCTGCCCGGTCTTGTGCCTTTTGAGAATCTCGGCCGGGGTCAGACTGGCCGTCGGGTCGCTTGGGTCCAGGCCCAGGGGTACGAAGCGCACGCCGTCCGGATCGACGGCGTCATAGCGGAACACCTCGCCCGAGAGCGTGTCGAGGTCGTACACGCCGATCGAGGCCAGCTTGCGATTGCGCCCCAGGGCCCAGTGCAGGTCCTCCTGCATGTTCATGATCATCTTGATGGCGGCATGATCCAGCCGAACGTTCCGCACGACGGCGCAGGCGATGAACGGCCGCAGGCTCTCTTCCCGCGAAAGCTGCGGATCGACCTGGACGCGGAAGCGCGGCGCGTCCAGCCGGTACTCGGGCAGCCCGCTCTGCGCGCCCAGGTACCCGCGCACGTACCGGGCCATCCCGCCGGGATCGAACAGGTCCGGCCGCACCGCGAGCATGCTGAGCCGCAGCACCTGGCCGTGACCCTCCGCGGCGAGCTTGCCGGGTGAAGCCCGAAAGTCCGTGCCGCAGTGTGTGCAGCTCAGCGGCGGGCCCTGCGCCTCGGTGCGGTCGAAAGCCTTCTCGCACACCCGGCAGGTGAACTGCTGCATGGTGGTGAGCTCTTCCACCTCGCAGCCCAGGCGCGGCAGCAGGTCGGTCAGTTCTTCGACCGAGAGGCGAATGCCCTCGTCTCCGGCTGCAATCCGCGCCAGCAGCAGGTCCACCGGCATGTCGATGATCGGCATGGGGTTACTCCGCGCGCCCGGCCCGGGACCGGGCGCGGGCGGAAAGTATACGCCGCGTGGCGAGTTGGGTCAGCAATGTCGGAGTCGACCGCACCCTATCCCGCCGTGGACCGCAAGCCATCAGCGTGCGCTGGCTGGCACCGGCCGCAGCGCCTGCACAACGCCCCGCTCGAATGTCTGCTCGCATCGGTGCGTACCCGCTGATGGCCACCCGCTGATTCGCGGGTGCTCGACTCTCCGGTAGCGCGTGCTCCACGCGTCGGCAGCGCGTGCTCCGCCGATTCTGGGAAGGGCCCTAACCTTGCGGCTCCGTCCGTGTCCAGGTTGACGACACCCGGGACCCGGGTACGCTTCTGGTGGTGTACGCTGGTTTGGGCGATCGTTCAGGTCGATCGCCCGGCCGATCCCGCCTCTGCGAGGATGAGTGAAGATGTTGAAGCGCGTTCGTCTCTACGCTGCCGGTACGATTGCGGTCCTGCTCGGCGTCCCGCTCACGCAGAAGGCCATGGCTGACGGCCTCGATGTCGCGTTCGCTGCCTTGAACCTGACCGGCTACATCGTTGATGCATCGGCCGGCCAAAGCTGACGGCGGGCCTACGCGCCCGTGAGCTGCGCTGCGGTCTGCTCCCCCCAGCGGTCCGACGCCCACACGTACTGCGTCGGATCTGCATAAACGATCCGCTCCAGGGCCCGCAGGTAGCGCTCGGTGATGTAGCGCACCGGGTCCGGCTGGTCCTCCCACTCCCGCGGCCGCACCAGGTCGCCCATGATCAGCTCGAAGCGGAACTGCTGTCCGACCCGGCGAATCCCCGAGACCACTATTACGGCGCGATACTGCATCGCCAGCAGCCCGACCGTCTTGAGTGCGCGCGTCGGCAGGCCCAGAAAAGTCGTCTCGATGCCCCGCCCCTCGGCGTGGTGATCGGCGATCAGCGCCACGGTTCCGCCGCTCTCCAGCACCGCCGGCACGCGCGACACGGCCTGCTCAACCGTGACGAACTCGCATCCGCCGCGTGCGCGGACGCGCTGCCGCACCGCGTCGAAACGCGGGTTGGCGTGGGGCCTATACACCGCCAGCGCCCGCACGCCATTGAAGCTGAGCATCGTCGGCAGCAGGTCGAAGGGGCCGTAGTAGCTGGAGAGCAGGATGAGCGGCTGGCCGCGCCGCTGCGCGTCGAGCAGCCGCTCGCGCTCCGCGTCGTTCATCCGACCGCCGTATCGGTGGAACGTGCCGCGATGCAGCAGCCGATCGGCCAGCAGCAGGTCCACCAGGCTGTGGATGCGGTGGACGAACGAGGCCGCGGCGATCCGCGCGACCTGATCGGGCGGTACCCGCCCGGCCAGGGCGGCGCGGCAGTGTGCTTCGCTCCGCTCACGCAGCACGGGCACGATCGCGTACAGCCAGCGCGCGAGCGCCGCGGTCAGCCGGTAGCTCAGCCGCGGTCCCAGCACGACGAGGTACACCGTCAGCATGCGGCGATGGAAGTCGGCCAGGGCGGCCAGGAAGCTGGCGAGCATGGGATGAACGTAGCACGAGCCGTGTCGGCGGGCCACGCGCTGCCCGCCGGCCCGGCAGGCGGGTTCCCTCCGACATCCGAATCCGCTGGCGGGAAACCCGCACTTGACGCCGGTAGTCCGGGGCGTAGAGTGCCTGATTCAGCCGGCGGCCTGGGGCCGGCGCAGGTCAACTTCTGCGGAGGAGTCGCACGTGTTCAAGAAGATGCGGGTGTATTCGGCTGCGCTGGTCGCGGTTCTGATCGGTGTTCCACTGACGTCGCAGGTCCTTGCGGCGACGGAGGACGAGTTGTGGGACGCCTTCAACACCGGCTTTGACATCGGACAGACGACCGCGCAGCAGACGCTGTCGGCCTGACCTGTCCGCACCGCGCGACGGAGAGCGTTTCGGCGGCGCGTGCACGCCCCGCCTAATTTTCGCCGCTCATTGTCGGGTGAATACGTATCGGGCGCCGCTTGATCGCACGCAGCGATCAGGCGGCGCCCGTCGCATTGTCAGGGCTGGGCAGGCTGTGTCGCCGGTGGCTGGGCAGGCTTGAACGTCGGCCGTTCGGGCTTGGGCGGGGGGGGCACACCCTGGGTCCCGTCGAAGACCTCGACCCCCGGCGGAGGCGTGAACACGAACCGGTCCTCCGGGATGGGCACGCCCAGCTTGATGTCGGTGTACTCGATGAGTTGGACGGTGCGGTCGTCACCCGTCAGTGATTCGAGCCGCAGCAGGAACCCGGACTCCTGGTCGAAGTAGAGCAGCGCCTTCTTGACGGCGTCGCTTTCGCCGAGCTTCTTCGGCGTGGCCTCGATCACGTACACCTTGCGCCCACCGACGCTCTGCTCGCCGATGTACTTGAGGTTCTCGGTCCGGGCATGGAAATCAAGCGCCAGGTCGGGGGCACCAGTCGCCTGTGGGTCGGCCTTGAGCTTGATGGCCCTGATCTCCCCGCGGAACTGCTCCATCCTGTAGTTCACGTCGCCGTCGATGATCGAGAGGATCGTCTGCTCCTCGTGCCCGACCCGGTCCGGGGCCCGGTTTACGGTCTGTGCGTTCAGCTCGATGCGGGCCCGAACTTTGTCACCCTGGCGGGCGAACTCGTGCACACCCTCGCCACGCGTCTCGCTGCTTACGTTGACGGAGGCGTACTCGACGCGTGTGTACGTGCGGTACTTGGCGGCCAGCGAGGTCTGCTTGGCCCACGCGTCGCTGATCTTCTTGCGCACGTCCTCCAGCTCGTCGCCCAGGGCCGCCCCGGCCAGGGCCGACAGCGCCACCGTCACACCGATCAGCCGCGTTACTTGAGTCATGTTCGCACTCCCGCTCGCCGCCAGCCGTTCGGCAGCGCGTCTCGGCCGCGCACGCCGGCGCGGCGAATTGTCCGGCCAAGCGATTGTAGTCGAAGTCGGGCGGCAATTGCCGCGATCAAGACGCGGGCGAGCATCATCGACGGGCAGGTTCGCGCCTCCCTGCCGCCCGGGGTCCCGCGAAGCGCGCAGCAAGACGGCGGCCGGCGCGTGTTACGCGCGTCGCGGCCGCCGTGTCGTCACTCGGAGTCCGCCCGATGGCGGGCTGGTCAGGGCTTCTCGGGCTGCGTCTCGGTCGGCTTGTCCGCCGGCTTGTCGGCGGGCTTGTCCACAGGCTTATCGGCCGGTGGCGCGCCGTGCTCGGCCGCGGCCTGGGTCTGGTCGACGACCTCGACGCCTTCGGGGGCCTTGAAGACGAAGCGGTCGTCGTCGATCGGGGCGCCCAGCTTGACGTCGATGTACTCCATCGTCGACAGCGGCTTGTCACCCTCGGTCAGGGCCTGCATCTTGATCATGAAGCCGCTGTCCTGGTCGAAGTAGAGCACGGTCTTGCGGACCGGATCGCCGGGCATGCTCTCCTTGGAGACCGCCTCGATGACGTGGGTCTTGCGGCCGCCGACCGACTGCTCCGGGGCGAGCTTGAGGTCGTGCGACTTGTGGAGCTGCTCGAAGATCGCGCCCGGGGCGCCGGTCGCGCCGGGGTCGGTCTTGGACTTGGTCGCGAACTTCTGGTCCATGAACTCGTTGAGCGAGTAGGTGATCTCGCCGTCGACGATCGAGAGCATCGACTGGCTGCGCTTCATCTCCTCGTCGCCGATCTTCTGGACGGCGTCCATCTTCATCTCGGTCCGGGCCAGAATCTTGTCGCCCTTGCGCATGAATTCGAACGTCCCCTCGCCCCGGCTCTCCATCGTCATGCCCATCTGCTCGAACTTGACCTCGGTGCGCAGCTTGGCGGCCAGCGACTTCTGCTTGGCCCACGCGTCCTGAATCTGCTTCTCGACTGCGCCCAGGTCATCGCCCCACGCCAGCCCGCCGCACACGACGGCCAGCACACTCGCTACTGTCAGCCGAACCTTCTTGCTCATGTCAGGATTGTCTTTCCCGGGTTGCCGGGCACCCGCATCGCCGTGCAACGCCGCACCGCCGTGCGTTTCGCGTCCGCCGGTCGCTCCCGGCGGCAGCCCATGCGACCGTCGCACGAACTGGTGGGGTAGGCCCGCGAAACCGTGGCGAAGGGGCGGATGGTATCCTCGCGGCCCCGGCCCCGCAACCGATCGGCCGGCGCCATCCCGCACACTGGGGCGCCGACGACTTCGAGGCCTGGCCTGAGTCCCAGGGAGACGTCGCCACCACAGGAGTCGACGGGCCTGTCACCAGACTGACCTGAGCGTAGGATGGCGGGCCAAGCGTCCGTCTCGTGAGGCGTCCCGAGACCCGGATCCGGAGTTGCAGATACCGGGCAGTCGGGGCGCTGCCTCGGCCCAGGATGTCGACTTCCCCCCCGCCCCTCCCTGGGAGGGAGAACGGTGACGAGGTAGCTTCCGGGCCGTGAACTGGACCGTCCCTTGACCCCGTCCGTGGGACGAAGGCGGTTGCGAGGTTCGACCGGAGCCCTCCGCGAGTGAGCAGTCCGAGCCCAAGTTCGAGCCCCTTCTCCCCGCGCTGGCTGGCGGCGATCGAGTCGATTGCCCTGGTCGCCCTGGGCTTCGGCTTGCTCACGTTCTACTACCACGCCTCGACGCCCCGCCCAGGCGACGAGATCGGCGTCCCCGAGTTCGACTCGTTCTACCACATCAAGATGGCGGCCAAGCTGCCCGAGTGGGGTCTGCTTCGCGAACTGCCCTGGCTCGAGTACGTCTACTTCACGCGCGAAGGGCGCGAGTTCGTCAGCCACCACTTCGGGTTCCACGTCCTGCTTTCGCCGCTGGTGCACCTCTCCAAGTGGCTCACCGGGGACGACCTGCACGGGGCCCGCTGGACGATGGCGCTCGTGTTCGGCCTCAATCTTGCGGCGTTCAACCTGTTCCTGCGGGCGGGCTCGGTGCGCTGGCGGTGGCTCTGGCTGCTGGTCTTCCTGCTCTTGCCGCAGCAATTCTTCCTGCGACATACCTACATCCGGGCGATCGGTCCGTCGCTGCTGGGCATGCAGGTCGTGCTCTGGGCGCTGCTGACGCGCCGCTACCTGCCAGCCGCGGTCGCGATCGTCGCCTACATCCACGTCTACCTGGGCAGTGTGCTCTACGTGCCGGTCATCGTCAGTGCGTTCGTCCTCGGCGCCCTGATCGCCCGCCAGGGCGAGCCGCGTTTTGCGCCTCGCATGGTGCTGCTGGCGGGCGCGGGCTGGGTGACCGGCGTGCTGACGTACCCGTACCTGCGCGGCATGCTCGAGTTCCTGCGCCTCCAGGTGCTGGGCAGCGGCCTGGCGCCGGACATCGAGGTTGGCCAGGAGTGGAAGCCATACACCAGCCTGTGGTTCTTCGCGAGCATGTCGGCCACGCTGTTGAGCGTCTGGGGCGCGGCGCTGGTCGCGCGGGCGCTGCACGGCCCGTGGCTCAGCGCGCGCGAGGCAGCTCTGCTCCTGCTTCAGTTCGCGTTCCTGGCGCTGACGTTCAAGGCGCGACGCTTCATCGAGTACTGGCCACCACTGTGCCTGCTCAGTGCGGCGTGGATCGCGCGGCCCGCGCTGGCGACCATCGAAGACCGGCTTCGGGCCTATGTCGCTCGTTCCCGGCCACCAGCGGATCGTCTGCTGGGGCCGCTCGGCGCGGCAGCGCTCTGCGTAACGGCCGCCGGCTCGCTCACCCTCGCGCTCTGGCGGACGAGCGCGCCGCTGGTCCAGGCCGAGTATCCGCTCTGGCTCCTGCTGACGCTCGTGGTTTTGCTCGTCCCCCTTGTGCGCGCCGCCCGGCTGGGCGCGGCGGGCGGTGCAACGCCCGGCGTGCTCCGCACGGTCGTGTTTGTGTTCGCTGGCGCCGGCATCATCGTGGCGGGCGTGCTGGCGGCGGGGTGGCTCTCGGGCCGCAGCGCTGGCCTGGCCCCGCCGCGGCTGCCGGTCCCGCCGTGGGCGTGGGTCGCACTCGGCGTGGCGTACGCGTTAACGGCGGCCCTAGCGGCGCGGGCGCGACCAGGTGAGCAGCCGGCAGCCGCGCGGCCCACGAGGACTGCATGGCTCGGCCTCGCGCCGCTGCTGGCGGTCGCCGGCGTGGCGCTGACGGGGCTGATGGTGTGCGTCCGCGTGGGGGCCGTTACGCACGAGCAGACGGCGCGGGGAGCACGCTGCAACTTCGACCTGGCGGAAGTCCGCCGGGCGATGAGCTTCCTCGTCCAGCACTCGGAGCCCGGGGATCTGGTCTTCACGGACGACTGGGACATCTTCCCCGTGTACTTCTACGTCAACCACCACAATCGCTACATCGTCGGGCTGGATCCGAAGTTCACGCACGAGCGCCGCCCGGACCTGTGGGAGCGTTTCGTTCGGATCACCCGTGCCCAGGCCCCGACGCACTCGCGCGTGCGGTTCACACGGCCCGACGGCTCTGTGCGTGAGGACGTCATCGACATCGACTATGTCGACATCCGCGACGAGTTCCAGGCCCGCTGGGTGATTATCGACAGCGACCACTTCAGCTTCGCTCAGCAGCTCGCGAGCCGGCCGGAGCACTTCGAGTTCGCCTACCCGTGCGGTCGCTTCGAGGAGTGCAAGGGCGCCGCGTTCTTCATCTTCCGGGTGCGACCCCCGGGCAACTGAGGCCCCGCCGGCCGACCAGGGCGGGAGCCGGCGCGGCGAGCCTCGGTCGCCGGCGCGGGTGAACGTGCCTTACCGAACGGTCGCGGCGCTACTTGGTACGGGTGCCCCGTCGCGCGCTGGCTCCGGTCTTAGTGTGGAAGCTTCGAGCGGGATGCTGGGCAGCGAGAGCCGTCGTGGGGCGCCCGGCCATGCTTCCGGGCCTCGTCCGGCGACGAGCACAGCCAGCTCCACCGTACCGGCCGACGGCTCCCGGCTGGAGATCGCGCGGAACGAGAGCGGTGCTGCGCGCGCAAGCCCCGCCTGCGTTCGTCGCTGGGCGGCGTCCCGCCGACCCAGGCGTACCAGCTCGATGGCAGCCCGCCGGGGTGTCTCCGGCGGTGCCTTCAGCAGGGGGCCGCCGTCATGGACCGCGTGGTGCAGGAGCGCGGCGGCGAAGAGCCGCAACAACCCGAAGTGGATCACTCCGTTGATCAGCATCTTTCGTGCCTCCGCGTGGCGACCGGCCGCGGGCCGCGCCCGCTGTCCGTCCCCTCGTATATGAGCCCGAACGAGCGAGCTTCGAGATTATTCGCCAAACTAGCTGTCTTCTGCCGTCCGACGATGAGCGGTGAGTCAGGCTGCGGTGAATTTCCGCACGCGGGCTGGATGCCCGCTCCACCCACGGTCCCCCGCCCCGCCCTGCGGTCCCTGCGTACGGGAAGACACCTACATCCATTCGATCCTGTCGGCGCGGCCCGGTAGACTGGAGGGGAGACTGTGCTGAACATGTCGGGCGCTAACCAGCAACCAGAAGCGAGCCTCGCGCCGCTCGGCTTGATTGCCGGCGAGGGCGAGTTTCCGCACCTGGTGGCCCGGGGCGCCCGTGCCGCCGGTCGCTCCGTGGTCATCGTTGCGCTGCGCGGCTCGGCGGACCCGGCCCTGCGCACGCTCGCTGACGTCTTCCGCTGGCGAGGCGTTGTTCAGCTCGGGCGGTGGATTCGCGTCCTGCGGTGTGCCGGCTGCCGCGACGTGGTCATGGCTGGCCGGGTGCGCAAGTCGGACATGTTCGCCGGCCCGCGGTGGCTCCAGTGGTTGCGGTACGTGCCCGACCTGACGAGCATACGCGTCTGGTACTTTCGGGCCCGCGATCGGCGGAACGACTCGTTGCTCGGCGCGGTGGCCGACGAACTCGCGCGGAATGGACTGACCTTGATCGACTCGACGCGCTACTGTCCCGAGGCGCTGGCCGCGGAGGGCGTGCTCACGCCCTTCGAGCCTCCACGCCAGGTCGTGGACGATGCGGCCTTCGCCTGGCCCCTCGCCAAGCAGATCGCCGCCCTCGACATCGGTCAGGCCGTCGCGGTCAAGGAGCGCGAGATCATCGCCGTCGAGGCGATCGAGGGGACGGACCGGCTCATCCGTCGCACGGCCGAGCTGTGCCCGCAGGGCGGCTGGACGCTCGTGAAGGTGGCCAAGCCGAAGCAGGACATGCGTTTCGACGTGCCGACCGTCGGTCCCAACACGATCGAGAACCTGGCCCGCGCGCGGGCCGCCGGCCTGGTCATCGAGGCCGGCAAGACCCTGGTCCTGGAGCGCGAGAAGTTCGTCGAGGCGGCCCGGCGGGCACGCATCGCGGTCATCGCGCGCGGCGACGGGTGAGCGAGCGAGGCCAGCGCGATGGCGGCGAGCTACGACTGCCAGTCCTGCGGCGCGTGCTGCGCGACTTACGACGTGCTGCTGATGGGCACAGACCTCGATCGTTTCGAGGCCGATCCGTCGCTGCTGGCGCTGACCACGCCGTACGAGAAGCTCGCCGGTGCGCAGGCCCGCTTCATGCGTCGGGAGGCGGCGACGGGCCGCTGCGTGGCGCTGCACGGCCCGCTGCACGCCTGCGCGTGCTCGATCTATGGTGACCGCCCCATCCTCTGCCGCGAGCTGGAGGTCGGCTCGCCGCACTGCCTGGCGGCGCGCGAGGCGTTCGGGTTGCCGCTCTGACCACCCGCCCTCCCGTAGCCGATTGGCAAGGCGGCCGGGCGTGCTCCAGCCAGTAGCGCCCGACCTCAGCGTCCCGCGGCCTGCGGTTCGGTGAACCGATCGCGCTGGACGCGGAGGTCCAGCGCTACAGGTCCTCGACGAGCTGCGCCGCTCAGACCTTCGGGATTTCGAGCTCGTACGGATCGGTGACGGTGCAGTACCACGCGCCGCCAAGCCGGCCGACGGTCGGCAGCTTGCGCGGGTCGACGAGGCCGCGTTCGTCGAGGATGCGCTCGTCAACGTGGATGGCCAGCACATCACCCAGCACGATGTTGCCCCCGCCCACGTCGCTCCCGGTCGTGATGATCTGCCGCAGTCGGCACTCCATGTTGACGACCGCTTCATTGACCAGAGGCGGGCGGACCTTCGTCGCGGGCCGTGGCGTCAGCCCGCCGAAGTCGAACTCGCTCTGGCCGTAGGGCAGGTCGGCGGCGCAGCGGACCATCTGCGGGGCGATTTCGACCGTGACGGTGGCGATGACGAACTCGCCGGTGTCCTTCACGTTGCGCAGCGTGTCCTTGGCCGTGCCGGTGCGGCGCTGCGTGGGGCAGAAGAGCACGACGGGCGGGTTGCCGGAGACCATGTTGTAGAAACTGAACGGGGCGAGGTTGGAAACGCCCCTGGGCGAGATCGTCGAGACCAGGGCGATCGGGCGCGGCGTGATGAACCCGATGCACAGACGGTAGACGTCGACCCAGGGTCGGGCGCCCGCCTCAACATCCACAAACATTCGCGCTGGTCTCCGGGCAGGGCTGCCGGCACCGTAGCCGCCGCGCGGCGACCAGCCGCGGCAGGTCGCAGATTTCAGCCAGCGGCTTCATCACGAAGGCGCGCTGCCACATGCGCGGGTGCGGAATGGAGAGCACGTCGTCGTCGATCACGGCGTGTCGGTACAGCAGCAGGTCCAGGTCGAGCGTGCGGGGCTCGTTGCACACGCCGCTGCGCACCCGCCCGTGGCGGTCCTCGATCTCCTGGAGGCGCTCCAGCAGGGCATGCGGTGAGAGGCGCGTGTCGATCTCGGCGACGGCGTTGAGGAACGCGGGCGAGCCGGGCGGCGCCTCGACCGGGTCCGTCTCGTGGAAGCTGGAACACTCGAGCAACCGTATGTCCCCGCGCTCGCCGAGTTGTCGCAGCGCATCGCGCAGGTGTCGCTCGCGGTCGCCCAGGTTGGAGCCGAGTCCGATGAAGATGTCGCCGGGAGTCACCATCTCAGACCTCGTATCCGTTCGATTGCCAGGTCGATCCTCGGGGTGGGTACGCTCACCGAGAAGCGCACGTAGCCCTCACCCGCCGCACCGAACCCCACCCCGGGAACGCACACGATGCCGGCCTCGTCGAGCAGCCGGCGGGAAAAGGTCAGCGAGTCGACGCCGGCCGGCGTGCGCGCCCAGACGTAGAAGGTCGCCCGCGGCACGTCGGCCTGCATACCCAGCGTGCGCAGGGCCGCGCACAGCCGCTCCGCACGCTCGCGGTACTTGCGGCGCTGGGCCTCGATCTCAGGCCGGTCGATGCCCTCGTACGCGACGACGGCGGCCTGCTGAATCGCCGCAAAGACGCCGCTGTCGACGTTCGCCTTGAATCGGCCCAGGGCCGCGACGACGTCCGCGCATCCGACCACGAAGCCGATTCGCCAGCCCGTCATGTTGAACGTCTTGGAAGCCGAGTGAAACTCGATCGCGACGTCGCGCGCGCCCGGCACCTCCAGCACGCTCGGCGGGCGCTGCCCGTCGAGGTACATTTCGTTGTAGGCCGCGTCCGACGCCAGCACGAGGTCGTGCTGCCGCGCGAAGTCCACCGCCTCGCGATAGAAGTCGAGCGTGGCCGTGGCGCCCGTCGGGTTGCCGGGGTAGTTCACAAAGAGCAGCCGCGCGCGGCGGGCCACGTCCGACGGGATCGTCGCGAAGTCGATCAGCCAGCGGCGCTCGGCCGAGAGGTTCATCTCGTGCGGCACGCCGCCGGCGAAGATCGTTCCGGCGCGATATGCGGGATAGCCTGGAGACGGAATGAGCACCGTCTGCCCGGGGTCGATCAGTGCGAGCGGCAGGTGGCCGATGCCCTCCTTCGAGCCGACGAGCGCGAGCACCTCGGTCTGCGGGTTGAGCTCGACGCCGTAGCGCCGGGCGAAGAACGCTTGCACCGCGGCCCGAAAGGCGGGCGTGCCGCCGCCGAGGGGGTAGCGGTGCAGTTCGGGCCGGTCCAGGGCGGCCTTCATGGCCTCGACAATGAACGGATGGGTCGGGTCGTCGGGATCTCCGACGCCGAAGTCGATCACGTCCTGCCCGGCCGTCAGGGCGGCCTTCTTCTGGCGGTCGATCTCGGCCAGCAAGTAGGGCGGCAGAGCGCCCAGGCGCTGCGATTGGCGTGTCATGTTTCTCGAATAGAAGGGACGAAACGCGCTCAGTTCCCGCTGAGGCGGAGTGTAGAAAGTGCCGAGGCGAATCACAAGCGCGGAATGAGCTACTTGTTGTTAGGACTGGCGCGGTCCTGTTTATTGCGCCGCGGATCGCTTGGACCCATCGTCACCAAGTCGGTAGCATAATCAGCTTGTTAACCGGGCTTTCGGCCGTGCACTACCCGCGCGCAGCGCGCACCCATGTGTATGCACCGGCGTGCAGCCGGCCGCGCTCTTGATACCGAGTGAAGCGCGGGACGGCCGCCGCCCGGTGAGAGGCCATGATGGATACCGCAGTGACCGCGCAACCGGGTTCCCATTCGCCGACGCCCAAACGTGTGCAGGAGCGCCCCGAGGCGGCGATTCGCTTCGCCGGCGACTCGGGCGACGGCATGCAGCTCGTCGGCGGGCAGTTCACCTCGACGACGGCCGTCTTCGGCAACGACGTGGCCACCTTCCCGGACTACCCGGCCGAGATCCGCGCGCCGATGGGCACGATCGCGGGCGTGTCGGGCTTCCAGATCAACTTCAGCAACCACGACATCTACACGCCGGGCGACCGCGTCGACGTGCTCGTGGCGATGAACCCCGCCGCGCTGAAGGTGAACCTGCGCGACCTGGTCGACGGCGGGATCATCATCGTCAACACGGACGAGTTCAGCGCCAGCAACCTTCAGAAGGCGCTCTACACGACGAACCCCCTCGAGTCCGGCGAGCTGGCCCGCTACCAGGTCGTGAAGGTGCCGATCACCCAGCAGACGCTCGAGGCCGTCAAGCCAACCGGGCTCGGCCCGCGCGACGCCGGAAGGTGCAAGAACTTCTACGCCCTGGGCCTGCTGTACTGGCTGTTCGACCGGCCGCTTGAGACGACGCTGGCCTGGATCTACACGAAGTTCGCCAAGGCGCCGGCGGTGGCCGAGGCCAATGCGCTGGCCTTGAAGGCGGGGTACAACCTGGGCGAGAACACCGAGCTGTTCTCGGTCCGCTACCGGGTCAAGCCGGCCAGCCTCCCCCCGGGAACGTACCGCAATATCACGGGCAACCAGGCCACGGCGCTGGGGCTGATCACGGCGGCGCGGCTGGCGGGCAAGCCGCTGTTCTACGGCAGCTACCCGATCACGCCGGCCAGCGAGATCCTGCACGAGCTGGCCCTGCACCCCGAGTTCGACGTGCGCGTCTTCCAGGCCGAAGACGAGATCGCCGCCATGTGCGCGGTGGTCGGCGCCGCCTACTCGGGCGCCATCGCCGCGACTGGTACCAGCGGCCCCGGCCTCTCGCTCAAGAGCGAGGCCATCGGGCTGGGCGTGATGACCGAGCTCCCCATGGTGATCATTGACGTGCAGCGTGGCGGGCCGAGTACCGGCCTGCCCACCAAGACCGAGCAGTCCGACCTGCTCCAAGCCATGTTCGGCCGGCACGGCGACTGCCCGGTTCCGGTCGTGGCGGCGCGCTCGCCGGCGGATTGCTTCTGGAGCGCGATCGAGGCCGTCCGCGTCGCGACGAAGTACATGACGCCGGTGATTCTCCTGACGGATGGCTACCTGGCGATGGGGTCGGAGCCGTGGAAGATCCCGGCGGTACGTGACCTCCCGCCGATTCCGATCCAGCACGTGACGGACCCGTCCGGGTTTCAGCCATTCGCGCGAAACGAGCTCGGCGCCCGCCCGTGGGCGATCCCGGGCACGCCGGGGCTGGAGCACCGCCTGAGCGGCCTTGAGAAGCAGGACATCGTCGGCACGCTCTCGGGCAACCCCGAGAACCACCAGAAGATGACCGAACACCGCGTGCGGAAGGTGGAGAACGTCCAGCGGGACATTCCGGAGCAGGACGTGTTCGGTCCCGCGACGGGTGCGCTGGCCGTGGTGTCCTGGGGCGGGACGTACGGCACGGTGCGCACGGCGATCGAGCGAGCGCAGGCGGCCGGCAAGGACGTCTCGCACATTCACCTGCGCTGGATCCACCCGCTGCCGGCCAATCTCGGCGCGCTGCTGAAGGGCTTCAAGCGTGTGCTGGTCTGTGAGTTGAACACGGGGCAACTGCGGGCCCTGCTCCGGTCGATCTACCTGGTCGACGCGGTGGGGCTCAACAAGGTGCAGGGTCGGCCGTTCATGGTCGGTGAGATCCTGTCCCGCATCGAGGAAGTCCTGGGAGGCCAGTCGTGAGCACGTGCCCGGTTTCCGGCGAGTACACCGCCAAGGACTTCAAGAGCAGCGAGCAGGTGAAGTGGTGCCCCGGCTGCGGCGACCACTCGGCCCTCGTGCAGCTTCAGAAGGTGCTGGCCGCCGTGGGCGTCCGTCGTGAGAACGTGGTCTGTGTTTCGGGGATCGGCTGCTCGAGCCGCTTCCCGCACTACATGGGCACGTACGGCTTCCACGGGATTCACGGCCGCGCGCCGGCCATCGCGACCGGCGTCAAGTGCGCGAATCCTGATCTGGACGTGTGGGTCGTAACCGGCGACGGCGACGCGCTGAGCATCGGCGGGAATCACTTCCTCCACGCCATCCGTCGCAACGTCGGCCTGAAGATCATCCTGCTCAACAACCGCATTTACGGGCTGACGAAGGGGCAGTACTCGCCGACCAGCGAGTTCGGCGCACGCACCAAGTCGTCGCCGTACGGGACGATCGACCAGCCGGTCCACCCGGTGTCGGTCGCGCTGGGGTCGGAGGTGACGTTCGTGGCCCGCTCGCTGGATGCCGACGTAGCCCATCTCCAGCGCATGCTCGAGCGTGCCGCGCGGCACAAGGGCACGGCGTTCCTCGAGGTCTACCAGAACTGCGCGGTGTTCAACCAGGACGCCTTCCATTTCGCGACCGATCGCGAGACGCGCGCCGAGAACGTCGTGTACCTGGAGCATGGCAAGCCGCTGATCTTCGGCAAGAACCGCGACAAGGCGATCACGCTGCGCAGCGGAGAGCCAGAGGTCGTCAAGGTCGGTGCGGTCCCGGAGTCCGAATTGCTGGTGCACGACGAGACGCTCGACGACCCGACGATGGCGTATCGCCTGGCGCGCATGCACCACCCCGAGTTCCCCGAGCCGCTTGGTGTCTTTCGGGCAGTGTCCCGCCCGCCTTACGAAGAGCTGCTCATGCAGCAGATCGGCGCCGCGCGCAAGGACCCGGCCAAGGCCAGCCTCGAGCGGCTGTTCAACGAAGGCGACGTGTGGACCGTGGCGTCGGCCGCCCCCTGATCCGCGCGTCGTCCGAACCGAGCGCGCGGCCCAACCCCGGCACACTGCCTGCCAGCGCTGCTACTGCGCCCCGAGCAGGCCGTTGATCGCGGCGACGTAGTCGCGCTTGTGCTTGGCGCCGATCATCTGCTGGACAACGCGACCATCCTTGAAGAGCAGGACCGTGGGGATGCTCTGCACGTTGAACTGGCTGGCCAGGCCGGCGTTCTGATCCACGTCGACCTTGCCGACCTTGACCTTGCCCGCGAACTCGGTCGCGAGTTCGTCGATGGTCGGCGCGATCATCTGGCACGGGCCGCACCACGTGGCCCAGAAGTCGACCATGACCGGGCTGGACGACTTGAGGACTTGCGCATCGAAATCGGCCTCAGTAAACGTCAGCGTGTTCGGACCAGCCATGACAAGTCTGCCTTTCTTCCGTGCATCCGCGCGATCTGCGAATGGGTGTGCGTCGCACGCGGCCTCATCAGGGGGAAGATGTTAGATACGATTTAGCGAAGAATCAATGAACGCCCGCCCCCGCACGCACCATGCGCTGCTCCGTGCGGCCCCGCGAGACCTGCTTACATAACGAGCGCGCCGCCCAACGAGCGGCGCGGCCATCCGTGAAAGCGCTTCGATAGGTTAACTGCTGGCAACCTTCCCGAACCCCGCATCAACCTGCCGGCGGCGGGCCGCCGGCGGCAGTATCGGCTGCCGGCGCGGCTCCCGCGGGCGGGGCGGGCTGAGTGGGCGGCGCGGTCGCGGTTGCCGGCTCCGGCTCTGGCTCCACGAAGAAGACCTCGTCGAAGTCAGTCGCATCCACCTCGCGGCGGAGCAGGAAGTACATTTGTGTGCTGCCGCAGAAGAAGAAGCTCACGACGAACGCGCCGACCAGGCCGACGACCACGAAGACGCTGACGTCGATCAGCACGAGCGCGATCCACTCCGACCAGTTCAGGGGCGCGTTGTGGAAGGTGCCCCAGAAGGGCACCTCACCGACGGAGGGGAGGATGGCCAAGTCAGACCAGGCCGGCATGCGCCAGATGCCGTTGAGCTTGCCGAGCCCGTCCAGGGCCACGTTGGACCCGAGGTTGAGCCCGAGGCCGGTGCCCCAGTGCGTGAACTTGAGGGTGAGCTGCGCGATGGCGCGGACCACGACGAACGACAGGCCGCCGTACAGCAGGAGCAGGAACGTGTAGAAGGAGACGCTCCAGAGTCGCCCGCCCAGGTAGTTGCCGACGCGCGAGAGCGCGTCGAAGCCGTCGGAGCCCTCGACCGCGATCGTCGGCCACATCAGGAAGAAGCCCAGAACAGTCGCGATGAAGATCATTGCGAGGGCGAAGCCACCGAGAACGGCAAGCGGGAACGTGATGCCGGCCAGGAGTTCCCCAAGCCGCGGGATCGCTCCCACGAGTCCCCCGATCCACATGATCGCCAGGATGCCGACGAAGATCGCCAGCGGCATCAGCGGCGCGGTCAGCAGGCCGGTGAACTTGCTGCGGGCGTAGCCCAGCGCGTCGCGGATCGGGATGCTCTCCTCCCGCGCGGACTGGATGGCGGCGCTTCGGCAGATCGCGCCGCCGAAGAAGCCGAAAACGACCACGCAGATGACGCCCATCAGCAGCGTGTACCAGGGCCGCTGCGTGACGGCCCACGTGAGGCTGCTCGTGAACGCTCCCACGCTACCGAGTAGCGACGGCTCCGCACCCGACGGCCCGTCGCCATAACCCCAGCGACCGCTGACCACGCCCTGCACGGCCCCCGCGAAGCACTGCGACTGGAAAGCCAGCAGTGCGCGAAACGGGCCGCGCACATGGAGGGACTGGGTCGCGTGGAGCGTGAGCTGCGTGTCCACGATGCGGCGCAGACTGGCGGCGTCGGAGTCCGACTCGGGCAGTCCGCTGGAGGACTTCTGACCAACGCCAACAATGCGCTCGATCGCCTCGTCGACTCGGGCGTGCTCGGGGAGCCAACGGTAGCCGCCGGTCGCGAGGACGAGCCGAAGCGTGTCCGCGGCGCGGTTCAGCGCGGCGCGCTCGCGCTTCTTTTCCGCGGCTGGCAGTGCGGCGAGAGCTGTTCGCGCCTGCTGCAACCGATCCGCAACGAGCTTGCTCGCGCGGCTGAGCTGGTCGCGATAAGCACTCGTCAGCGGGAGCGACTCCAGGTTCCGTCCCGTGAGCTTGGCCGCACCGCCGGGCTCGGCGACCGCGCCGGTCGCAA
>CAADGM010000048.1 GCA_900696535.1 uncultured Planctomycetota bacterium
GCGCACGCGCTCCGCCAGGGCGGGAGTTCGCTCGCCAGCCCGCGCCGCCTGGGCGAGCCACTCTGGCAGCACCGGCGGCTCGCCCAGCGGAAACACAAACGGCGGGCGCTGCTCGCGCTTGAACGCGGCATACTGGGCGGGCGAGGTCGGCGTGCCCGGCGCGCAGATCTCCTCAAGCCGGATCGTGCCCCACGGCCGACTCGCGTACGTCCGCCGCGCGACGCCCAGTCGCTTCTCGATGGCGATGCTCACCCGCTGCCAGACGAATGTCGGGCCGAGGTAGCGGGCGACGTAGTAGGCCTTCTTGAGGGGATGCATACTGGGGAACGTCTTCGCGGCCCCCCTCCCAGGGCGAGTACAAGGGGGGCCCCGCGCGGGCCTGGAGGTTCTCGAACGCTGCGGTCCTTACCCTCGCGCCTGCCCTCTTCCCAAGAGGGTTGGGGGTTTCGCACCGAGAGAGGGAGGGGGGTCTTGAACCGAGAGAGGAGCGCTCATGTCGCCAGCGCCGCGCCGTACTCGCGATCCAGGTTGATCGTACGCTCCTCGGCGGCCGACGTCATCGCCGCCAGCGAAGCCAGCGTCACATTGACCAGCTCGCCGAGCGGAATGAGCGGCGGCCCGCCCTTGGTGATCCGCTCCACAAACGCGGCGAACTCGGCCTGGTGCCCCTTGTCCAGGCGCATCAGCGACATGCTGGAGAAGTTGGCCGCGCCGTAACCGGTCAGCTTGCGGAAGTTGTCGAGGCGGAAAACCCGGCCTTGACTGAATACTTCCATCAGCTCCTTGGGATACGCCTTGGAGCCGTTGGCGAAGTAGTTCACCACGCCGAGCGAGCCATCCTCGAAGCCCAGCGTGATCGACATCTTGTCGGTCCGCGTCGCGAAGCCGCGCTCGCCCACCATCTGCGCCGCCACCGTCCGCACGCGGCTGCCGGTGAGGTGCACCAGCAGGTCGATGTAGTGGCACGCCTCGCCGATGATCCGCCCCCCGCCGCGCGCCAGGTCCTGCGTCCAGTGATCGGGCGGGATGAAACCGGCGTTGGCGGTGAAGATCATCGTCAGCGGCTCGCTCCGCCCGGCCAGCAGCTCGCGCAGCCGCACGATGTGCGGCGCGAAGCGGCGGTTGAATCCGACCATGATGTGGCGGTCGGGCCGGCGCGCCGCGGCGTCCAGCACCTGCCGCAGCTCCTCCAGGTTCATCGCCAGTGGTTTCTCGACGAAGGCGTGCTTACCCGCCTCGAGCGCCTGGCACACGAAGCGCGCGTGCAGGTTGTGCCCGACGGCAATGAGAATGGCATCGATCGCGGGGTCGTTGAAGACCAGGCTGGCGTCGGTGACGGCCCGACCGGCGTTGAACTTCGTCGCCAGGTGCCGCGCCGCCGGGGCGTTCAGGTCGCAGACGTACTCGACATCCGCGCCGATCCTCTTGAGCGCGGGCATCATGGTCATCTTCGAGAAGTTGCCGGCGCCGATCACGCCCAGCCGCCCGCCGGTCGGGCCGGCCGGCGCGTCGTGCCGCACGACGACGATCGGGCTCCGCTCCACCTGCTGCGGGTACTCGAGCACCACGCCCAGCGCGGACGGATCGTCACTGATCAGGTCGTAGGCCCGGGCCGCCTCCGCATGCGGCAGCCGGTGCGTGATCAGCGGGCTCACGTCGAGGTGCCCGCGCTGCATCGCGGCCAGGATGGCCTCGAAGTTGCGCTGTTCCGTCCAGCGCACGAACCCGAACGGGTAGTCGCGCCCGGCTTGCTCGTACTGCTCGTCATAGCGGCCCGGGCCATACGAGCACGAGACCTGGAACGTCAGCTCCTTGTTGTAGAAGTCGTCCCGCCGCAGGTTCAGCCCGACGACGCCGACCAGCACGATCCGCCCGCGCTGCCGACACATCTGGGCCGATTGGTGCATGATCTCGTCGGTCTTGGCCGACGCGGTGACGAGCACCGCGTCGACGCCGCGCGCATTGGAGAAAGCCATCGCCGCCGCGACCGGGTCGCCGCCCGCCCCGCCCGGCGCGACGGTGGCGCCGAACTGTTCTGCCAGACGCAAGCGCTGCGGGTTCACGTCGATACCCAGCACCTCGCAGCCGTTGGCCCGCAGGAGCTGAACCGCGACCAGGCCGATGAGCCCGAGCCCGAAAACCGCGACGCGCTCGCCGAAGGTCGGCTCGATCAGCCGCTGGCCCTGGAGCGCGATGCTGGCCAGGACGGTGAAGGCGGCCTGGGCCGGGTCGACACCGGCCGGGACCTTCGCGCAGAGGTTCGTCGGCACGAGGGCGATCTCGGCGTGCGGGCCGTTGCTCGCCACCAGGTCGCCCACCTGGTAGCCGCTCACGCCTGCGCCGACCTCAAGCACGCGGCCAACGTGGCAGTAGCCGAGCGGCAGCGGCTCGTCCAGCCGGCTGAAGACCGCCTCGAGCGTCGGCAGCAGCCCGTCGGTGCGGATCTTGTCCAGCACCTGCTTCACCTTGTCCGGCTGCGAGCGGGCCTTAGCCAGCAGGCCGGCACGGCCGAACTCGACCAGCATGCGTTCCGTGCCCGCCGAGATCAGCGTGTGCGTGGACTGGAGGAGCAGATGCCCCGGGCGAACGAGCGGCGCAGGCAGCTCGGCAAGCTCGATCTGCCCGGTACGAAGATGCTGAAGAACCTGTTTCATGAGCCTCTTCCCGAACGCGGCCGAGCGGCCGGCGGAATGTCGTCGATCTTCTTCACGTTCGTGGCGCCGCGGGCGTAGGCAATGAAGTGCCGCGGCCAGGCCGGCACGCGCGGGTCAAACGGTCCTGGGTAGAAGCACACCACCGGGGCCACGTCCCACGGCGCGTAGCGCACGGGCCGGGCGCCGAACCAGGGGTGATTGATCTCGCGCCCGAGCTGCCACGAATACACCAGGTCGTAATCCCAGTCGAACACCCACGCCCACTCTGACCCTTCAACCTGCCGCTTGTACCCGCTGCCCAACGCGATCCAGGGGATGACCTCGCGTACGCCGCGGCGTTCGGCGTCCCGCACCGTGCGGCGTTGCTGCTCTCGGTGGGTGTCGATCTCGGGTCCCCGATACAGCGGGACGGACCAGCCGTCGTTGCGCGTGTCCGGGTCCAGGAAGTTCGACTGCGCCCAGCCCTCGTCGTTGGACGCGGGCGCGTAGCCACCCAGCGCGTACCAGATCACGCGGGCGCGCGGGAACACATCCTTGCTGATCGCGTAGATCGCGTCGTGCTTGCCGCGAATGGCCGCGTTCCACTCGGCGGCGCCGGGCGCGCTCGCTTCGCGCGTGTGGAAGCGCTCGGAGTCGAGCAGCAGCGCCGACACCTCGATCGACACCCCCTGCCGACGGCATGCCTGAGCGATCCAGTCGCGAACCTGCGTCATTCGCTGGCGATACATGCTCAGCTCGGCCTCCGCCGTGCGCCCCGTGTCTGTGGGCGGGAGTTCGGGGCCGAAGTGTCGATGCCACGGGGAGTAGTTCAGCGCGAGCGTCGCGGCCGGCCGTGGATCGCGCCGGTTCACCGCGGCGCAGATCGCCACGGCAACCTCGACCTGCGGCCCCGTCACTGACTCGGTCTGGAGACTGAGCGCCCGCGTGATGCGAACGTACTCGAGCGCCAGCGGCTGGTTCGATGCCGTCAGCCATGAACTCGGGACCGGAAACGAGTAGTGCACCTTGGGGAGCGGGCGCAGCTCGCGGAGCAGCGCGAGGATGTCCTGCCCCGGTGCGGACGGGTGCGCCGGCGCGGGCGTGCTGGGCAGCGGCTCGTTCGGATCGGCCGGCGGCACCTTGAGCCCCCCGGCCGGCTGCGCCGCCATCAGCGCGCAGGCGGTGCCAAGGACCAACGCCATTGCGAGCCGCCACGTCTCCCGCCGCCGGCTCATGATTGCACCTGCGACAGCTCGTCGTAGAACCGGACGAACGCCGGCTCGTACGCTTCCCAGTTGCAGCGCTCGAGGAACGCCTTTCGGCCGACGCGGCCCAGCGCCCGCGTGCGCTGCGGATCACTCAGCAGCGTGACCATCGCCTCCGCCCACGCGTCCACGTCGGCCGGCGGCGCGAGTACGCCGCAGCCGACCTCGCCGACGTACCTGCGGCTCGGCGGCAGGTCGCTGGCCAGGATCGCGCAGGACTCGGCCATGTAGTCGAAGAACTTCGACGGCACGGCCACACGATACTGCCCCACGTCCTGGAGCGGCGAGAGCCCCACCGCCGCCTGCCGCACGACCTCGGGCAGCTCGTCTCCCGGGGTGTCGGGCACCCAGCGAACCAGGTTTTCGTAGCCCGGCCGCGCCAGCAGCTCCATCACGGGCTTCTCGTCGGAGGGCTTGTAGAACCGCCGCGTGACGATCAGCTCGAGGTCGGGGACGCGCTCGCGGGCACGGCGCGCAGCCTCGATCATCACCAGGGCGCCGCGCAGCGCGTTGACCACGCCAACGTAGACGAGCTTATGCGACCTCGCGGCCCACTCGACGTCGGTCGGCTCGCGGTCCGCGTAGATGGCCCGCGAGGCGTAGTTCGGCGTCAGCACGCAGCGGCATCCCAGCCGCGAAAAGTGCTCGACCGACTCCTCGTAGACGCACGAGCAGTGCCCGATGAGCCGGGCGCACACGTCCTCGACGCGCGCGAAGGCCGCCGTGATCAGCCTCGCTATCAGCGGACTGCGCTGCGCCTTGAGCTGGAACTTGACCCGGTAGATCTCGTGGATGTCGTAGACGACCGGCCGACCGCGCAGCGCTCGGACGAGAACGCCAACCGGTAACAGGTCCGGGTCGTGAAAGTGGTACACGTCCGCCTCGGTCTGGAGCGCGTACCGCGCGATCCGCAGCAGCGTCACGATGCGCCGCCACACGCCCCCGGCGCGATCGGGCACCATGATGTCGTTCACGCCCGCCCCGGCGTACGGCCGCCGGTCGCTGCGACCGATGAGCGTCACTCGATACCCCGCGCGGAGCAGGGCCCGGACCTGCCGGTCGAAGATGCGCATGTCCGGCAGGCGATGAAAGGTGAAGATGCAGGCATGCGGCGCCACTCGGTCGCTGCAACCCGGGCTGGATCGGTGTGGATCCACCGTGAACCGCCTGCGCAAGTGCCAATTTCCCCCGGGTCCACTCAGCCTGCGTCACCGACCAGCCGCCCCGGCGCAGTGGCTCACAGAAGACCGCGAGTCTGGCAACTCGGGGTGGGGCGGGCTTCCGGCCCGGCAGGGCAGGCAGCATGCGTGCCCTGCCGCGGATTGCTTGAAGGCGCGAGTGTCAGGAACGGAAGCAGCCGGGTCGTGTCAGGCCGCCGGCCGATGCAGGACGAACGTGCGCGACGTCGGCCGCAGGTGGTGCCACCGCGACGTCGCGTGATAGCGGTAGTTCCACAGGAAGAGCCGCGACAGCACCCAGTCCAGCCACACGCC
>CAADGM010000049.1 GCA_900696535.1 uncultured Planctomycetota bacterium
CGATCCGAGCCGACAGCGCAAGCTGTCGGACACGCGCGCCGGGGCGATCCGAGCCGACAGCGCAAGCTGTCGGACACGCGCGCCGGGGCGATCCGAGCCGACAGCGCAAGCTGTCGGACACGCGCGCGGAGCGCTCGTAGCACATCCCACCGACGCGAGTTTAACGAAGTCGTGCCGGCGGGAACCCTTCACGCCCGACGCGGATGTCCGACGCGACGGATTGGATGGCGGGGTCCTGCCCTACGTCGCCGCACGCGGGCGGCGCGCGCGGGTTCCCGAGCTGCGGGTGGCGCGGGTCGCGGTCGGCAGGATTCCCAGGCGGCGACGGAGCTGTTTGCCGATCCACGCGTTGGCCAGGTCGTCGGCGACGGCGCTGAGAGACGCGACCGTGCGGCCCTCGAAGCGGCGCGAGTAGGTGGCCTGGAGCTGGGCCTGGATCTCGGCCTGGTCCCGGGCGGTCAGGGCCTGGTCCGCCAGGGCGAAGAGAACATGGTCTTCCTTGTTGATGTGCTGGCGAAGCAGGGCGAGGTAGTGCCGCGCCGCCTCGCAGAAGCGGCGCCGGGCCGCCTCGTCGCCGCGGGCCGCGGCGGCGAGCGACGCGCGCATGGCGGTCACCTGCTTGCGCCCCTCGACGTGCTCGCGGACAATGCCGGCCACCGCCGGGTGGTCCGCCCGGATACCGCGTTTGTCCAGCAGCGGCAGGAGGATCTGTTCCTCGTTCGTGTGGTGGCAGGCGTCGGCGTAAAGGCGCAGGAAGTCGACGCACTTGCGCAGCGCGGCGGCCTCGAAGCCCTGCCCGCGTTCGGCCCGCCCGACGAGTCGCCCCATGACCATCAGCACGCGCTCGATCTGGCGGTGCTCCTGCCGAAGCCCCTCGGTCGGCAACCCTTCCGCCACCTGCGACGCCATGGCACGTTCTCCTTGGGCTCTCGGCCGCTGGGCGGTCGACGGGGCCCGGCGGGCTGCTGCCGCGCCGGTCGACGGCCCGCGTGACCTTTCCGCCGCGCGACGCTGCCGGCCGGGCAGGCCATGCGGCCGGTGCCGCTCGGCGCCAACGGTCGAGCCTGGTCCGCGGTCGTCGGCCGCCGCCCTACGGACGAGATGAATACCCACAGACTTTCTTATGATCCAGTATATTCACAGCCCCCCGGGCCGCCGTCAAGACACCTTAGCGGATTTTCACCGCCGCTTGTCCAGCCCGCGCGCCTGCCCGCGCGCAGCCGCTCCCCCGGACTGGCGCGGGGTCCGCGGTTTCAGGTATGCGCGGGCCCCCGGCCGCACCGATCTTGCGCGACAGGCTGCCGCTGGAGCCCGGTGCGCGATCGCCCGGCACGCGAAGCCGAGCGCGGCGCATGCAGCGGGGCACGCTCGAGTCCGGACGTTGGCGTCCGGCCGACGTGCCCCGCGTATTCGTTCCACCCGGCGCGAGGTGCCGCCACCCCGCAGCGCAGGCGGCGCTCAGCTCTTCGGCCAGACCTTCTCGCCCGAGTTGGCGTCGGTCAGGATGATCGCGTCGACCGGGCAAACCTGGGCCGCCTGGAGAATCTCCTCGTCGGTGTGACCGCCCACGTCCTTGACGATGGCGATGTTGTCCGCGTCCATCTCGAACGTATTCGGCGCCTCACCGACGCACGCGCCATCACCGATGCACAGGTTCCGGTCGATCTCGATCTTGTACTTGGACATTCGTCGCTCCTCTGGGCGAACTGCCTGCGGTGCGGCGCCGCGCCCACCGAGCGGCAACCCCGTCCGGTTGCCCGTCCGCAGCAGGTGGCCACGCACACCCCGATTTCCTGTCTGATCGGATTCTAGCGTGCCCCGGTTCTCTCGAATATGAACCCTTATAGATACGGTTTCTACCGAGTCGCCACCCGGCCCCCGTCCCCCGTTCCGCCCGGCCCGCGCTGACCGTGCGGCGTATACTCAGCGAGGACCGGCACGACCGGCCGGCCACCGACGAGGGCCCTCCATGTCCCCGCGCAGCCCACTGCCTGTGGTCGCGACGTGCACAGCCCTTGTGCTTCTGTTCACGGCAGCGCTTCCGGGCGGGGGTGGGCTTGGCAGCCGGGCCTGGGGCGACGTGTTTCACCTCGAGCGCGGGGGCACGCTCCAAGGCAAGCTCCTTGGTGAGGACGCCGGGTTCTACCGCGTCCGAACCGCGGGCGGCGTTGTTAGCCTTGCCCGAGCCGCGGTCACGCGGATCGAGCCGGGCCCGGTGCCATTCGAAGAGTACGACGCGCGCGCGGCCGCCACGCCGGACACGGCCGACGGGCACTTTGCGCTGGCCGAGTGGTGCGGTGAGCAGGGGTTGCGCAGCGAGGCTCACCGACACCTGTTGCGGGCGATCGAACTGGACGTCAACCACGCGGGTGCCCGACGGGCCCTGGGATACGTTCGCGTCGGGGGGCTGTGGGTCGAGGGGCGCACGCCGGCCACGCGCCGGGAGATCGAGCCCGAGCCAGCGGACGAGGCCGAGCGGCTGGTGAGGGCGGTCCAGGGCGAATGGCAGCGCCGCATCCAACTCATCCGGAGAGACTGGCTCGAGTCAGGCAAGGCTGACCGCGTGGAGGCGGGCCGGCAGCGCATTCTCGAGATTCGCGATCCGCTTGCGATCGGTCCGCTGGCGGAAGTGCTCAGCCGCAGCCGCGACGTCGCGACTCGGCGGCTGCTCGTCGAGGCGCTGGCCGCGCTACCCGACGAGGAAGCGACGCTGAACCTGGCGATCATGGGACTGGTCGAGCCGGACCGCGCGGTGCGCGAGATGGCGGTCGCGGCCCTGACGCATCGCGACGACCCGCAGGTGGCGATCCAGTACCGGCGGGCCCTGCACGTGCCGAGCGAGGCACTGGTCAAGCGGGCCGCGTACGGTCTGGGTGAGATCAAGGCCAGGGGGGCGGTGCCGGAGCTCATCGCGCTGCTGACCGACCAGCGCGACAAGTGGGTCGAGGTGCCCATCCGCGACTACTTCGAGGTCTGGCCGCGTGCCTACTACCGCGACGCCGTCGGCATCCCCATCGGCGGCATCCAGGTCAGCCACCGGCGGCCCAGCGTGGGCGTGTACATCTACGCCGACCAAACCATCAACGAGTGGCAGGTGCGCAACGTCACGGTCTACCGGACCGAGGTGCGCGAGGCCCTGCGCCGCATCACCGGGCAGGACTTCGGCTTTGACCGCGTCGCATGGGAGCAGTGGCTCTACAGCCAGCCGCAACCCTGACGTCGGCGCCGCCGCGCAGTGGCGCCCTGCTCACGGCGCCGTCGCTCCCGCAGTTGAAATCGGCAGGTGCGCCAGCCAGTAGTGCATGTTCTGAAGATGCCGCCCATGCTCTTCCGCCGGCGCCGTGCAGCCCCAGACGCTGAACTGCCCGGCCTCGGCCCGCGACACGATGCGCATGTCCGCCGGCCCGGCCTCGTCCACCGCGCGCCGCGCCAAGCCCACATGCGTCACCAGGTCGTCAGCCGTCACGTGCGTGCCGGCGTACTTCTGCGGGTCGAAGTAGGAGTGGGACACCAGCAGCGTCTTGCGTCCGGCGACCGCGTCCGACGCCAGTCGGCGAAAGGGAGCCATGTTGGTCGGGTTGGCGCCGCTGTACGGCACGTCGTCCTTCCACCCGGCGTAGAGCGAATCGGCCAGGTAGACGCCGTCGATCTGCTCGTAGTACTTCGGCTGCAAGAGCAACGCCCGCACCGCGCCGTATCCGGCACTGAATGAGGAGAGGCACACGTGTCGCCAACGGGCGTCTGAGGCGAGCCGGCCGCGCGTGCGGAGTTCCTCGTGGGCCTCGGCGAGCAGGCTCGCGAACCGCTCGGGCTCAGAGTATGGCTTCTCGTACGTCGCCGAGAGTCCCTTGTAGTTGACGATGATTACGACCGCTTGCAGCCGCGCGAGACCCACCTCCCGCACGACGATGTGCGGGGCGCCGTGGAAGTGAACCAGGACGTCCACCTCGCGCGCGGCGGGGTCCAGCCCGCCGGCCACGTACACAACCGCGCCGCTCGGAAGCGGCAGAACGCCAAGGTCGGCGCCGGCCGGCGCGTTCGCGGTCGACGGGGCCGGCCCCGTCGTGGGCGTCGCGCCCGGCGAAGTCGTGACACCGGGCGCCGCCGCCTTCTCCGGCGATGAACTCGGCCGGGGCGATTCTGGGTGCGGTCGAGCCGACGGCGCCGTCCCGGTCTCTTGACCGGCCGTCCGACAGCCCGCCCCGGTACCCCATCCCGCGATCATGAGCATCACGATCAAGACGTAACGGCACATGAGCGAACTCCAACGGGCCCGGCCGCGGGAGGCAGCGACCGCGCGATTCAATCGCCCAGTCGCTCCCGCACCAGCTCCCACACCTTCTGATCCACGCGTGCCAGCGGCAGCGCCTGCATCTCGTTCGACGTCACCCAGCGCCAATCCGCATCGCTCGGCGGCTTGCGCCGGGCGCCGTCAGTACGCCCCTCGTACACACGCAGCACCCAGCGACGATGCGTAAAGACATGCTCGATCGTCCCGAGCATCGCCCCCAGCCGCGTCCGAACGCCGAAACGCTCACGCAGCGACACTTCCATCGCGCCCGCCCCGTCCAGATCGCCCCCCTCCACACTCGGCCAGCCCCAGAGTCCAGCGAGTAGCCCGGTTGCTGGCCGGCGAGCGAGCAGCCATCGGCCACGACAGCGCACCGCCGCGGTCAGCAACTCGACAGCAGGTACCACCCGTCGGGCGCTCCGTACCGGCAGGCGTTCCGCCTCGCCGGCCGCGCGGGCGCGACACCAACGCGCCAGCGGACAGGCGTCACAATCCGGACGGCGCGGCGTGCAGACGCGGGCCCCGAGTTCCATCATGGCCTGGTTGAAGTCGCCGGGCTGTTCGGGGTCGACCAGCTCGTCGGCCAGCTCCCAGAGTCGATCGAGCGTGGTCTTCTCGTCGATGCGCGCCCAAACCAGGCAGAGCCGCGAGAGGACGCGTTTCACGTTGCCGTCCAGCACGGCGGTTCGCTCGCCGCTGACGATGCTGGCGATCGCGGCCGCGGTGTAGCGCCCGACGCCGGGCAGCGCCTTCCACGCGTCAGCCGTCGTCGGAAAGCGGCCGGCGTGCCGCTCAACGAGCTGCTTGGCGGCCCGGCGCAGGTTCCGCGCCCGGCTGTAGTAGCCCAGCCCCTCCCAAAGCTTGAGGACGCGCTCCTCCGGCGCTTCGGCCAGGACCTCAACGCTAGGGAACGCCGCCAGGAAGCGCTCGTAGTACGGCACAACCGTGCGAACCTGCGTCTGCTGAAGCATGACCTCCGAAAGCCAGACGCGGTAGGGGTCGTGGGTGCGGCGCCAGGGCAGGTCGCGCGCGTGACGGGTAAACCAGGCGCGCAGGGCCCTGCGGATCGCGCGCCGCTCAGCGGGCGCGTGCGGCCGATCCGCGGCGCAGGCGACGCGAGCGGTCCCGCGCGTCGCGCGCTGTCGAGCGGCAGCCGCGACAAGCGACGCGCTCATGCGCCGACGCACTGCCCGCGGGCCAGCTCGGCGAATTGCTGCCCACGCTGGCGGTAGTCCACGAACTGGTCCCACGACGCACAGGCGGGCGAGAGCAGCACCGTGTCGCCCGCCGTGGCCCGCAGCCGGCACGCCTCGACCGCGCGGGGCAGAACCTCGCAGTACTCGGCCTGCCCGCCCGCGCCGCGGACGGCCTCCGCCAGCGCCGCACCGGTCCGGCCGATGCAGGCAGCAAAGCCAGCCCGCTTCGCGACCCGCTCCGCCAGCGGCCGCAGGTCCGAACCCTTGTCGTACCCGCCCAGGATGATGAGCACGGGGCCGCCGATCGCCTCCAAGGCGGTGAGTGCGGCCTCGGGCGTCGTGGCCTTCGAGTCATCCACCCAGCGCACGCCGTCCACCTCCGCGATCGTCTGGAGTCGGTGCGGCAGCGCCTCGAACGTGGCGATGGCCGCCGCGGCCGCCTCGGATGCCACGCCGAGCGCCTGGGCGACGGTCAGCGCCGCGGCGGCGTTCTCGCGATTGTGTCGGCCCAGGACGCGCAGCCGCACGCCGTCCCAGCGCACACGCCGGTCGTCGGTATCGACGCCTGAGCAGGATTGCATTCGCGCAACGGGCACGTCCCCGTCCAACGCGTAGCGCCACGCTCCCGCGAGATCGCCGTGGAGCTGGTCGAGCATCGCCCGCAGATCGGCCCGATCCGCCACGACGATCACGTCACGGGCCGGGTCCTGGAAGCGCAGGATGTTGAACTTCGCCGCCGCATACGCCGCAAACGTCCCGTGCCAGTCCAGGTGATTCGGGGTGATGTTCGTGATGACCGCGACGTGCGGGCTCCAGCGGACCAGCGGCGTGCGGTGCAGTTGGAAGCTCGACAGTTCCAGGACAACCAGGTCCGCCGGCTGCATCTCGGGCAGCGCGTCGAGCAGCGAGGCGCCGATGTTGCCGCCGACCCAGACGCGGCGGTCCGGCAGCGTGTGCTGGAGCACGTGGCCGCACATGGCGGTGACGGTGCTCTTACCGACGCTGCCGGTGATCCCCACGCAGCGGGCCAGGCAGCGCTCGACGAAGAGATTGATCTCGGTGGTGATCGGCACGCCGGCGGCGCGGGCGTTCTGGAGAAACGGCGACGAGTCCGGAACCGCCGGGTTGACGACCACGACATCGGCCCCGCGAAAGTCGCGATCGTCGTGGCCGCCGAGACGAAGCTCCACCTTGAGGTCCTCGATCTGCCGCAGGGTGGGGGCAAGCTTCTCGGCCGGGGCCTGGTCAGTAACCAGGACGCGAGCGCCCTGCGCGACCAGCCAGCGCGTCACGCCGACGCCACCTCCGAAGCCCCCGAGCCCCATCACCGTGACGTGCTTGCCCTTCCAGCTTTTGATCATGCGTTCAGCGCTCTTTCAAGCTGATCGGCTTGGACTGCACCGTCTCGCGCCGCGCCCGGCCCGAGCGACCCGTGCTTGCCGCCACGCGCGCCTTGACGCCTAATGTGAGCCCATGCAACCCGAACAACTGCTCATCCGCCGGGCCGGACCGGCCGACGCGCCCACGCTGGTCGCCTTCAACTGCGCCCTGGCTCACGAGAGCGAAGGGCGTCGGCTGGACCCGGCGGTCGTGTCGCGCGGCGTGGCCCGCGTGCTATCGAACCCGGCCTTGGGAGTGTACTACCTGGCCGAGCGGGGCGGAACGGTCGTCGGCCAGCTCATGGTCACTTTCGAGCTGAGCGACTGGCGCGACGGCGTATTCTGGTGGATCCAGAGCGTGTACGTCGCGCCGGCCGCGCGACGCCTCGGCGTCTATCGCCGGCTCCATGAGGCCGTCGCGGCCGACGCCCGGCGAAGCGGGGACGCGTGCGGGGTTCGCCTTTACGTTGACGCCGACAACACACGCGCCCAGGCGGTCTACGAACGCCTCGGGATGAAGCGGACGGCGTACTACCTCTACGAGACCGACTGGAGCCAGGCGGGAGGCTGATCCGCGTGACGGGCGGCGCCTACCAACGCGACACCCCGTGTCCGGCGTGCGGATACAACCTGCGCGGCCTGACCGGCGACCCGCTGCGCTGCCCGGAGTGCGGAACGGAGACGTCACGGGCCCGACTGGCGGAGCTGCGCGGACCCATGGCGACGCGGCTGCGCAATCTCCAGTCCGCGATCGACCTTCAAACCTTGGCGATTTTGCTCGTGATGGTGGGCGTGCCCGCCGCCTTATTCGTGTTCGGCCCGCGCGGGATCGCCTTCGCGCTCCTCGCGGTGGTCCCGCTGGGGATCGTACTCGCCGCGATAGGCTGGCGAATGGCGAAGGAGCTCTTCCTCGGCCCCGGCGGCGGCCGGCTTGTCGCGCGCTACCAGGCTTGGACGACACTCCTGGTCAGCACGTATCCGCTGATCGCCCTGGCGCTCGGCAGCTTGCTGTACCTGGTAGTCCCTTTTCTCGGGTTCCCCAACGAAGCTGCGCTGGTCGTGGCAGCCCTCGTGTCCGTCTCGGTCGTAGGCCTGCTGCAATTCTCCATCGATCCCCTCCGGAGGGCTCGGGAGCGGCAGGAGCGCGCCTTCCGCGCCCTGGTCGACCTGACGCGGGAGCCGGACGACGCCGACCGCCCACCAACCCCAGGCGCCCCTTCCTTGCAGCGCCCGGACGAGGCCGATAGGGTCTCCCCGCCATGAGTTCCGAAGCGCCCGCCAGCATTCACGACCGCCTGTCACGCGTCTTCGCCGAGGCGATCGCGCGCGTCAGCGGCCTCGACCCCGCCGCGATCAACCCGCAGGTACGGCCGGCCGGCGACCCGAAGTTCGGCGACTACCAGTGCAACGCGACCATGAGCCTGGCCCGGCAGCTCGGCCGCAACCCGCGGGAGCTGGCGACTCAGATCAAGGCCGCCGCCGACCCGCTTCTCGCGGGCGCTGCCGAGCCGCTCGAAGTGGCCGGTCCCGGATTCCTGAACGTGCGGCTGCTGCCGGACTTCCTCTCCGAGTGCCTGGCGCGGATTCCGCCGCCGCCGACCGCGGCATCGGACGCGTTGGACCGCCTTGACCTGCCACGGGTGGCCCGGCCGCAGCGCGTGGTGGTCGAGTACTCGCAGCCCAACATCGCCAAGCAAATGCATGTCGGGCACCTGCGAAGCACCATCATCGGCGACGTCTTCGCCCGCGTGCTCGGCCTGCTCGGCCACGACGTGATCCGCCAGAACCACATCGGCGACTGGGGGACGCAGTTCGGCATGCTCATCCGCTGGTACCGCGAGCATCCGCTGCCACGATTCGAGGCCGACGCCGACGTGCTCGAATCCATCGAGGCCGACTACCGGGCGGCCAATGAGCGCTTCGCCAGCGACGAGGCGTTCGCCCGTGAGGCCCGCGCCGCGGTCGCCGAGTTGCAGGGCGGCGATACCGAGGCCCGCCGCATCTGGGAGCAGATCTGCGCCGTCAGCCTCCAGGCCATCGACGAAACGTACCGGCGGCTCGGCGTGCTTTTGCGGCCAGAGGATGTCCGCGGTGAGAGCTTCTACAACAGCCGGCTGCCGGCAGTCATCGAGGACCTGCGGGCGGCGCTGCCCGCCCGGCGGCCCGGCGAGGCGTCGGGCGGCTGGTCGGAGGTCCGCGACGACCAGGGGGCGGTGTGCGTGTTCTTGTACCAGGCGGATGGCTCGCCGCGCTTCAAGGGGCCAACCGGCGAGCCACTGCCGGTGATCATCCGCAAGTCGGACGGGGGCTACCTGTACGCGACGACGGACCTGGCGGCGCTGCGCTACCGGCTGCACGAGCTCGAGTTTCGGAGCGGACGCGGGGCGGAGCGGATCATCTACGTCACCGACGCCCGCCAGAAGCTGCATTTCGAGATGTTCTTCGCGGTGGCGCGGGACGCCGGCTGGATCCCGCCAGGGGCGCGCGTGGATCACGTCACGTTCGGCAGCGTGCTCGGCCCGGACCGGCGGCCGCTGAAGACGCGCAGCGGAGCGACCATCAAGCTGCGCGACCTGCTCGACGAGGCCGAATCCCGCGCCGCGGCATTGGTCGCGGCCCGCGAGCGCAGCGGGGGTGATGCGACGATGCCGAGCGACGAGGGCGACGCGTCGCGGGCGCTCTCGGCGGACGAGCGGCAACAGATCGCGTCGCGCGTGGGCGTGGCTTCGATCAAGTACGCCGACCTGCGTAACGACCGCAACGCCGACTACCTCTTCGACTGGGACAAGATGGTGTCGCTTCAGGGCAACACCGCGCCGTACATGATGTATGCCTACGCGCGCGTCCGCTCGATCTACCGGAAGGCCGCCGAACGCACCGACTCGGCCGACCCGTACGCCCCGGGCGGGCCCGTGCGGATCACGCATCCGGCCGAGCGGGCGCTGGCGCTGCGGCTGCTTCGGCTGGGGGAACACGTGGAAGCGGTCGCGAATGACCTGCTGCCGCACGTGCTGTGCGGCTATCTCTATGACTTGGCGGGCGACTTCATGAAGTTCTACGAGTCCTGCCCGGTGCTCGACGCGCCCGACGCGGCCACGCGGCTCAGCCGGCTGCGTTTTTGCGACCTGACGGCCCGGACGCTGAAGCTGGGCCTGTGGCTGTTAGGGATCGAGATACTGGAGCGCATGTAGCGGGGCGCCGCGGAGTGTCGCCGACCGGCGCGGCGTCGAAGCGGGGAACGAGGACGGCGCGGCCGCGACGACCCTTATGGGGTCGTGCTCACATTCACCGCCACAAACCGGGGGCGGCGTCCGCCTACGGCGGACTGGCCCCCGGCTACGATCGTGCAGCCCTTCGGGCTGCCCTGCCCGCCGCTGCTCGGCGGTCGTTGCATGGCGACGGCCCGTGTGCCGCGCACGGTCCGCCCTCGAAGCGGCAACTCGCGCCCGCGATCACTCCGCCCGCGAGAGGAAGCCCACACTCGACGTGAAGCAGCGCTCGCGCAGCGCGTCGCGTGCGGCGGCGTCCTGCTCGTCCTCACTTCGCAGGTCGGCCAGGTTGGCCTGGCATCGGTCGCAGTCCGCCTGGTGAACGTGGAAGTCGATGTAGTGGGCCCAGTCCTCGTCGACCGCGCCGAGCAGGAAGCGGCCCAGCGTCGAGCGCTTCAGACACGAGATCCCCTCCTCCTGCCACAGCCGGGCCAGCGTGCTCTCGCCCGCCAGGTCCGCCTCGTCCCAGGCATCGTCCGGGAGCGCTTGCGCCGCCAGCCCGCGCCACTGCTCGATGACGCGGAACTTGATGCCCGCGACGGCCGGCTCGGTCAGCCCCAGGTCCGCGGCAACCTCCTTGTTCCGCAGTCCCAGCACGAGCAGCATTTCGATGACGATCAGATCCTGGAACCGCCGCCGATCCGTACATTGCTCCGCCCAGGCGCGGAGCACGTCCACGAGCGCCCGCCGCTGTGCGTCGACCCGCTCACGGCCGACGACGTAGCGGCTGGGCGTGTCGGTGTCGAGCCAGGCTTCCGGCGCGTCGTCGACCTCGAGCGAGTCGATACTCTGCCGCTGCCCGCCGCGCCGCCGCCGCAGGTGATCGCTCAGCTTGTTGCGCAGGATCGCGAACAGGTAGGTTTCGAGGGAGCGCTCGGTGTCGTACGCTGGCAAGCTGCGTACCAGGCCCAGGAACGTCTCCTGGACGAGGTCCTCGGCCTCGGTGCGGTCGTTGCACATTCGGCGAGCGAAGCTGATGAGCCGCCCCTCGTAGCGCGCAATGAGATCGCGCCAGGCGGCCTGGTCGCCGCGTTGGACGGCCTGAATGAGATGCCGATCGCCTTCGTCGACCGCCATGCTGTCAGCCCGCACTGTTCAAGTTCGAACGAAGTCAGGATACTCTCCGCGGGGTTGCTGGGCCAACGCGGCCGCCCCCTTCGCCTCGTAACTCGGCGGGCCGCGGCCAGGATCGACACTTCCCGACGACCGCCATCGGGCCCGAGAGTCCGGGTGACGGCAATCTGCACCGCCCAGCGACGTTAGGCCACAAGTAGCGAAGGAACCAGCATACGTGACTCGGGCCGCCCCCGAGGCGGCCGCGGGTGCGAGCCACTCGCGCGGCGCCGCGAAACGCCGCGCCGAAGGAGACGATGATGCGACACGGACTCTCAGCACTTCTGATCTGCCTGCTGGCCGCCACGACGGCCCTGGCACAAGCCAACCCCGAACGCCCGGGCCGCGAAAGTGGGCGCCGCGGTGCCGCCGCCGGCCCCCGCGACCAGCGCCCGGGCCGCGAGGCCCGGGGGGACCGCGAGCGGGCCCCGCGCGGCGAGCGCGAGGCCGTGCGTGAGCTGCGGGCCGCGCTGCGGCTGACGGCTGAGCAGCAGCCCGCGTTCGACGCCGCGGCACGGGCCTACCTGGACGGGCTTGAGGAGATGCGTCTGAATGGGCAGCGGGCTCCGGACCTGATGGACGACTTCCGCGACGCCGCCCGCAACCGCGACGAGGCGAAGCTCGCCGAGCTTCGGCCCAAGATGGAGGAGATGCGCCGCCAGCGCGAGGAACTTCGCGCGACCTTCATCGAGACGATCCGGCCCACGCTAAGCGACGCGCAGAACGAGGCCCTGGACCGATTCGCCCGGGGCGGTCCCCGCGGCGGCCGCTTCGGGCCGGACGGTCGTGGCTGGGAGCGCATGCTGGAGACGCTGCCCGAGCGGCTCGAGATGACCCCTGAGCAGGTCACGAAGTTCGACGCGGTCGTGGCCGAGCATCGTGAGACGCTCGCCGCCCATCGCGAGGAGATCCAGCCGCTGGTGCAGGAGATGCGGGCCGCGCGCCAGGCCGGCGACGATGAGCGGGCCGCCGAGCTGCGCGAGCAGATCGAGCAGGCCCGCGCGGGCGTCGGCGGACCGGGAGCCCTGCGAACCAGGCTGTCCGAGTTCCTCACGCCCGAGCAGATGACCCGTCTCGACGATCTGTGGCCGCAGCTCGACGGCGCGCCGCGCCAGCTTGACGCGCGCCGCATGTTCGACGCCGCCCGCCGACTCGACCTGACCCGGGACCAGTCCGAAAAGCTCCGGGCGCTCGAGCGGCAAGCGCGAACGCAGCGCGGCGAAGGCCCCGACCGTCGGGCCCTCCAGGCCGAGCGAGCCGCCAAGCTCCGCGCGGACATCCTCGCCATCCTGACCGAGCCACAGAAGGCCGAGTTCGAGAAACTCATGCAGCGCGCCGAGCGAGCGCCTCGGCGGGGCGGGCCGGGTGGCCCGGGCGGCCCTGGGCGGCCCGGCGGTCCGGACGACGGCGCGTTCCCGCCGCCGCCACCGCCTCCTCCGCCGCCGCTGGACGACGACGAGGACGAGATCTGACGCCGACGCTCCTGACTTCGCCGTAAGCACAGCGGCGTGCTCCACGCGGGCGAACGTCTCCCCCGCCCGCGTGGAGCCGCGCTGCGCGCGGGCATCGGGTACCACGCGTGCTAGTGTGCTGCCTCCGAAGTACTGCACGGTCGCCGCGCGCAGTCGGGCAGGCGTCTCCGCCTGCCGGCGGGCACTGCGGCCCGCCCCACTGTGCCGGTTTGGGGCCGAGTCGCAGCCCGTGACTCTTGCCGGTCTCTCGTCCGATCGGCGCGGCACCCACGGATGGCGGGTGCTCCACCGCGTGTTCCTCTCAGTACGGGGATCGATCCAGACACCGGCGGGTGCGGGCGTCCCCCCCGACTTCGTTCACTGCGCTAGCTGATAGCCAGGATCTGCTCGGCCTCCTCGACCCGCGTCGCGAGCTCCTCGGCCACGGCGGACACCGTGTCCGCGCTGAGCCCGGCGGCGGCGAGGATGTCGTCACCGAGTGGCTGCGACCGCGCGGTCAGGTAGAAGCCGAACTGCCGCTCGCTGCACAGCGTGTCGGCCACGTATATGATGGCCACGATGCGGCGAAACTCGGGCTGGATCGTCAGGGGCTCGTGGTGATACGCGATGGTGTAGCGCAGCCCCGGAGGGAAGCGCCACTTGCCGGCCAGGGCGCTGCCCAGCGCCTGGTGGTCGGCTCCAATGACGGCTTCCTCGACTTCGCAGAATCGCTCCTCCGGGTTGTTGTAGCAGCGCTCGGCCACTTCGCGCAGCTTGCGCGCGTTGAGCTGCTGGGCCACGATCAGGCCCATGTCGTGGACCAGCCCCGCGACAAAGGCTTCGTCGACCTGCGCGAACTTGGTCGCGCTGGCCAGGGCCCGCGCGCCGACCGCCACTGAAATGCAGTGCTTCCAGACATCGCGGGCCGCAAACTGCGAGCTGATCGCATCCGCCTTGAACATGCGCGACAGTGATGCCGCCAGGGCGATGTTCTTCACCGCGCTGAGCCCGAGCATCATGATCGCCCGGTCGAGGCTGGCAATCTGCGCGGGCAGCCCGTAGAAGGCCGAGTTGACCACCTTCAGAATCTTGGCCGCCAGCGCGGGGTCGCGCTTGATGATCTCGTGCATATCACGGGCGCTGGCCCGCGGGTCCTCGACGATCTCGACGATCTTCGTCGTGATCTCGGGCAGCGAGCTGATCTCGGTGACCTTGCCCAGCGCCTTCTGCAACTCCGGCGAGAGCGCCTTGCCGATCGTACGCTGGTCCCTGGCGAGCGTGGCACCCGACATCTTGCACCTCGGTCCCGCTGGGCGCAAGCCCAGCCTCCTCCCCCTGCCTTCCGCAGCCGGCGCAGCGGCGCGCGTCGGCTGGTGCCGGGACGCGCCCTGGCATGGGGCCTGCGATGCTGCGGTTCGTCTCACGTGTCATCGGATACAGACCCCCTCGACTTGGCTTGCGTCCCGCGGGTCTCCACCGCCCGAGTCGAGTTGCGGGGAATCCCTGAGCCCGCGTAACACGCCGCGGGTCCAAACCGCATCCGTGAGAGAGCGGTGCCCGCTGGTCGGGAGACCGCATCCTGACAGGCGCGGTTCGGTTCCGCACGGCGCCGATATGGCCCTCGTCACCCGACACGCGCTACGAACGCTCGCCGGGCGCGCACACGGCGCAGCACTTGCGCGGCTTGTTACGTCCGCATCAAGTCCCTATCATCCCCGACTCCGGCCGGTGGCGAGGGTCCGTCACGCCGCGGGCCGGTCGGGGTGGGGTGTCGTGCCCGGTGGCCGAGCCGCTCACCCGGTCGCGTGCCCGATCAGGTAACACGATGCAAAGCGAGCGTCTCCTCAGCCTGGCCCGACGGCTCCTGGCGATCCCCACTGACAACAACACCGCGGACACATGGCTCTGTGAGCACAGCGAGCGCGTGCAACGCCTCGCCCTCCACCTCGCCTCGCTGCCGGCGCTGCGGCACTTGAACGTCGACCGCGGCGCGCTCGAGGCGGCGGCACTCTTCCACGATGCGGGCTGGGTCGTGGAGTACCACCAGGGCAAGTGGAAGCGCTGGCAGCTTCTGAGTCGCCCGACCAGCGACATCCAGCGCGAGCTGGGGGCGGCGCTGCTGAAAGAGGAAGGGGCACCGCTCTTGCCGCCGCAGACGACCCGCCTGGCCTGCGAAGCCATCCGCCAATGCAATAGCCGGCACGCGCGCAGTGCCGAAGCCCAGTTGCTGGCGGAGGCGGAGGCGCTCGACGAGGTCAGCACACTGCACATTCTCCGGCAGTTCCGGCTCTACCAGGGCGAAGGCCGGCCGATCCAGCAACTCGTCGACACGTGGAAGCGCCAGCGCGAGTACCGCTTCTGGGATTCGCGCCTGGCGGACGGCTTCCGCTTCGAGCTGACGCGCGAGCTGGCCCGGCGCCGGCTCGCGGACGTGGACGCTTTCCTCGGTAGCCTGGCCCGCGACCTGGGCGGCACCGACCTGCGTGGCGCCCTCGACGCTTCGGGCGCCGTCACGCCGCCGGCCGATGCCAGCGATGCGTCCGGCACGCCGGCCGGCGCGGGGAGCGAGCGGCATGATCAACGACGACCTTGACCGGATCCTCATCGACCGCGGAGCAATCGCCGAGCGCGTCCGGGCGCTGGCCGGCGAGGTTGCCGCCACGTACGCGGACCAGCCCGGCGGACTCACGCTCGTTCCGGTGCTGTCGGGCTCGATCATCTTCCTGGCGGACCTGATCCGCGAGCTTCCGCTGCGGATGAAGGTCGCGCTGGTGCACGTCTCCACCTACCCCGGCTCCGCCACGACGCCCCAGACACAGCGGGTTGTGCTCGAACTGTCCGGCGACGTGAAGGACCGCAACGTCCTGATCGTCGATGACATCCTGGACAGCGGCAAGACGCTTCGCCGCGTACAGGCCATGGTCCGGGAGCGCGGCGCGCGGAGCGTTCGCAGCATCGTCCTGCTGCGCAAGCCGTCCAAGGCCCCTGCGGACGTGCCGGTCGAGTTCGTCGGGTTCGACGTGGAAGACCTCTTTGTCGTCGGCTACGGGCTCGACTACGATGATCTGTACAGGAACTACCCTCACGTCGGAGTCCTGAAGCCCGGCCTGATCCGATGAACGCCACCGAACCCACGCAGGCGACGGCGGCCGACGCGCCGCCCAGCTCGACCATCCGGCCTGTGCCCGCCAAGGCCGCGGCGGCCAAGCTCGAGCTCCTGGACGGGGGGGAGATCATCGAGCTGTCGATCAAGCCGTCGATGTGGCTGGTGCCGATCGTCAGCTTCCAGTTCGTTCTGATCGTCACGCTGGCCGCGGGCGTGCTGGTGGTCGCGGGAGGCGGGGAACTCCGCGGCGCGTCGTTCCTCGCCTTCCAGGTGCTGGCGTGCCTGGCTGCGCTGCGCGTCGGGCTGGCGGCGATGCAGTGGACGAGCAAGCTCTACGTGCTGACGAACCGGCGCGTCCTGCGATTCCGCGGCGTGCTGGGCGTCGACCTGGCGGAGTGCTCGCTCTCGCGCATCGCGCGGCTGGAACTGCACGCTTCGCCGGCCCAGCGCTTCTTCGGGCTCGGCACGATCGTCATCACGCCCGCCGCTGAGGACGCCCGGCCGTTTGAGTGGGAGTACGTCGCGGGCGCGGCTGACGTACATGAGCGTCTGCTCCGCGCCATTCAACGCGCCAGCGGGCGCGGATAGCCGCGGCGCTGCGAGAGTGGCCGGCCGCCGCTACGGCCCGCCGTACGCGAACTGAAACGCGGCCCAGTCCGCCATGTCCAGGTCCAGGTCACCGTCGAAGTCGCCCGCCAGGCACAGGTGTCCCAGAGGAAAGGCCACGCCCGGCCCGGCGGCGCAGAACTCGAAGTACAGCAAGTCCGTCTCGTCGATCACGCCGTTCTGGTCGAAGTCGCCCGGCATTGGCGCGGCATAGACCTCGAACTCCGGGATGCGCGCGTACGTGTCCACGCCCGGATCTACGATCAGCAAGCGGACGAACCGCGCCAAGCGCGGCTGCACGTACGCCCGCGCCGTGGCAGCGGATCCGGCGCCGTTGTACGTGAGCAGGTCGACGCGCCAGGGGTCCGCCGCGTCCAGTCGCGTCTGTATCGCGAACGCCGTCGTATTGAATGCCGGGTTCTCGCCCGCAGCTCCAGCGTGCCGAACGATGAACCCGGTGAGCCGTCGCGGGGTGGGCCACTCAAGCGTCAGCCAGTGCGGCCCGGGCGTCGGCGCGCTGGTCCACTTGCTGGCCACGGACACGACGCCGTCAACCGCCAGGGCCCCGTTGCCGCTGCTGGTTGTGACGCCGGCGGCCGCCGCAATGTTCGCACCAAACGGCACGGCCGCGGTGGTGGGCTCCTCCACCGGCGCCGCCACACCGGCCGGCAGATTCATGGCGGCCGCGGCATGGAACGCGTCCCACAGGTCGTTCGCCGCGCCCGGGGGGTGCAGCGTCCGAAGGAACCCGATCGAGAAGCTCTGCCATGCCCCGGAGTCGTACGGATAGATGAACCAGCAGGCGGCCGTGATGGGCTGCGCCAGCGGCAGCGTGTTCCACCCGTGCAGATCCACGAGGGCGGCCTGAAGGAACTGCGCGCTGACCGCTTCGCTGGCGGCGGTCAGCGGCTCGACCGAGCGAGCCCACTCCGTCAGGTGGACCGGCCTTCCGGCAAATCCGTGCTCGCGCAACACGGCGAGCTGCGTCAGGTAGCCCGCCTGGAACTCGCCGCGCGAGTCGGCCACGCCATGCCACGGCGCCGCGTAAGCGTGCAGCGCGAAGCCATCGAAGTCGTTCGGATCAAGCAACGCGCAGACCGCGGAGAGGTACTCCGCGCCGCCGGTATGACGCACGCCGGGCACGAGATCGCCCGGTGAAACTGGCCCAATCAACACGACCTGCTCGCCCAGCGGACTTGCCACCGACTTGATCGCTGACCGCACCTGGCGGAACGTGTCGACATACTGCTGCGGCGTAAGGACCTGCCCGCCCCATTCGGCCAGGATGTTCATCTCGTTGCCCACCTGCCAGATGTGGGCCACGCTGGCCAGCTCGGCAGCGGCCTGCTGAACCGAGATGAGGTACGCAGGCACGTTCTGTGGAAAGGGAACGGTCTCCCCCCAGTTACGCTCGATCCGGACAATGAGGGCGTGCCCCCGCTGGACCATCGTGTTGAAGCGGTAGTCGCGTTGCCATGCGGCGGACCACCAAAGGTCGCTGTTGGTCTGGACGGTTTCGAGCGACCAGATGCCCTTGCCGCCGGTCATGGCCTCGACCTGGCTGCCGACGGGTTCGCCGTACCAGTGGATGCCGTAGAGCCAGGGCGAGTCCGCGGCGCTGCGCAGTGGTGTCATCAGCAGCGCGGTGGCCGTCAGCAGGGACAACGCGAGTCGTAGGATTCGATTTGGATCAGGTCCAGTAGCACACATGCGACGAACAACTCGCCTGCGCATCTCGGCAGCGGCGCCTGGACTCCCGCTTTTTTCGCGGGAATGACGGCCTCGCGTCCACATTCGCGGGATCGACGGTCCGACCGCGCGGCACGCACGCCGATCTGCTCAGTACTATCGGGAACCAAGGCCGGGTCGGCCACGAATTCGGCGAGCACAAGACCGGCGAGGAGGCCGGTCCCCCACCAGTCCCGTCCGCTACGCCTACTGGAGATAGCCCAGGTCGCTCAGCCGCTTCTCCAGCACACGGCGCTCTTCCTCGCTGAACACCTCGCGCCCGGACTCCTGCACCGTCCCCAGCGGCGGCTCCTGCTCGACGAGCAATTCGGCCGAGAAGGCCTCGCGAATCGCGCGCCCCTCCATGTCCACCGGGACCCGCAGCCCCAGCGCCGACAGCGCCGTCGGCGTAATGTCGACGATGTTCGCATCGACCCGAATGCCGCGGCGAACGTTCGGCCCGCGCAGGCCGAAGACGCCCTCGAGCCGATGCGTGCCCTCGAGCCGGTCCAGCGGCACCCAGCGAACCGCCTGGCGCCCCCGAATTCGTCGCACCACCGACAACCCCGGGTGCGGCGCGAGCATGAGGTCTGGCAGGTTCGGGTTGTCCTCGCGGCGGCAGCCGTAGAGCTCCTCGGTCTTGTGCACGTGCTCGAAGATCGGAACGACCTGGCCGTCGGGGTTGCGCACGGTCGCGGCTCGCAGGCGCTGTGCAATCTCCTCGCGCAACGACTCGAATTCGCTCGGCGGCACGATCCCCAGCGGCCCGCGCCCCTTGAGGTTGATGTAGAGGTATCCGTAGATACCCGCGTGCATGACGCAGGCCCGCGTCCTCGACCAGTCCACGGCCAGGTCGCGCTCGATGCCGCGACTGCCCTGCTCGAAGCGCGTCTGGCGGCCCTTGGTGAGGCGGTGCCACCAGTAGTTGGCCCGGGTTGAGGCCTGATTCCACGGGCTGCGGAGCTTCAGGTAGCCCCACTTGCGCAGCAACTCGTTGGGCTGCGCCTTGCCGTCCAGACTGCCGTGGCCGTGGTCGGACATCACCAGGGTCGTGGCCCCGATGCGGTCCGCGTAGGCCACGAGTTCGCCCAGTGCGTCGTCCAGGCGCGTAAAGCACTGGGCGGCCAGCGCGGCCTCGCGGGGGAAGCGGTGACTGAAGCGCGGGTCCAGGTACTTCCACGCCTTGTGCTGGAGGTTGTCCACCAGCTTGAAAACCACCATGAGCACGTCCCACCCGTACGTGTCGCCGCAGTGGCGGGTCAGCAGGGCCCCGTGCTCGAAGCTCTTGGCGATGTACTCGATGTTCTCGGCGAGCTGGGCCAACCGCCCCACCGCGGTGCGGCGCCAGTTGGTGCGATAGTCGTAGTTCGGAATGAGCCGGAAGATCTCGTCCTTCAGCTCCGGCGGCCAGGTGAACTGCGCGTCGATGCTGGGGGTCTCGAAGCCGCTGATCATGAACCCGTTGACCGGCTTGGGCGGGTAGGTCATCGGGACGTTGACGCTGCCGACGCGCAGTCCCTTCTCCGAGAGGAGCTGCCAGAGCGTCTTCTCGCGGATCTCGTAGGTGCTGTTGAAGGTCAGCGTGTGCGTGGTGGCGTCGTAGGTCTCGAAGTCGAGGATGCCGTGCCGGCCCGGTCCCTTGCCGGTCATGAAGGTCGTCCACGCCGCGGGCGTGATGGGGGGCTGCGTCGAGCGCAGGATGCCGCGCACGCCGTCCGCGAGAAATGCCTTGAGGTTCGGCATGCGCCCGCTGTCCATGAGCGGGTCCAGCACGTCGAACGTGGCCCCATCCAGGCCGATGATGAGAAGCCGGTCGCACAGCGGCTTGAGCGGCCGCGCGGCGCGCGCGGCCGGGGCAGACTGAGAACCGGGCTTGACCGGAGCGGCAGTGCTCATGGGCTCTGACCCTTTACGCGGACAGACCGGGGTCTCTCGCCACCGGGACCGTCACGCCGCGCGGGCCGGTGCGGCCTGGTGCGTGACCCGCGGCGCCTCGGCGGGCGCCGCATCCTCCGCGCGCCAATTTCGCGGTACTATAGCGTGGCTGGCACGGCTCCGCGAGACGCGCAGGCGGCCGGCCCGCCGCTGTCGCACGCGCCGCCCTGCCCCGATACAATCGGTCGCAACCGCGCCGGCCGCGCCGTGTACGCAGCGCCGGGCGCCATCAGCATGCACGACCTCGAGCAACTTCACATCGTTCACTACCCGGATCCGCGGCTGCGCGAGCAGTGCAAGCCGGTCACGCAGTTCGACGACGCCCTGGCCGCCCTGGCCGTGCGGATGCTCCAGCTCATGCACGAAGCCCGGGGGGTGGGGCTGGCGGCGCCGCAAGTCGGCATCCTCCAGCGCATCTTTGTGATGAACCACACGGGCGAGCCCGAGGACGATCGCATTGTCATCAACCCGGTGTTGCACAACCCGCATGGGGCCGCCGAGTCCACCGAGGGCTGCCTCTCCATCCCGGGCGTGAGCGTCAAGGTCCGCCGAGCCGAGCGCATCCTGCTCACGGGGCAGGATCTTCGCGGGCAGCCGGTCGAGGTCCCCACCGAAGACCTCCAGGCGCGGGTCTGCCAGCACGAAACGGATCACCTCAACGGCATACTCATCGTCGACCGCATGGGACCGACCGACCGCATCGCGACCCGCAAGACGCTGCGGGTGCTCGAGAATACGTACCGCGGCAAGGCGCGGCGCTAGCGGAGTACCTCGGCGACAGGCGCGCGGGGCGGGCGTCCGGCCCGCCGGGGCCAGGACGGTTGCCTGCCCCGCCCGCGCGGGAGACGCGGCATGCCACTGGTCTACGAGATCCTGATCATCTTCGGGCTCATCGTGCTCAACGGGCTGCTGGCCATGTCCGAGCTGGCCATCGTCTCGGCCCGCAAGGCTCGCCTGCGGGAGATGGCCAACGCCGGTGATCGGCGCGCCGAGTCGGCCCTGCGGCTGCGCGCGATGCCGGAGCGCTTTCTCTCCACCGTGCAGATCGGCATCACGCTGGTAGGCGTGTTCGCGGGCGCGTACGGCGGTGCAACGATCGCGGGCAAGCTGGCGGATGCGCTGCAGGAGTCCCCGAGCGTCGCGCCACTGGCCGAGCCGCTCAGCATCGGGATCGTCGTGGTGGCCATCACCTACGTGTCGCTGGTGATCGGCGAGCTGGTCCCCAAGCGGCTCGCCATGAGCCATCCCGAGCGGATCGCGTGTCGGGCGGCGCCATACATGCACGTGCTCTCGGCCCTGGCCGCGCCGCTCGTGTCGCTGCTCAGCGCCTCGACCAAGCTCGTGTTCTGGCTCGCCCGGATGCGCCCCTCGACCGAGTCGCCCGTGACCGAAGAGGAGCTGCGCATCCTGCTCGACCAGGGGCGGCAGGCGGGCGTCTTCGAGAAGGCCGAGCAGGACATCGTCGAGCGCGTGCTGCGCCTGGGCGACCGCCGCGTCAGCTCGCTCATGACGCCCCGAACCGAACTCGTCTGGGTTGATCCGGACGACCCCATAGGCGAGAGCATGCGGACGATGATCCGGGCCGGGCACACCTACTACCCCGTCTGCCGCGGCAACATCGAGCACGTGCTCGGCGTGACCAGCATCAAGGCCCAGATCGCCCGCATGGTCAACAAGAACCCGCCGAACGTCCTCGCCGAGATTCAGCCGCCGCTCTTCGTCCCCGAGGCCGCGCCGGCCTTGAAGGTGCTCGAAACCTTCAAGCAGACCGGGCAGCATCATGCCCTGTGTGTGGACGAGTACGGCGGCGTGAGCGGCATGGTCACGCTCAACGACATCATGGAGGCCGTGGTCGGCGACGTAATGAGCGCCGGCCGCACTGACGAGAAGCCGGCCGTTCGGCGCCCGGACGGAAGCTGGCTGATGGCTGGCTGGCTACCCGTCGCCGACGTCGTCGACCTGCTCAATATCGAGGTGCCCGAGGAGGCCGAGCCGCGCAAGGCGGACACGCTCGGCGGCCTGATCATTGCGGCGCTGGGCGACCTGCCCAAGGAGGCCGACGCGATCACCTGGTGCGGCTACCGCTTCGAGGTGGTCGACATGGACGGCAAGCGTGTGGACAAGGTACTCGTGCAGCCGGTGCTCGAGCCCCAGGGGGGTGAGCCGGGGGATTCCCAGCCGACCTGACCGGCACGCGGCTCACCGCTGCGCCGTCGCGAGCGCGTCCCATCGCGAGAAGAAGCCGGGGAAGCTCTTGGTCACCACGTCGGGATGGCGAATGACCAGGCCGGGGACGCGCAGACCAACGACGGCGAAGCTCATGGCCATGCGATGGTCGTCGTAGGTCTCGATCTCGGCCGCCGCGCACGCCGGCGGCGGGTAGATCGTCAGTCCGTCGGTCCGCGTGTCCACCCGCGCGCCGAGCTTGCCCAGCTCGCACGCCAGCGCCGCGATGCGGTCGGTCTCCTTGACCCGCAGGTTGGCCACGTTCTCGATCCGCGTCGGTCCGTCCGCGAACAGCGCAATGGCCGCGAGCGTCTGCGCGGTGTCCGGCATGCCGTTCAGGTCCACCGTGACGCCGCGCAGCCGCCCGTCTGCCGGGCCGTGAACTTCCAGGCCATCGCTCGCCGCGTGCACCTGGCACCCCATCTGCGCGAGGACGTCGACAAAGCCGACGTCGCCCTGTCGGCTGGCGCGACTGAGCCCGCGCACCCGCACCCGCCCGCCGGTGACCGCCGCCGCGGCCCAGAAATACGTCGCGGCGCTGGCGTCCGGCTCGACCTGGTAGCTGCCAGCCTGGTAGCGCTGCGGCGCCGGGACAATGAACCGCCGGCCATCGTCCGAGACGAGCGACTCGACTCCCAACTCGCGCATGACCTCCAGCGTCATCGCGATGTAGGGCTCGCTCACGCACGCCCCCCGAATGTCGACCAGGACGTCTCCGCGGCACGCCGGCGCCGCCATCAGCAGCGCACTGATGAACTGGCTCGACGGCGGCGATTCGAGCACGGCCTCGCCGCCGCGAAGCCCGTCCGCATGCACGACCAGCGGCGGATAGCCCTCGATCTCCTCACACTCGATCTTCGCCCCCAGAGAGCGAAGCGCGTCCACCAGGTCGCCGATCGGCCGGGCGCGCATTCGCTGCGAGCCGTCCAGTCGATAGTGACCGCAGCCCACGCAAGCCAGCGCTGCGAGGAAGCGCATCGCGGTGCCGGCGGCGCCGACATCCAGCTCGGCTTGCTCCACCCGGAAGCCCCCGCTCCGCCCAGTCACATGCAGCCGGGCGCGCGCTTCGTCAACCTCGACATCGACGCCCAGCGCCCGCAGCCCGCGCACCATCGCGTGCGCGTCGTCCGAGAGCGAGGCGCGCTCGATCGTGGTCCGGCCATCCGCCAACGCCGCGCAGGCCAGGTAGCGATTCGTCAGGCTCTTCGACCCGGGCAGGTCAACGTCGGCCTCCACCCGCCCAACCGGCTCGATTCGTACCGCGCCTGGGAGAAAGGTCACCGGCATCGATCCGCACTCCTCAGCGGCCGCCAGCCGCCGGCACACCCCCGGCCAGCGCCGCCCAGTGAGGCACGCGATCGCTCGGGGCAGGAACTCCCCGTGCTCATGCCGCCAGCGCCACGCGGAACACCGCCCGCAGCGCCCACGCAACCTCCGCCTGCGGCAATTGCTCAACGACTCCGTCGCTGAGCCGGCCGAGCTGCACACCATCGCCCTGCGCGCCCAGCCACACGCGGCACCGCGCCGTCCGCCCGCGCGGCCGCACAACGGCCGGCTGCCCGGGCCGTGGCTCACCGCCGACGACGACGATCGCCGCGTCCGTATCAAGGAACATCGGAGCCATAGCCCCGTCGCGCACGCGCACCCCGAAGGCCTGCGGCAGGAGGCGGGCGAGGCTCCCAAGTTGCAGTCCGAGGGCGGGGCCGGCCCCGGGTCGGTCCCATCGCACCGCGTGCGCCGCATGGAGCGCGTCCGCCGCGTAGGCGATCGCCGGCTCACAGATCTGCGCCGGGACAATGCCGCTTGGCGGTCCGGCCTCTCCCTCACGCGGCGCAGCGAGCGCGAACGGGGCATCTGCACTCGCGGCGGGTAGGACTTCAGGGACCGCGTCGGGCTCGAAAATCGGTATCCAGGCGCCGCTCGATGCACCGCTCGTCGCACCCGCCGCTCCCGGAAGTGTCGCCTTCGGACTCGGCTCAAGCCGCTCACCCTCGGCAAGCAGCTCGATGAACGCCTCGACCGCGGACGCCAGGTGCGGGCTGCGGTCGAGCAGGCCGGCTAGGCGGGTGAGAATCTCGCGGTGCCGCGTGCGGGATTCGGCGATGACCACCGTCCCCCGCGCGGCGACCCCGGTCAGCAGCCATTGCAGGTCTTCGCCCGTGGTCTCGCACAGCCGCACGAGCACGTCCGGCGGCGGGACCGCGGAGCGCTCATAGCGCTCGTATTCGTCGAGGGGGACGGCGAGGCGCTCGGCCAGCGTCGCGGCGCCGCGCGGGCCGAAGTGCCGCCGGCGCAGTTCGCGGATCCGCTCGCAGAGTGCTCGTTCGTGGGTGTTAATGGCTGCGCTCCGGGCGGCCGGTTTTCGCGTCGCCCGGAGAGCGAGTATACGACCGATCGGGCGGCGGCCTCAACTTTCCGCCGGTCACGCCAGGCGTACAGTCAGGTAACCTTCCTGAACTTGCCGCCGCCTTCGTTGACCAGCTTCGTAAAGCCCTTGGCCTTCAGGTTTCGGTCGCTCAGCATCGAGCGCTCGGAACCGTGTGTGCTGATGCCGCATGCCGAAATGAGCCGCTGCACGGCCCCGCCGCACCGCGGACAGGTGGCCAGGGGCGGATCGCGCATGGACTGGGCGAATTCAAAACGTTGGCGGCAGTAGTCGCACGCCTGTCGCGCGTCGACGGCCTGGTATTCGTAGGTTGGCATGGCGAATTTCAGCTTGAGTCGATTGCGGGCCTCAATCACCAGCTCAGGCCCCACGAGACTATAGCGCGGCGTGCCGCAGGCGAGCGACCTCGCCCACGGCACCCTTCGTCCATTCGGTCTCAGCGCCGATCGTCCGCCTAGTTCGCCTTGACCGTGATCTTGCGGCGCTTGGCAGCCTCGGCCTTGGGGAGCCGGACGGTCAGCACGCCGTCCTTGATCTCGGCGTCGATCCGGCTGGAGTCGATACCCTCTCCGACGCGGAACGAGCGGACGAAGTCGCCCACGCCGAACTCGCGCAGCAGCCACTCGCACCCGGTCGGCTCGCGGTCCGCCACGCGGGCGTGCAACCGCAGCTCGCCACGCTCGTAGCTGACCTCCACGCCGTCGGCCGAGACGCCCGGCACGTCGGCGACGATGAGCATCTCGTCGGACCGCTCGACGATGTCGACGGCCGGGACGTAGGTCCGGGTCCGGCGCACAGGCTCAACGCCAGTGCCGCTGTCCACCCGCTTGCAAGCCAGACTCGCGTTACTCGTATTGCTCATGGCAATTCTCCTCATGTTGATCGTTCCTTTGCGACCGACGCCGTCGGGCGTAAGCCCGAGCCGGCGGCGATCGCCATACCGTCCAGGGCGTTGCGTCGAACCGCCGCGCCCGACGAGCAGGTCGCGTGAGGTGCGTCATCGAACACTGAGGTCCGACGCTACAAGCACCCGCAGACTGCGTTACTCGGCCTTCACGACAATCTTCCGGGACTTCGCGTCCTGCGCCTTGGGCATCACGACGCGCAGCACGCCGTCCTTGAGCGTCGCCTCCGCGCGCTCGGCGTCCACCGCTACCGGCAGCGTCAGCAACCGGGCGAATTCACCGATGCCGCGCTCGCGACGGTGGAACACCGCCCCGTCCTCGCTGGTCAGCTCGCGGCGACCCTTGATCGTCAGCTCGTTACCCTGGATGAGGATCTCGAGATTCTCGAGCTTCATGCCGGGAACCTCGGCCTCAGCCGTGACGGACTCGGCGTCCTCCCAGACGTTCAGCGGCGGGAACGTGGCCGTGCCCTCGCCGAGCGGGCCAGCGCCGAGGAAATCGTGGAACAGGCGATCCATCTCGCGCTGCAACTCGTTGATCGTCGGGACTGCGAATCGGGTCGTCAGGTACATGGTTCGTCCTCCAATCGCTTTCGCCTTCACGCGCTCGTTGTCACGTTTTCGCGCCGGCACAACACAGCGGCGCCGGCGACGGCGGGCGGCCCACTGGCCACGAGCCCGCCTCGTCGCAGGATGGAATGGCAAGCACTGTGCCAATCGGGGCACAGTACGCATCCTCTTGATGGTCAAGTGCTTACAGTGTCGCCCCCGGACCGGATGCGCGGCCCCGCCCTGTCAATCCGTCAGCGGTGACAGGCAGGCCGCGCGGCCGGTGCCAGGCCCCGGCCCGCGCACCTCAAACGCGCTCGTCGGCCAGCTCGTAGAGCCCCTGCCCGGCGCGGCGAAGCTTGCCCTGCCGAACCAGCTCGTCCCAGATCGCCTGCGGGAACTGGCTCGGCGGCACAATCGCGACGATGCCCGACCGCCCGCCGCTGCTCATGGGCCCATGCCCGAGCCGCGACTCGTCGTCCAGCCGGGCCATCTTGAGCCGCTTCTTGAAAGCTTTCAGGGCGTTCTTGAGCTGCGTCGCGACGTGGGCGGCGGCCGGATCGGAGCCGGCGGGCTGACCTGCGTCGGGCGTTTCGCTATTCATCGTGACCTCCGTCAGTATCGTGAGCGCTCACTCTCCACCGACCAGCGTTTCGCAGATGCGTAGCGTCAGGTCGGCCGGGGCCTCGCCGTTGATGAGCACCGCGAACGCGAGCACGCTACCGTCGGTGCGAGTCGCATACCCGGCCAGCGCGGACACGTCCCGAAGCGTACCGGTCTTGCCGACGAGCCGGCCACGCAGACCGTCGCGGCCGTCGCGCCGGTTCATCGACCCCAGCTCCCCCGCCCGCGCCAGGCTCGCCTCAAAGACCGGCCAGCGCGCGTGCCCGCGCATTGCCACCAGCAGCCGTACGATCGTCGCCGCGCTGACGCGATTACTGTGGCTGAGCCCGCTGCCGTCACGGACGCGCGCGCCGTCCATCGAGACGCCCAGTGTGGCCATCTCGCGCAGGAGAACCTCGCGACCGGTGTCCCAGCTCGCCGACACCCCCGTTCGCCGACCGTCGGACCCGTACGCGGCCAGCGCCTTGAAGAGCGCCTCGGCGAACATGTTCTGACTGAACGTGTTGCACCGCCAGACGACGTCGGCCAGGGGCGTGCGATGCACGGCCACCAGCCGCGCGCCGGCCGGCTGGCCGAGATCGGGCGTGCGCGGCGTGATCGGCCCCGTCACCGGCACGCCGTGGTGCGTCAGCCCGCTGCGCAGCACGTGCCCGAAGAAGATCGTCGGGCGATAAACGCTGACCGGGTCGAGCGCGCCGCCCCGGACCACCGTGCCGGCCAGCTCGACCACGTCGCGGTGCGGCTGTCGGCGAAGTACGGGCCGCTGCTGCTTGCCAACCTGCGCGCGGTTCTCGAGCCAGTTGTCGGGCAGTTCCGGGGTAAGCCGCGCGAGTACTCGGCTGCCCGCGACGGATAGCGTGACGTCGACGCAATTATTGTTGAAGTTCAGCCCGCCGACGGGGGCCTGGTACCAGCGATCGGACTGGCTGTCGGGCCAGTCGGGATGGCGATGCTGCTCGTCGAAGATCGAATCGTCGAGCACGAGGCGGTGCACCGACTGCACGCCAGCGTCCCTCAGCGCATCCGCCCAGCCCGCCAGGACGTGGTCGAGCGGAAGATCGTCGCGCGCCGCCAGCCGCGGATCGCCCAGGGCCGGATCGCCGCCGCCGATGACCCACAGGTCCTCGCCCACCAGAAAGAGCTGGGTCTGGAAGGCGAAGTCGGGCGGAAAGTGCTGAAGCGCGGCCGCCGTGGTGAAGAGCTTCTGCACGCTGGCGGGCTTGAGCAGCTCGTCGCCGTTGCGGGCGTAGAGCGTCTGCCCGGTCGCCGCGTCCGCGACCACCAGCGCGGCCCGTGTCCCGGCGGGCAGGCCGCCCAGCCGACGTTTAAGCGCCGCAACTTCCGCCTCTGCAAGCCGTAGCGCGGGCGCGGCCGACTCTGTCTGCGGCGCGCCGAGGGTTGTTGGGCCCAGGGCTGCGGCCGCGAGCATGATGAGCACCACACGCGCCGTCAGGACACACATCTGCGAAGCACCAATGTTCATGCGCTCCCTGTCCGGGGCGGGGCACGCATCTTCCCTGCCGGGGGGTGCAGGCATCGCACCTGCGGGGTGGGGCAGGCATCCTGCCTGCCCCGGCGGGCTGGAACCCCGCCCGCCCACTCCCAGACCCGCAGGGTACAACGAGGTGCTACTTCAGGTCGAGCGGAGGAATTCGCGGATCATCCGCTCGAAGGCCGCCGCCCCGGCGGCGAGCTCGGAGCCGAGCACGTACTCGTCGGGCGTGTGGGAGCGCCGCGTGTCACCCGGCCCGATCTTGACAGCCGGGACGCCGGCGAGAAACACCATGTCGGACATTGCCGGACTGCCGGCGGGCACGGCCCCGGGCAAGGCCCGAAGACAGGCCTGCACGATTGGCTCGTCCGGCCGCGTCTCGACCGGCACCAGGCGGTCGCTGTGGACCGACAGCTCACAATCAAGTGCGGCACGCAGACGTGCCACCAGGGCGGCGTGTGACTCGATCGGCGTCGTGCGCACATCAACGACGAATTCGCAACTGTCCGGAATCACGTTGTTGGCGACCCCGCCGGCGATGCGCGTCACATTGGCGTGCGTCCGTCCCAGCAGCGGGTGAGCCGGACCCCAGTCGAACTCGGCCAAGCGCATGATGTCGCGTAGCGCAGCGATGATCGCATTGGCGGCCTGGTCCGGTGGTGTGTTGGCAGGATGGGCCGTACGGCCCGCGGCGCGGCCCTTCAGGACGAGCAGGCCGCGCTGGGCAATCATGGGCACCAGGCTGGTCGGCTCGCCGACCAGGGCGGCATCCAGCGGCCCGAGCCGCGGGACGATCGTGCCCAATCCCTGGCCGCTGAGCTCCTCCTCCGCCGTCAGCGCAAGCACGATTGTGCCCCCCAGACGCTCGCCGCGCGCTAGCGAAGCCTGCACCCGGAGCACAGCCTCCATCATCGCCACCACGCAGCCCTTCGCGTCGTTGGCGCCGAGGCCGGTCAGGCGATCGCCGTCGATTCGCGGGGTCCACGGGTCGCCGGTCCACCCGCTGCCTGGAGGGACGGTGTCCAAGTGCGAGTTGAGCAGCAGCCGCGGGCGCCGGGCGTCGCCCGACTCGCACCACACGTTGTTGCCGACACGCTCGACGTGCAACCCGGCGGCGGCCAGATCGGCGGTCACGGTGTCAGCGAGCCGCCCCTCCTCGCGCGAGATGCTTCGGATCGACACGTAGCGGGCGAGGCGCTCGAGCACGTCGTTCCTTTCGGCGTCGCAGGCCTGGTCAACTGGCCCGCTTGGCCACCAGCAGCGTCCCGCAGCCTTCGTTCGTGAAAACTTCCGCGAGCAGCGTGTCGGGCGTGAGCCCGTTGATGATGTGCACCCGCGGCACGCCGCCGCGCAGTGCCGCCGAGCACGCGGCCAGCTTCGGCAGCATGCCGCCACTGATCGCCCCGCTCTCGATGAGGGCGCCGAGCTCGTCGAGGTCGAGGTAGGTTTGCAGCGTGGAGTGGTCGCTCAGGTCGCGCATCACGCCGTCGACCGTGGCGATGAGGAAGTACTTGGCGGCCTGAATGGCAATGGCAATCTCGGCGGCCACCGTGTCGGCGTTGACGTTGAAGATCCGTCCCGCGGCATCCGCTGCCAGCGAGCACACAACCGGCACGTGCCCGGCGTCGAGCACGTTTCGCAGCACCGTGACGTCAACGCCAACGACGTCGCCCACGTGGCCAAAGTCCACGGTCCGCGTCTCCCCGGTCGATGGATCGCGCATCTCCTGCACCGGCCGACGATTCACCGTGACCAGGCGGCTGTCCACGCCGCTGAGCCCGACGGCCGACACGCCGGCCTTGCGCAGGGCGGCGACCAGGTTCGTATTCACCGTCCCCGCCAGGGCCATTTTGACGACTTCGAGCGTGGCGTCGTCCGTGATGCGCCGTCCGGCGAAGCTCTGCCGGGGCACGCCAAGGCGCTGCGCAAGCGCGTCAGCCTGCTCACCGCCGCCGTGCACCACCACGAGCCGGATGCCAAGCTGGTATAGCAGGGCAACCTGGTCGACGAGGTTGTCGAGCGTCTTGCCGGGCTCGCAGAGCCGGCCGCTGAGCTTGACCACGAAAACGCGTCCCTTGTAGGCGCGAATGTAGGGGATCGCGGTCCGCAAGGCTTGGAGACTGGCTTGCAGGTGCATGCGTTAACTCCGCGCCGCCCCGGCGGCGTCGCCGACCAGCGTGCTCAACACGGCTGCCTGGACCCACATGCGGTTCTCGGCCTGGTCGACGACCACGCAGCGCGGGTCATCGAGGGCCGCATCCGCGATGACCACGTTTCGCCGCACCGGCAGGCAGTGCATCAGGATGGTCTTCGGGCCGAGATGCCCTGGCGTCACCATCCAGTCCCGATGCTGCGCGAAGCTCTCGCGCTGCGCGTCGGGCTTGCCGTAGAGGGCCGGTCTGCCCCAGCTCTTGACGTACACGGCGTCGGCCCCGCGGCAGGCGGCCTGCTGATCGTCCGTCACCGCGAACGCGGCGCCGCCCGCCCGGCACCAGGCCCTCGCCTGCTCGAGTACACGCGGGCCCAGCTCGTAACCCGGCGGATGCGCCAGCGTCACGTGCGCCCCCGCTGCCGCCAGCGACAGCACCGCCGAGTTGGGCACCGCCATCGGCAGCCCCTTGACCTGCGGTGCCCAGGTGACGACGAAGCGCTTGCCCCGCACGCCGCCACACTTCTCCTCGACCGTCAGCCAATCCGCCAGGCCCTGGCACGGGTGCTCGAAGGCCGACTCCATGTTGATCACCGGCTGCGTCGCGAAGCGGCCAAAGGCGCGGATCACCGGGTCGGCGGCGTCCTCGGCGGCGTCCTTGAGGCCCGCGAAGGTGCGCACCGCGAGCAGGTCGCCATAGCGGCACAGCACGGGCACGGCCTCGCGCACGTGCTCGGCGGCGGGCCCGTCCATGACCAGGCCGTCGCGGTGCTCGAGCTGCCACGTGTCGCCGCCGACGCTGAGCGTGATCGCGTGCCCGCCGTAGCGGAGCATCGCCGCCTCGAACGAGGTCCGCGTGCGCAGCGAAGGATTGAAGAAGACCATGGTCAGGATGCGGCCGGCGAGGCGCTCGACCTCGGCGGTCGCCCGGCCCGACTTGAAGCGCCGAGCCAGCGCGATCAACTCGGCCAGCTCGGCCGGCGTCCAGTCGAACATGCTGATGAAATGCCGCATCGGGCACTACTCCCTGACGAGCAGCCGTAGCGTCGGACCTCCGCGTCCGACGAGAGAACCGGGCCGCATCCACCGTCGAACACAAAGGTCCGACGCTACTACCAATCGCAAGCCGCGCGCTTCGCCGTCGGTCTCACACGCCGGCGGCAGACAACACCGCTACAGCGGGCGCAGCGACGGCGTCCACAACCCGGTCGTCTCCGGTAGACCGCACATCAAGTTGAGGTTCTGGACGGCGGTCCCGGCCATTCCCTTCACAAGGTTGTCGATCGCGCACAGGGCGATCACCTGTCTGCCGCGGCACGCCACGGCCAGGTCGGCGAAGTTCGTGCCCACGACCTCCTGGAGCGTCGGCGACTCATCGACGAACCGGACGAACGGCCGGCCCGCATAGAACGACTCGAAGTGCCGCCGCAACGCCTTCGCGTCGCTCGGCTCGCGCAGCGTGGCGTGCACGGTCGCGAAGATGCCGCGCACCAGGTCCATGCTCTGGGCGACGAAGCTGACCGCGAGCTGCTGCCCACCCGGGTCACCCAGCGCCTGGAGAATCTCCGGCTCGTGCTGGTGAGCCAGCGGCCGGTAGGCGCGGAAGTCGCTGTGCCGCGTGGGGTGGTGCGTGGTCTCCTTGAGCTGTCGCCCGCTGCCGGACGAGCCTGTCTTGGCATCAATCGCGAGCCCGCCCTCGATGCCGAGCTTCACCAGCGGCGCCGCCGCCAGGATCGACGCCGTCGCCAGGCACCCGGGATTGGCGATCCGCCGGGCCGCGACAACCTGCTCCGGAAACAGCTCGGGCTGGCCGTAAACGAAACCGTGCCGCCGGTCGGCGTGCAGCGGCGACTGCGGATAGTGCCGCGCGTGCTGGGCCGCGTGCGTCAGGCGAAAGTCGCCCGAGAGATCGATGAGCCTAAGCCGCTCGGCGGCCCCGCGCCGCTCGGCGTCCCGCAGGACCGTCTCGATGGCGTGCCCGCTGGCCCCGTGCGGCCGCGCCGAGATGACCGCGGCCTCATCGCCGGCCAGCAGCGCGGACCAGTCGATCGCCTCCGTCAGCTTCAGCCCGTCGTAGAAGCCGCGCAGGTGCGGATGCACCGTCGCCACCGGCTCGCCCGCGCTCGACGACGTCGTCACCGAGACGACGCGAGCCGCGGTGTGCTGCGTGAAGAGGCGCAGCAGCTCACCGGCGCCGTAGCCGCTGCCGCCGAGTATCGCCACGTGAATCGTCTTGCCGGATGCGAGTGCGGTCACGTTGTCACCTGTCTTGCCTCGCTTCACGCGGCCGGGCCCGGCCCGGACGCCGCGCCGTGCCCGGTTCGCTCGGCGAGCCGACCGGCGACGAACTCGCCCAGTTCCTGCCCCTGCGTGCGGGCGTTGAGCGCTTCCAGCCCGAGTTGCGTGCGAATGTACCGCGTGCCCACCGCGTTGTCGGTGGTCGGCCCGCTGATCACGTCGATGCTCAGCCCGAATCGCCCGCGGAGCACCTCGACCGCCCCCCACGCCCCGACGGGGTCGTTCGCACACAGGACCATTACCGTCGCCAGCCGCATCAGCTCCGGCTCGGCAAGGATCTCCTGCACGCCGTACTCGCCCAGGATGCCGTCACCGAGCTCGGCCACAATGACCTCGGCGCCCACATGCGCAAGATGCCCCAGCACCGTACGCGCAACGGCGACGGCGGTATCGGCCGTCGTGGAGACGACGCCCGCATCATTGAATGACGCGGCCCAGCGGGCGCCGTAGTCGCGCATGTTAAGCGTATCGCGGCGCAGCGAGACGCCGGTCAGCTTCGCGGCCCCCACCGCCAGCCCGCGCTTGGCGAGCTGCCGCACCAGCCGGCAGGCCGCCGACGTCTTGCCGCTGCTCATGCATGTGCCCGCGACGTAGACCACGGGCACCCGCGGCAGCGGACCCTCCGGCGCCGTGATCGCGTTCATGCCGATGTGCGCTGGCACGCCGCTGCGATCCTCGAAGTCGGGGAAGACGAGCACGCTGCCGAGCACTTCGAGGTCGAATGGCCGGCCGACGTCCGGGTTCTGCGAGGTGCAGCGACCGATGACGCCGCCGAGGTTGAGGATCTGAAGCGTGTCGCCGGCGGCGATGGTCTCGGGCACGAGGCCGGAGTAGCCGTGCAGCGCGTTGCGCTGGCCGAGCACGCCGGCGATGATGTCGCCATCGTGCAGTGTGACCATCCGCCCGTGCAGGTCTTCAAGCTGGTTGTAGACCGTCTTCTCGCCGCGAACGCGCCCGGCCACGATGTAGCCCTCGCGGGCCACGACCTGCGGGCGGACGCGCACGTCGCGCCGAAGCGGCACGTTGGCCGTGGCCGAGGCGATCTTGTCCAGTGACAACCGCATCAGCCCGCCTCCCCACCGGTCGCCCGGGCGATCAGCGCGTCCTGGAGCCCGTAGAGCTTGCAGAACGCGGCGGCCTCGGCCCCCGTCCACAGGGCGCTGGTCTCGCCGTAGCGGGCCCCGGCCGACAGCAGCGAGTGCGGGCTGGTCGCGCCGAGAACCGTCGCCTGGCCGGCTTGCAAGCGGACGCGGACGCTTCCGGTCACGCTCCGCTGAGACGAGATCAGGAACGCCTCCAGGTCGCGCATGAGCGGGTCGAAGTAGCGGGCCTCGTGCAGCAGCGCGCCGTACAGGTCACCCAGCGTTCGCTTCCAGTGCTGCTGCTGGCGCGAGAGTACGAGCTTCTCCAGCTCGCGGTGAGCGGCGATGAGCGTGACGGCCGCCGGTGCCTCGAACGCGACGCGGCCCTTGATGCCCAGGATCGTGTCGCCGACGTGGACGCCGCGGCCCACGCCGTGCCGCCCCGCCAGCGCATTCAGCCGCTCGAGCAGCGCGACCGGCTCGCACGCCTGGCCGCCCAGCGCCACCGGCACGCCGCGGTCAAACGCCAGCTCGATGTCCTCCGGCTCGGCGGGTCGCCGGTCGGGCGGCGGTGTCAGGACGTAGGCCGACTCGGGCAGCACGCCGTCGCTGCGGTGCGTCTCGCCGCCGCCGATAGTCACGCCCCACAGGCCGCGGTTGAGCGAGTAGACGGTGGTCTTTGGCGGGATGCTCACGCCGGCGCGGGCGAGGTAGGCCGTCTCCTGCTCGCGGGTGAGCTGCTGGTCGCGGATGGGCGACAGGATGGCAAGCCGCGGCGCGAGCACGCGGAAGGCGACATCGAAGCGCACCTGGTCGTTGCCCGCGCCGGTCGAGCCGTGGGCAACGGCATCGGCGCCGAGCCGGAGCGCGTGCTCGGCGACCTTGCGGGCCTGCACCACGCGCTCGGCCGAGACGCTCAGCGGATACACGTCGCCCCGCAGCGCATTGGCGAAGATCAGGTAGCGCAGGTAGTCGTCGAACAGCTCGCGGCGGGCGTCGATCGTCACGTGGTCGGCCACGCCGGCGGCCCGGGCGCGGGACTCGATCAGCGCCAGCTCATCGGCGTCGAACCCGCCGGTCTGCACCGCGCACGTGTGCACCGCCCAGCCCTGCTCGCGCAGCCACGCGGCGCAGTACGTCGTGTCGAGCCCGCCTGAGAACGCCAAGACCACTTTCTTCATGCTGTCGCGTACTCCTGCCGCTCGGAAGGACGGCGCGTCGGGACCGTGCGGCGCGGGCCGCGAGACTCGGAAGGGCGCTGCAACGCAGGCCGCGGCGGCGGGGCGACGTTGCGGGGTCGTCGTGCCCGCACAGGCCGCGGCCGGCGGCTCAGGGTGGCGGGGCCAGCCGCGCCAGCCGGGCCAGGGCGCGTCCCTGGCTGCTGCGGCTGCGGACGGCCACAAAGATGGTATCGTCACCGGCCAGGGTGCCGACGATGTCGTCGCACTGGAGGCGGTCGATCTCGACCGCGACGGTACTGGCGGCGCCGTTGGTGGTCTTGAGGACGATCAGGTTGGCGCCGACCGGCTGCATGTCGATGATTAATTCATTTTTCGGGGCCTCGCGAGCACCCACGCCGTCGCGGGCCAGGTCCTCCAGGGGGCGATAGCGCCCGCCCAGCTTCACCAGGCCCAGCTCGCGCAGGTCGCGGCTGATGCTGGCCTGATTCGCGTGAAAGCCACGCTGTTCGAGCAGCCGCACGAGGTCCTCTTGCCGCGAGACGGCGTGCCGGCGAATCAGTCGCCGCAGAGTCGCCTGCCTGGATCGCTTTTCGGCACCCATGGCCACCTGACAGAATAAAATAACAGCTCGTGAATTATTATGCGCTACCGCCGCCCGGTGGTCAAGGGTGAGCAGAAACGATTTCTGGGGGAGCCGTGAAGAAGGAGGATCATCCCAGGTGGCGGCGGCGTGCCCCCCTCTCTCCCCGCCCGCTCCCGCCCGCCCCTGCCCACTCAACCCGCCGAGAACCATTCCTCACTCCCCCTTCCATTCAGGAAGGGGTCGGGGGAGCGTCGAAGTCGACGTCCGAGTCACCACTCCGACTGCGTGGTTCACGCGATTCTGGGCCGTGGATGCACATCTGCTCTCGATCAGCCCCCCGAACCGCGGCGCGCGCTGGCCCGCGCGGGCACTTTTTCTAAGATCGCCCCCCGCAGGCGTGTCCCAGTACGGCCGGGCCCCGCGCGGCCGCAAACCAATTTGCCGACCTCGCCCTCCCACCGGAAACGTCTATCGGCACCACCGATCGCCTGGCGGGCCATCGCTGGACGGCGACGCGCCCCGGCCGGCGCGGGGGCTAGAGTCTGGCGGCTTGCGGGACGGCTCCCGAGCCGCCCGCCCCGTCGCCGCGGGGTCCGTGCCAAGGAGGATCGAAGCATGCGTATCGCGAAGCTCAGCACCGTCGTCGCCCTGGTCGTCAGCAGCCTGCTCGGCTCGTCCGCTTTCGCGGGCACGATCTATGCACACTACGAGCTGGCCTACAACACCCAGAAGGTGAAGTTCTATACGAACCTCCCGGGCCACACCGGCGCCCTCGAGCCCAGCGCGGCGATCCTGGCGGGCGATCGGCTGGACCTGCCCGCCGGCCCCGGCGTCGACACGAACGTCCCCGACCTGTTCAACACCGCGTGCGTGGAGATCGGCGAGAATATCAGTGTCCCGTCGAACAGCACGCATCCAAATGTCTACCCGCTGCTCGGCGCGACCACGACCCTGGGCGGCTACTCCGGCCCGGTCTACTTCGACGCCGCCCGCACCAAGGCCACCGAGAAGCTCTGGGGCGCGTTCTTCGGCAGCGTCATCAACAAGACCACCGCGGCCATCTTCCAGCTGTGCCAGTGGGAGATCGCGTTCGACACCGACCTGACGCTGAACGATCCCACGCAGCTCACGCCGTTCTTCGTCAAGCCCGGGCAGTTCCAGGCCGGCATCACCGACGTGGCCGAAAGCTGGCTGGCGACCATCCGCAACGACACGAGTGACCAGCTCCCGCGCACCAGCATGTTGCTGCTGAGCGGCCCGGGCATCCAGGACCTGGTCACGCCGCTGCCCGAGCCCGCCAGCCTGGCGCTGCTGCTGGCCGGCCTGCTGATCCGCCGGAAGTAAGCGACCCCGTCGTGTGGCCGGTTCAACCGCCGGCCCGTGACAGACCGAATCATCTCCACCGCCCGCCGACGTGATCCGGGGTCGCGTCGGCGGGCGAGCTTGTGCGCCGACGGCGAGAGCGCTTGGCGCGGATGCACTCGTCGGGAAATGGGAATCGCCGACTGTTGGCTACGAGCGTTCGCGCAGCAACCTGCGAATCCGGGTGCGCAAGAGCATCGGCGCGACCGCCAGCACGCAGACTTGCAGCACAAGCATGGCAAGCGAGGCGAACAGGAGCAGAATTCGGGTAAGGTCCGCGTTCCGGATGGAAGCGAGGCTTGCAGCCGTCGGTAAGCCGAGCCACAGCACCCAGAGCGCGCCGAACGCCCAACCCATGCCGCGCACCGATTGAGCTTTCTGTTGGAGCGCGCACCTTTCCAGCAGTCGCCATTCGTACGGCGCAAGCGAGAACATCAGCGCGACGCCGACGACGCCGATCGGTGAGAGCACGATCAGCATCACGGACGCAGCCATGGGCTCCGCGGCGCAGAACAGCAGACACGCGCCGACAACGGCGCCCATCGAGACGAGGCCGGTCCACCGAGACCATTGCCTGGGCCAGTTCGCGCACCCCGTGCGAAGGTCCTCCGGCGTCGTGAACTGGAAGATGCCCCAGGCCAGCATCGCGGCGCCAACTACCGGAGCCATGACGAAGAGCGATTCCGCCATTTCGCCCACAGAGATCCCGAGCAGCTTGTCCAGACCTCCGCGGTCCGATGCGAACAGGAAGAAGCCGCCGAGGAACAGGACGAGCGCGCTCAGAACCCCGAACGTCATCCAGCCCGCGCCGCTGGTCAAGGCGCGCAGCCACGCCGCGTCTGCAAGCGACAGATCGGCACTCAGCGAGCGCAACACCGGGGCGCCGCACTCCGGGCTGTTGGCGTCCGCCGCCAGCGTGCGAAGGCTGTAACTGCACTGCACACACGACAGGTCGTTCTCAACCAGGCCGCTGCCCTGCGAAGCAACCGGCTCCCCCTGCACGACGTCGCTCGTCCTTGTGCCGCCGTCTATCACACAAGCCCCCACAGCTCAAACTGGGCCGCCCGCCCGATCGATCGCGGTCACCCGACCTGGCCGGCGATCACGAATCGAAGAAGTGCACCTGGAGCACGGCGAAGTCCGCCAGGTCCACGGCGCCGTCTTCCTGAACATCGGAAGCCTGGCACGACTCCACCGGTGGCGTCCCCGGCGGCGGGCCGGTCATGCAGGACGCGAACTGCTCGATATCCGCCGTGTCGACGAAGCCGTCCAGGTTCAGGTCGCCAAAGCGCCGCTGCACGTTCACGCGCAGCAGCAGCTCGAGCGCAGCGACCCGCTCGCCCGGCAGGTCCTCGTCGCTCACGGTCACCGTCGCGGGCGCTTCGTACGTCCCCGGCACCAAGCCGGCGGTATCGAATGCAAAGGTGAGCACGGCGGGCGTGGCGCCGACACCGCCCACCAGACCGCCGACGAAGGCGAACGGTGCCGCCGGCGGGCTCACGGCGTCAACGTCCAGAAACGCTTGATCGGCATCGTGATCGAGGTTCCAGACGGGCGCGGTGAGCATCGCGACGCCGCTCTCGGTCGGCACGTCGAGCGAGACGGTCGCGGCGTGCTGCGGCTCCCCCGGCGAGAGCGACGGGCTCGCCGGTCGGACCACGGTCCGCGAGGTCCCGAGCAAGAGACCTGAGCCCTGCGCACCCTGGCGATCAGTCTGCAGGACGACCGTGCCGGTCGCCAGCCCGATCGTGTCGGTCTCGACCGGCAGTGAGACCGCGACCGGCGGCGCGAGGCCCGCGACCGTCCCGCTGGCGACTCCCGAGAGCACGCCGGCGCCGGTCGCGACAAAGTCAAGCGCATCGACGCCGGCCGGGACGACCGCATCGGCCACGTTGCTCACCAGCACGACCGCTTCGAGGGCTGCGCCCTGAACAACACGGCCGAAGTCGGCGGGCGAGAGCGACGCGGCCAAGAGCGCCGGTACCTGGTACTCAACCACGACCGGCAGGTGATCCGACGCGACGGCCAGGAGCGCGGCCAGCGCGTCGGCGTTGGGCAGGTAGTACGTGTTGGTGCCCGCGTTGATCGGCACGTCGTAGTGATTGCCGTCGTTGCCGAAGGTGCGATACGACCCCGGGATTATCGACAGCCCCGCGCCGTCATGGAACGCGACCGTGCTGAGCTGGAAGTCAAACCGGTCGTCCATTCCGCCGCCGACCAGGCCGCCGCTGCCGCCGTAGGGCGACTGCGTGTGCTTGAGGGCGTTGGCGGCCCCGGCCCACGTCCCGGTGCCGAGGGGGTCTATGGCTTGCGCCGGCCCCGGCGAGAGGAACGTCAGGTAGGCCGGCTCAGTGTGGCTGTACAGGTTGAAGTCGCCGGCGAAGATGATGTGCTCGCCGGGCGGGAGCGCGTCCGCATTCGCGCGGATGGCCGCCGCGCCCAGGTTGCGCAGCGTCCGGTCGCTCGACGTATTGCTGGCCTTCAGGTGCGCGCTGTAGATGTAGAAGTACACGGGCGGGTCATCGTAGCCCACCAGGCGAAGCAGCCAACGGTCGGCGTAGCGGCTGGCCTGCGTGTAGATGTCGACGTGCCCGCTGACGTCTTCGGCGATCTTGTCCGTGCGGTAGTAGCACGCCTGCGCCCCGGCAGCGCTGTTCTCGCCGAAGTTCGTGTAGGTCGCCAGCGCGTACGTGATCCCGGGCGGGGCCGCCGCGTTGAGGCGGGTAAGCAGGACGGCCCAGTCGGGCGTCGCGTTGTCCTGGACCTCCTGAAAGACGTAGACCCACGGGGCGGTGGCAAAGCCCGGCTTGTCATCCACGTTCAGCGCCGCCAGCACGTCCTGCAAGGCGCTCACGTTCCCGTCCAGGCCGGCTACGTTCCAGTTGACCACCCGCATCTGCGCGGCGGCGCTTGCAGCCAGCATGACGGACAACCAGGCCCCAGCCACAAGCCGCGCGCATCCAGACATTCGCAAGCCTCGATTCCCCGCCGGCGGCGGGCTCACTCGCCGCTGCGCGGCGGCGGCTCCTTCGGCTCGCCGAACCAGCCGCTGCGGCGGAAGAAGTATAACATGACCAGCGCTGTGCCGATCATCACGGCCCACGTCACCGGATAACCCCAGTACCAGCGCAGCTCGGGCATGTTGAAGGGCGAGTAGTCCGGGTCGAAGTTCATGCCGTAGACGCCCACCAGGAACGTCAGCGGGATGAAGATCGTCGAGATGATCGTCAGCAGCTTCATGGTCTCGTTGGTTCGCTGGCTGACGCTTGAGAGGTGGATTTCCGTCAGGCCGCTGGCGACGTCGCGAAAGCTCTCCACCAGGTCGATGATCTGGATCACGTGGTCCTGCACGTCACGCAGGTACACGCGCGTCTCTTCGGCGATCAACGGCGACTGGTCGCGCATCAGCGTGTTGATCGCGTCGCGCATCGGCCACATGATCCGCCGAACGCTCAGCAGGTCGCGCTTGACCGCGTGCAGCCGCGGCATCAGCGCGCGGCGCGGGGCCTCGGCGACCTCAACCTCCAGCGCATCCAGCCGGTCGCCGGCCTCCTCGATCAGCGGGAAGTAGTGATCGACGATTGTGTCCAGCAGCGCGTACAAGAGGCAGTCCGGTCGTGCCGTGCGCGCCCGGCCCCAGCCGCTGCGGATTCGCGTGCGGACCGCGTCGAGGCAGTCGCCACCCGGTGTCTGCTGGAACGTGATGAGGAACCGCTCCCCGAAGAAGAAGCTCACCTGCTCGGTCACCCACGGCTCGCCCGGCACGGGCATCCGCGTGACCGCGAAGTAGTGCGTGCCGAACGGCTCGACCTTCGACCGCTGGTGGGGGTGCGTCACGTCCTCCAGCGCCAGGCGGTGCAGCCCGAAGAGCTGCCCGAGCTGGCTGATGAGCGACGCGTCCCCGATCCCGTCCACGTTCAGCCAGACGACCGGCCACCTGGCCAGCAGCGGCGGAATCTCGCGCAGGTCCTGGACCTGCTGCTCCTCGTACGCGTCCGGCCCGTACGCCAGCACGTGCAGCGTGCTCCGCGGCGCCTCCGGGTCGGGGATGATCGTCCCGGCCGGCGCCCCGGGTTCGGTCCGCCGGGATATCTCGTCCTTCAGGCGTTTGCGTCTGCGTCGTGTGCGACTCGACATCGCTGGTTTTCCATGTGCCCGGGGAAGTGGCGGCCGCTGGCCGTATTGTACGTGAAGCGATCCCACTACCCCCCCCCGCCCAGGGAGCGGCTGGGAGATGGTCGGACGTTTCAGCGGACGCGCTGGCTCGATTCTCTGGTGCCTGTCGATTCAACTCGCACGGTACCTTCGCGGCACCGAGCTGGCAGTTGTTCGGCGACCCGGGATGAACGCGAGCATCTCGGCGCCCGCGGGGCTATACACCTTCGCCGAGCCGGGCCGGCGACGCAGGCACGAAGTTGTAGCGGTCGAGTTCCTGGATGCCGGCCACAAGCAGCAGCCTCAGAGGCACGTTCCACCCGAGCGCCCGATCGACGGCACCGCGCGACCGCCGCAGCGCACGCACGAACATCCAGGGGCTCAAGCGCCCTCCGCGTGCGGACGGCCGGTAGTGCCGCAGCAGCCCGAGCGCCACGCGCAGCCGCTCGACCCACGTGGCCCGGGCCGCGGAACCGCGCCGGACGATCGCCTGGTACACCTGGTCGAGTAGCGCGAGCATCGGGCCGGGGTCAACCAGCTTGGGGAGCGGGGCCAGCTCGCCGTCAGCCAGGACGACGAAGTACGTGCCGAACGCCGGCCGTCCCCCGGCCGTCAGCCCGACGCGCGACCGCCGCCCCAGACGCCCTAGGAATCGCCACACCGGCGCCAAGTCGTCCAGCGGAAGGAAGTCGCGGTCCAGGTCGGCGCTGCCCTCCCGCGCGAGTGCCTTGGCCAGCTCGCCCAGCGTGTAGCGGCGATCGAAAATCTGCTGCATGCTCATCGGCGCCCCAAACGCCGCCGGGCGGAGCAGCAATGCATCCACCACGTCACTGCTCGCGGCGGCGAAGCGCAGCAGGGGGCCGACCTGGTCGTCATTGAACGACTTCATGATGCGCGCCTGGAGGCACACGCGCTGGCGTTGGCGCCGGGCGGCGTCGATGGCGCGCAGCGCCGCGGCCACGGCAGGGTCGGGCTTGCGAGTCGAGCGACTCTCAACCCGGTCGAGCGTAACGTACACGACGCCGTCAGTCGGGCCGTCGCAAGCCGCGCGCGGCTCTGCCGGCGCTGCCTTGGCCGCTCCGACGTGCGCGCGGCTCGCGAGCAGCCGTAGGTAGAGCGACACGTCACTGTCGAGTCGATCGCGGAAGTAGCCGTGTCGCGGGCAGGTCTTCTCGAGCCACACCGAGTCGCTTACCGCGAACCCACGCCCCAGCAGCGGCGACGAGCACTCCGGACAGAGGGTGTCGAGCGCCACCGGAAGCGCGCGCGCACACGCCGACGGCGAGCCGGCTCGTACGCCCTGACCGCCCACCGGTAGCAGCACGCGTCCGTCCCGCAGCGTCTCGCGCCGCGGCCCGCAGACGGCACAGCACGTCGTAAGGATCAGCTCGCCAGTCCGCGGGTCCGCTTCCACCGTTCCGCTCACCGTCTGGCGGCATCCGCGGCAGTGCCACTGGCCCGTGGCGGGAAGGGCGGCCGCGGCGCCGGGCGCCGGCGGCGGCGCCCCGTCAACGGGCGCAGCGGGCAACTCGACCGGTCTCGCCTCGGCCAAGGCTTCGTCGTCGGTCGCGCCCCCGAGCAGCCGCTCGGTGAGCTGCTCCCAGTCCGCGGCGTACCGGTCCGCAAGCTCGTGGCACGTGGAGGCGGTGGGATCCTGGCGCACGACCGGGACCGCCGAAGCCGGGAGCGAGGGTGACGAGAGCGACCC
>CAADGM010000050.1 GCA_900696535.1 uncultured Planctomycetota bacterium
ACTTTCGAATGCAGCCGACCAAGCCCAACCTGGAGGAGCTCATCGAGAAGATCGAAGCCGGCGTGCTGGCCGATCTCTCGGACGAGCAGGTCGCGCGCCTGGCCGACGCCCTCGATGCCGGTGCGCTTCCCGAGGTCGCGGACCGACGCGCTACGCCGGACCCGCGTCTGCGGAGCGCGCTCGACCAAGTCGAGCGTCCTGCGCTGCCGACATCGGCGGCGTGGGACACGATGTGGCAGCGCGTCGACGCCGCGGCGCACGCGGAGCCGCCGTCGGTGGGGGCACGCGTGCTTCGGCTCTGGCGGCCGCTCGGGGTGGCGGTGGCCGCGGGCCTGATGCTGGCGGCCATCTGGGCGCGTCCGGTCGAGCCGCGCGCGGCCGCGGCGGATGACTGGCCGCTGCGCCTCGCGCGCGACGTGCAGATCAACGCGCTGGAGGTCTCCAACGGGACGCCGTTCGTCGTTTCGCTCGGCGGGGGGAACGGGTCGGAGATGATCTGGGTTCTGTCAGCGGTCGAGTCCGGCGGGTAGGATCGCGCCGCGAGAAGGAGAGCGTCATGCGACTGTCGACCAGAACCGCGGTGGTGGCGCTGCTGGGAGCGCTGTGCGTAACGACGGTGCGGGCCGCCGAGCGGCTGGCGGAGAAGAAGACCGCCGAGGTGCAGGTCTGGGCGATTCGCGCCACCACGCGGAACGCGGAGATCTCGCCCGAGGTGCGACCGATCGCTGAGAAGCTCAAGGCCCAGTTCAAGTACACCGGCTTCAAGCTGGAGAAGCGCGAGAAGGGCACCACCGAGACGGGCAAGGCGCTGAGCGTGACGCTGGTGGGGGGCTACAGCGCGACGGTGACGCCCAGGTCGGTCGATGAGCAGCGCGTCCAGCTCCAGATCCAGGTCCGCAAGTCGGGCGAGGACAAGCCGCGACTCGACGCGACGCTGACCATCAATGCGGGCGAGTTTCAGCTATCTGGTGGCTGGGACCTGGGCGAGGGGGATGCTCTGATCGTGGCCGTGGCGGCGCGCTGAGCGGCGATCGGTCCGCGTGAACAGCGGCGGGCCGACGGCGTAAACCGTCGGCCCGCGCGTACCTCCCATCCGTCCGTATCGTGTCGCGACTACGGGCAGTTGAACCCGAGTGACGCCACGAACCAGTCGATGTCGTCGAAGCTCACCGCGCCGTCACCGTTGGTGTCGGCCCGGATCCAGGCGCAATCGTGCGGCCAGCCCGTGCCGCCCGGGTAGCTCAGCGACTCGATGAAGCGATCGATGTCGTCGAAGTCGACCACACCGTCGCAGTTCAGGTCGCCGTAGCAGGTCAGCGGACCGGTCGCGGGCAGGCCCCAGATCTCGACGTCGTCGATGTTCCAGCCGGAGTACGGCCAGGCACTCGCGAGCACCTTGTACGTCCAGCGGACGTAGACCGTTGGCTGGTCGTCCGCGACAGCCGAGATGTCGTACGCCTGAAGCGACCAGGCGTTCTCCTGCACGGCCGTCGACCCGTTGTTCCACAGGCGCGTCCACGTGGCGTTGTCGCGCGAGACGTCGACCGTGTTCTGCACGTACTGCCAGCCGTCACTATTCAGCCAGCGGCGGAACTTGAGCGCGGTCTGCGTCACGCCAGTCAGGTCGATGGCGGCGGTCCTCAGGACGTACGCCCCACCGGGGGTCGTGGAGTAGTTCCCGTTCAGGTTGACGCCGTAGACCTTGGTGCCGGTGAAACCAGCCTGAGGATCCGGGTACCCGTAGCCGCCGCCGGCGCCGGTTGGGGTGCCGTAGGCCCACTGGCCCTGCATGAACCAGCCCGGGCTGGCGTCCAGGTTCCACTCGCGGACTTTGGTGACGCCGCCGATGGTGAGGGTCACGTCGCGGTGCGCGTTGCCCTCGCCGGTGGACAGGTTGGTGAACGTGACCGTCGCACCGGAAACGCCGTTGCCCAGGTTTCGCGCGATCGGGTTAACCCAGATGGTCACCTGGACGGTCTCGCCGGGCGGGATGATTCCGGCGGGCGGGGTGGCGCTGACCCAGGCGCGGTTGGCGTCAACCGCGAAGCTCATCGGGCTCGCGTCGTTATTCTTGAGCGAGTACACCTTGCTCGCGCCGAGGAACGGGCCGCCCGCCTGTCCCATGGCGACCAGGCCGTCGGCCGGCGTGACGTTCATCCCGGACGGCGGCGCGGTAGTGCCCACCACGCGCAGCGACGGGTCGCCGAAGATGTGCCACGTGTTGTACATGTCGGCGCCGCCCGACCCGTACTTGTCGATCATCGAGCAGGAGCCCGCAAACAGCAGCGCGCCGACCGAGTGGTACGGCTGCGACGGGTCGATGATCAGGTCGGCGATCTCGTCCTGCGCCTCCATCGGCGGGGCCCAGGACTGGTTGATCGACGACATGTAGGCGACCACGGCACCGGTCGGCTGGCCGTTGCGCGTCGCGCGCAGCCACGCCTCCGCGAAACAGGTCTGGCCGGCGAACTCGCCGTTCACGCAGGCGACCGAGACGATAAACGGCAGCTTGTTGTCGTTGGCCAGGGCGTCGACATTCGAGTTGGAGAAGCCGGTCGTGCCCCACGACGTGCTGCTGCCGTGGCCGCAGTAGTTGATGATGCCACGCCCGGCGTTCAGCGCGGTGGTGACCATCGCCGCCGTGCCGCCGTTGGTCGCGTAGATCTGGTCGACCTGGGTGTAGCCGCCCTGCGAGAGCAGCAGCGCGCGGATGTTATCCATGTGCTGCCAGTCGGCCTCGCCATCGTCGCCGATGCCGGCCCCCTCGGACGAGGCGATGCCGGTACCCTTCTTGAACCAGTCCGCCAGGACGTGCTGGTTCTGTTCGTACTGGATCGTCCGCAGCACCTGCGTATCCACCTGCGCGGCGGTCTCGGCCGAGAAGCGCCCCACCATGATGTCGGGGTAGTTGTCCGCTCCGGCCACCTTCGCGTAGCTCGGGTCGGACGCGCCGCCGGAAGCCTGCGGCGTGGCGATCTGGGCCGCGTCGCCCACGAGCAGCACGAACGCCAGGTTGCCCTGGTTGTAGCGGTTCTGGATGTAGTTCTTGATCGCGGTGGAGTTGTTGCCGATGCTCGAGACGGCGACCGCCTCGGTGGGGATGCCGATGGCGTTCTTGTGGGCCACGAGCGGGGCGATGTTGGGCAGCCAGGGATCGTGGCAGATGATGAGCATGCCGCCGGTCTCGATCAGCGGCGCGTAGCGCGACTGCGTGTCGTAGTTGATGTAGTGCTGGGCGTAGACGTCCTCGAACGCCAGGCTGGTCTCGTCGGCGGGACGGGGGTTGCGCAGCTCGTTGTCGCCGCGGCCGCTGACGACCCGCACGATCGCGGTCAGGGTCGTGTAGACCCGTAGGGTGCGCTGCACCGGGTTGTACTGGAACGGATACAGCTTCACCGACACCCCGCGCGTGTCGCGCAGGATGTAGGGCGCGCCGAGCTCGGCAAGCGGCCCGGGATAGTACGCGTCCGTCGCGTAGAGCGCCTCGTCGAAGACGTACGGAACGGTCTCCGGGTCCTCGGTGCGGTAGAGCAGGCCCTTGGACGGGGCGATGCTGACGTTCTCAATCTCGTAGTAGCTCGAATTAGCTGGGTCGATGCCGACCGCGAAGCTGCCGGTCGTCGGGACCATCAGGCTGCGAACCACAGTGGGCAGCTCGGGCTGACCGAAGATCAGCATCGGGGCCTCGCGGCGCAGGCTGACCGCCGAGTAGATCTGTCCGTCGATGCTCAGTTCGCTCAGGTCGAAGTCACGCAGGTTGGCCTGGAGCACGATCTGGTCCGGGGCGCTGCTGAGCACCTGGACGTCGACGGGGCGGGCCCCCATCGCGGCGGCGGCGCAGAACAGGACGATGCAACACGCGCGCAGCGCGCCCTGCATCCTCCGAGCGGTGTGAGAAAGCATGCCATCTCCTTCCTGCTGTGGGTCCCCGGCGGAAGCGCGCCGGGCTGAAGCGGTGTGCATGGAACCCGTCCGTGCGGGTGATAGACAAGTTTCCTTCGAGCGACTGACCTGCGCACGCGCGAATCGGACCACGTGGGCGGCGCTCCTGACGTCCGAATCGGCATGAAGCCGCGGCGCACCGGGCAACCACAACATCATACCTGTCGTCGGTTCGATGCGGCGCCAGTTTCTGCGGC
>CAADGM010000051.1 GCA_900696535.1 uncultured Planctomycetota bacterium
CGGACGGCTCAGGTGCCGGTGGGGGCGGGCGTGTCAACCGGCCTCGGTCGGTGGCGGCGCTGGAGGCGCAAGCGGCTGGATCTCGAGGTTGCGATAGCTACCGTCCTGTATGAGCCGCTGCATGTCGACCTGTGCCTCGGGCTCGGTCTCGTAGCGTCCCAGCGTCACGATCAGCCCGTCGCGGGCCTTTCCGCGGATGCGCCATAGCTTCGGCGCGCTGGTGCGCCAGTTCTTCGGCGGTTGCGGCTGAGGGGGCATCACTGCGCTCCTCCCGAGACTGCCTCGCCGGCAGCTTTCATGGGTGCGCCGCCCGGCTGCGGCGCCATCCGTCCGAGGACGTCGCTGGACCGGCGCGACCCGCACGCGTGGCTCCCGTTACCTGCGAGGTCCCGCGCAGGGGCCGCCCTGTTGGAGCACGCCGCGGCCTGCCGGCCGGCGGCACGAGCCTCGCTGCCCCGCCGCCAGCGTCGCGAGCCGTGCAGCGGCGACCCGCGCTGTTCCCTTACTTCGCGACTCATGTTCGTTGTTCCTCAAGCGGCCGTGCAAGCGACGTAGCCCGCGACAGAGTCGTACCGCCCGCTCGGGCGGCCCAGGGCGCGCGGCGAGTTGCGAGTCGCACGCGGATCGCGGCGATCGGCCGCGCCCATGGACGCCCGTCCACCGGCGCGGCAGCCTGCGCCGCACGCCGAGGCCACCGTCGAGCGCGGTGCGGCACGCGGCTCAGCGACCTCTGTAACCGCCGCCGCGATTCTCCCGCGGCCGGGCTTCGTTCACCGTCAGGGCGCGTTCGCCGTGCATCTTTCCGTTGAGCGCGGCGATGGCGTTCCTGGCCTCTTCGTCGGAGCTCATCTCGACGAAGCCGAAGCCCTTGCCGCGACCGGCGTCGCGGTCCTCGACCACTTGTGCGCTCTGGACCGTTCCGTGCGCGGCGAAGAGTTTCTGGAGTTCCGAGCTGGTCACGTTGTAGCCCAGGTTTCCGACGTACAGTTTTGTGCTCATGGTTGCTCTCTTTCACTGGAGCGGGCTGCAATCCGCGGTTTTGCTTTCAGGATGGCGTGTGAAAGCGGCCGAGCTTCCGGCCGGGAAGGCGGGCGGGCGAATGAGGTGGTGCGGGACAACGGCGTCGCGTACGACCTGGTCAGCAGGCCAACCGTACTTGAGTATAGCCGGTATTCCCGGCCAGCGACACCGCGAGTGGAAACCGCGGTGGTAGCCGGGGGGCACACGTTCGGCATCTCGCCGGCCGATTTGACGCCACGGTCGCGTCCGCGTACCATTCTCCCCGTATCCCGTGGGTAAACAGCCATTGGATCGCAGCCAGGTTCCGATGGCTTCAAGCGGCGCGACGCGCGTCCGACACATCCGCGGCCTGGGGCTCTTGAAGAAGGTTCGAATGCGTTTTGAAGACCTGCGGCTCAGCGAGCCGCTCCTGCGTGCTGTACGCACGGCAGGGTACTGTACCCCCACCCCTATCCAATCCACGGCCATCCCGCACGTTCTCGCCGGCCGCGACGTGCTCGGTTGTGCCCAGACGGGCACCGGCAAGACGGCTGCCTTCGCCCTGCCCATTCTCCATCGCCTGAGCGAGAGCGCGCCGCGCGGGGCCGCGTCGGGTAGCCGGGTCCGCGCCCTCGTCCTGTGTCCTACGCGCGAGCTGGCCCAGCAGATCCATGTCAGCTTTCAGACGTATGGCCAGCACACCGGTATTCGGCAAGCGGTCGTCTACGGCGGCGTGAATCAAAGTCCGCAGGTCCGCGCGCTGCGCGCCGGCGTCGATATTCTGACTGCCACGCCGGGACGCCTGCTCGATCTCTTGAGCCAGCGACTGGTCAGCCTCGACGCGGCCGAGATCCTCGTGCTGGACGAAGCGGACCGCATGCTCGACATGGGTTTCCTGCCGGACGTTCGGCGGATTCTTGGGCAGGTGCCCCGGCAACGGCAGACGCTGCTCTTCTCCGCCACGATGCCCCGCGCGATCCGCCAACTCGCGGACAGCATCCTGCACGACGCCGTGCCGGTGCAGGTTGCTCGTGTCTCGTCTCCCGCCGCGACGGTAGCGCACTGGGTGTACCACGTGGAGCAGCCGGAGAAACCCAAACTGCTCATGCGACTCCTGGCACGCACGCCGCGGTCCCGAGCGCTGGTATTCACGCGCACGAAGCATGGAGCGGACAAGCTCACCCGGCACCTCGTGCAGGCCGGTGTTCGCGCTGCGGCGCTGCATGGAAACAAGAGTCAAGGCGCCCGCACACGAGCCTTGGCGGAATTCCGGTCCGCGCAGACGCCCGTGCTCGTCGCCACCGACATCGCTGCCCGCGGTCTCGACGTGGATGGCATCGCCCAGGTGTTCAACTACGACCTGACGCCTGATCCCGAGACGTACGTGCATCGGATCGGCCGAACCGGCCGGGCTGGAGCCACCGGCACCGCCGTGTCGTTCTGCTCCACTCAGGAGCGCCCGAACCTGGTCGGGATTGAGCGGCTGCTTCGTGCTGCGCTGCAACGAGCGACCGCGTAGCGGTTCCGCGTTTCACGATGACAGGGGCGACTCGTGGGTCACAGGATGGCGATCGCCCCCGGCGCGATGTTGCCAGGCAGGGCGCCGAGTGGTCGCTATCCTCGATGCTGGCCATCCCGGTGCGACTTGTGCGTCAGGCCCGTGCGGTCGACTGCGCACGTCGATCGGTGCGGACACGCAGTTCGGTGGCGTCGCGGCTGACGGTTGGGTAGCGCTCGTCGCCCCCCGCCGCGCTACCGGCAGCTCGTCCCGATCAGGGCGACGAACGGATCGATGTCGTCGAACGTGACCTGCCCGTCGCCGCTGGCGTCGCCCGCGAGCCAGGGGCAGTCGGGGTACGGCCAACCCACGCCGCCGGCGTAGCCGAGTGCCTCGACAAAGCGATCGATGTCGTTGAAGTCCACGACGCCGTCGCAGTTCAGGTCGCCCGGGCAGATGGCCGGGACGAGCGGCAGGACCAGGTCGACGATCACAGGCCGGTGGTCCGAGGCCATCGGCGAGATTGTGACCGGGTCGGGCAGTTGCGGGTTCGGGTACGGGGCGATCTCCGGTGGGTACCAGGTCGGGAAGTTCTGTAGCGCAGTGGAGCGGAAGATGAACGCACGACGAAGCGTCGCGATGCTGTCCTGCCAGGCCACGTAGTCGAGCTTCGTACTCCCGTCGCCGAAGGTCGCACGGCTGCCACTGCGCGGCTCGACCGCGGCGTCGTAGGTCATGTCGCTGCGGTCGCGGTCGGCGCCGTCGGTGCCGCCGTCGAGCTCGGCGCGGGTGATCCAGTCGGCGGGACCTCGGCGGTTGTTGGTGGCCTCGTCCTCATTCCAGTCGCCGCACAGGACCACGGGCGTGTCTGGGGGGAGGATGGAGGCCACCTGGGGGCTGTCGTTGATACGGTTGTGGGGGTCGGGCATGCCCGTGCCAGCGCCGTTGAGCAGGTAGTCGATGTAGTAGGCGATGTTCTGGGCGGCGAGCAGGCGCTCCTGCCGGTCGGCGGCGGTGCTGCCGGCCTTCATGTGCCCGGTCAGCACCATCATGTCGCCGGCGTACGTCGTGTCGGGCAGGTCGATCTCGGCGTTGATGAAGCCGCGGATGCCGTCGTTGCCGCCAGGAACCCAGGGCACGTTCGGGTCGATGAGCACCGAGTAGATGCGCGGGCGAACGGCCACGGTGTCGCCGTTGAGGTCGACGAACGGATAGCGGCTGAGCAGGACATTGCGGTTGAAGCCGTCGCTGACGGTGCTGACGTAGACGTGCGGGAGGTCGTAGCCCGGGGCGTACTTCTGGACGTAAGCGGTGACGGGGACGGCGGGGTTCTGGTAGATGTCCGTGCCGCCATACATGAAGAGGCTCAGCACGTGCGTGAGCGTGGCGACGCTGTCGACGCCGTTGCCCAGGTCACCGACCTCCTGCATGCACAGGACATCGGGCCGGAAGGCGGCGACGATGCGGGCGAGCGCCTGCCAGGCGTTGTAGGACTCGCTCTTCTCGGCGGTACTGCGAATACCGTCGCGGATGTTGAAGGTCATGATGCGGAAGTCGGTGGGTTCGGTTCGCCCCCATTGGCCCGCGGAGGGATTCCACTGCGCGACGGCGGGCAGCGCGCCGACGACAAGCAGCAGCAGCGTTGCCCGCCCGATTGTGTATCGCATGCTCCGCATCGGTCTCTCCCTTCACTCCAAGCTGGCCTGCACACCCAACCCCGCCGCGGGGGCCCGGATCATTTGCAGCGGCTTTCGGGCAGGCCGTTGATCATAACGTCCGCCGCGCTGATTCTGGAGTGGGGTGGCGTGCGGAGTTCTGTGAGCAGCGTAGCGCCGCCCGGTGCTTATCGGGCTACGAAGGGTGCGGCGACGACGATCGGCGGGGTCGCACGGGGAGCCGGGCGCTCGCGCTGCTTGGCGAGAGGCGCTTGAGTCTCGTACTGAGATCTCGACCCTTCCCCGACGCTTCCCTGAGAGTGTGGGGGCGATCGGACACCGTCTACGGCACCGCGGCGCCGTGCCGCGCGCGCCACGCCGTCCAGCGGGCCTGCGCGGCCAAGGCCAGGTCGGCGCGCCCCAGCGCCTCATAGGTCTCGATCAGCGCGACGAAAGTCATCTCGGTGCTCGCTTCGGAGGCGGGGGCATCGCCGGCGAGGCTGTCGAGCGCGGCCGCGGCTTGCTCCAGGAGTGGCGCGGCGCGCTCCGGTTGCCCGATCGACAGATATGCCCGCCCAATGATCGTGCAGATCGTGGCCTCGACACGACGAGCCGTGTCGTCCGACGCGCCGGACGCGGTCTCGTCGATCGGCCACTGGCCAGCGGCGACGCGCGCCGCGGCGGCGTCCAGCAGTTCCTGGGCCGTCGCGCGCGCGGGCTGGTGCGGGTCGACCTGGGCAGCGGTCGCCAGCAGGTCGCTGAGGAAACGGCCGGCGGCCTCGGCGACGGCGGCCTGCGTGCGGGCGGCGTCCGCCTCGGCTTCTGCTCGCCGACGCTGCTGCGCTTCGCGCTCGCGTGCGCGGTCAGCGTCGTGGTACGCCTGAGTCTGTTGCCGCTCCGCGAGCCGGGCGCGGTCGCGCTCCCCCAGCGCGTACCACAGCATCGAGGCCGTGCTGAACAGGCCGAACAGGAGCGTGAGCGCGACGGCGGTGGCCGCCAGGACGGCGGCACGATTGCGCTGCACGAACTTCCGCAGGCGATACCCGGCCCCGGGCGGACCGGCCAGGACGCGCTCAGTTCGAAGGTGCCGCTCGATGTCCTCTGCGAGCGCGCTGGCCGTGTCGTAGCGGCGTGCGCGATCCTTCTCGAGGCACTTCATCACGATCCAGTCGAGCTCGCCGCGCAGTTGCCGCATGAGTCCGCGCGGGTCGGTGCGCCGCCGGTCGGCGATTTCGGGCACGGCGGGCGGCGCGTCCGGGGGCTGTGCCGCGCCGGCACCCCGGGGCCGTGCGACCACTCCCGCGGGCGTGGGCGTTCGGCGGAAGTACGCATCGAGTGACTGCCGCAAACCGGACCTCGACGCCGCGCGGGCCAGCGTCCCCAACAAGCCGCGCTCGGCGAGTGCGCTTAGTCGCGTGCTGGGGCGCGGGGGCTCCATCTCGCGCAGGATTCGCTGCACCGAGTCGAAGCTCGCGGCGCGCAGCGTGCGTGGCTCGAGCGGCAGCGTGCCGGTGAGCAGCTCGTACAGAAGCACGCCCAGGGCGTACACGTCGGTGCGGGTATCGATGTCGGCCGAGGTCAGGTCGGCCTGCTCGGGGCTCATGTCCTCCGGCGTGCCAATGACCTGGCCGAGCTCGGTGCAGACGCTGCGCGCGTCGGGCGAGCGGTGCATGGCCTTGGCGACGCCGAAGTCGATCACCTTCGGCACGGGCCGGCCGTCGTGGAGCGTGACGAGCACATTGCTGGGCTTGATGTCGCGGTGGATGAGGCCCTTCTGGTGCGCGTGCTGGATTGCGTGGCAGACGGGGATGAAGAGGCGCAGCCGCTCTGCGATCGTAAGCCGGTGCCGGTCGCAGAAATCCGTGATCGGCTCACCCACCACGCCCTCCATGACGAAGTACGGGCGGCCGGTCGCGGTCGCGCCGGCGTCGTAGACGGCCGCGACGTTGGGGTGATTCATCAACGCCAGGGCCTGCCGCTCGGTGTTGAAGCGGGCTACGACCTCAGTCGTGTCCATCCCCAGCTTGACGAGCTTGAGCGCGACGGTGCGGCGAACGGGGGCCGACTGCTCGGCGAGATAGACGGTGCCCATGCCGCCCTCGCCCAGGACGCGCAGCAGCGTGTACGGGCCGATCTGCTGCGCGGGGCTGACGGCGCAATGCGGACTGGGTGCCGCACCACCCGCGCCGGCCCCGAACGCGGCAGCCACGGGAGACTCATCACTCTTACGACCGAGTTCCATGTACGGCCCCGCGGTCAGACCCCCCTCGGCTTGCGCACTAGCTTAGCGGCGGGGCTCGAGACGGGATAGGCGAGTTGCTGGCAGTCACGGGTCGGGTGGGCTTCCAGCCAGCCAGGGCGGGCAGGATGCCTGCCCCACCCCGAGACTACGGCGGCATCTCGATCATGGGGTGCGGCTTGCCGCTGGCGAGACTGTCGAAATACAGAAACCAGCGTATGGCGAGGTAGACCTCGATCGCCATGAGCAGCCAGCAGGTCCATTCGACCAGCGCGTGGCGGCGAAGTGAGAGCAGAATGACCGTCGCCAGCCCAAGGAGGCCGAACTTGAAGACCGCGACGGCCAGCGGCGGACCGTCCAGGATCCACGCGGCGATCGGGTTGGCTTCGACGAAGTGGGGCGTGCCCCACTCGGAGAGCGTGAAGTAGAAGTCGAAGACGCTGACCACCCAGACCATCCAGAGCGTGAGGAGCACGCGGCGCGAGCGGTTGAGCCACTGCCCGAAGCGCGCCCGGGGTGCTCCCCGCATGGGCGGTCGGCGGCGAAGCGCGCGTCGGACCCGGACCGGAAACCGGCGCGGGGAAGACGGACGGGATAGTGTGGCCGGAGAAGAGCTCATCGCATTCGGTTTCATCGGCGCCAAGGCGTCGCGGCTTCCGTGCCGCGGCGGCGCAGGTACATTCTCGCGGGCGGTCGCATTATTGCATCCACCGCGGCCGATATAGCAGCGAATTCGCTCCGGTGCGGCGGTATTGCACCTGGCTCGGGTGGCGCCTGGTGTCACGAAGCGGGCACAGACAAGTACCGACGCACGGGGGGATGCTGATAACGCGTTAACCGGGAATTAGCCGCGCTTCGGCAGGGTATCAGCAGAAAACCGTGCGCTATGCGCCGGCAGGTTTCGAATAGTAGCAGGGTACCGCCGTGCGGATTGCGTTCGCGGGGCGGCCGTGGAGAGGTGCGCGATGTTCCGGTATTTGTCGCGCTGGGAAAGAGCGATCGGTCGGCAACTGCGTCGGGTTCTCGGAGCCGCCGGAGGGTGGGCCGGGCGTGGCCGTCCGCGCAGCCCGACAAGCGGCTCGATTGCATGTGGGCTGGTCGATCCGGAGCTGGCGCCGGTCGTGCGGCTTGGCGGTGACCTGCGGAACGACGAGGCTGTCGCGGGCCTGTACCGGCAAGTCGTCCGGCTCGTATCCGCTGGGCTCTCGCGCGTGGTTGTCGATCTCCAAGGGGTGGTCAGCGCCGACTCGCGCCTGGTGGCCACGCTCGTCAACCTGCACCGCCGGGCGCGCGCGGGGCGGGTGGCACTCGAGCTGCACGTGTCCCAGCGGCTGCGAGACTGGATCCGTGTCTACCGCGCGGACTGGCTCCTGTCGGCGACGAAGCCGTCGGGCTCGTCGACGGGCGTACACCGCCAGGCGGCGGGCTAGACACCCGCAGCGGCCGTTTCACGGGCCGGTCGCGGCGCGGGGCGGTTCGATTAAACTGCCCCGGCGATGGCGGCTGGCAACGGTGAGTCAATCGAGCGCCTCCTTGTCGTCCTGCCAAACTGGGTAGGCGACGTGGTCTTGGCGACGCCGGTACTGGCGGCGCTGCGGGCACACTTCGCTCAGGCGAGCATCTCGTTTCTGATGCGCGAGTACGTCTCGGACGTAGTGGCCGGGGGGGGGTGGCACGACGAATCGATCGCGTGGCCAGCAGCGCGCGGACTGAAGCGCGAGCGGGCGATGCTCGGGCTGGCCGAGGAGCTGCGCCGTCGGCGGTTCGACGCCGCGCTGCTGCTGCCGAACTCGTTTCGATCGGCGCTGGTGGCGTGGCTGGCGCGGGTGCCGCGGCGTGTGGGCTATGCCCGCGACGGGCGCTCGTGGTTGCTGACGGACCGACTGCGGCCGCTGAAGCGCGACGGCCGGTACGTGCCCACGCCGATCCTGCCCTACTACGTTGCGCTGGCGGAGCGCCTCGGCTGCCTTGTGACGGATCGCGGGCTGCGGTTGGGCATCACGCCGGAGCAGGAGGCGGATGGACGGGCGATCCAGCGGCGCAACGGTCTGTCGGCGGGCGCGTACGCGATCGTGAACGCGGGGGCGGCTTTCGGTGCGTCGAAGTGCTGGCCCGCCGACCACTATGCGGAGCTGTGCGAGCGCCTGGCGGGTCGGCTGGGGCTGCGGCCGGTGCTCGTCGGTGCGCCGCGGGAGCTGCCGCTGCTGCGGCGGATCGCGGGGATGGCGCACGCGGACGTGGTGTGCTGCGAGGACCCGCCGACGACCCTGGGTTCGCTGAAAGTCCTGGTTCGCGACGCGGCGCTGCTGGTCGGCAATGACACCGGACCGCGGCATTACGGCGAGGCGTTCGGCGTCCCGTTGGTGACGCTGTTCGGTCCGACGCACCAGGCGTGGGTGGCCACGGATTACGAGAAGGAGATCAAGCTGCAGGTGCCGGTCGAGTGCGGGCCCTGCCAACTGCCGGTTTGCCCGCTCGACCATCGCTGCATGACGCGGCTGTCCGTGGACATGGTCATGGACGCCGTGGAGCGTGTCGTCGGCCGGCGGCGGCACGTGTTGCCACTCGCGGGCGGCGGGGCGCCGCGCGCTACGGGCCACGCGGGTTGCACACGGAGTTGAGCGGATGCTGGCGTGGGACACGATGCGGATTGATCCGGCTTACCGCGAGCGGCTCCGCAGCGCCGGCCTGGACTCGATGTCGCGCGTTCTGGCGCGCGTGGACGGGGTCGTGGCGGCCTGGAGCCGGTCGACCGAGACGCTTCAGATTCCGGGCAGCGGCAGTGACCCGGGCCTGTTTCTCAAGCGCGTCTATGTGCCGCGCTGGTCGAGCCGCTGGCGCGGCGCGCTGCGCGGGACGCTCGTTGGTCTGCACCGCGGCCACGCCGAGTACCTGGCGCTGAACGCGCTGCGGTGGGCGGGCGTGCCGGCCGTGCGGCCGGTGGCGTACGGTGCGCGGCTGGTGGTCGGATTCGTCGCGGCCAGCATCCTGATTACCGAGGCGGTCCCGGACAGCGTGAACCTGACCACGTTCGCCCAGCAGCTTGCGGCCGGCGAGCGCACGTTGTCGCTCGCCCAGCGCCGCGAGATGCTGGCGCGGCTGGCGGCGCTGGTAGCGGACATGCACGCGGCGGGCGTCTCGCACGGCAATCTCTTCTGGCGGAACGTGATGGTCCGCCCGGCGCCGGATGGCGGCTACGAGTTCTTCCTGCTCGATGCGCAGCCACTCCGTTTCTGGGAGCGGGTTCGCGCCCCGCGCCGCTGGTGGCTGCGCGAGCTGGCGCAGCTCTGCACGTCGGCGGTGCCGTTCACGACGCGGAGCGAGCGGCTGCGCTTCGTGCGCGCGTACCTGGGTAACGCGCCGCTGTCGGCCGCGCTCAAGTCGCACCTGCGCGAGATCGAGCGGATGGCCCGGGCCGGCCGGCCGCACGAGGATCGGCGCGTCTGGATGAACCGGCTCTTCGAGTGCTGGCGCTCGCGGTTGGCTCAGGAGGCCGCCCGCTCCGGCCCGGGCGCGTCGCCGCCGGTAGCGCCGCCATGAGTCGGCGCGTCGTGCTGGGCGCGGATGTCCCGTCGGGTCTGCGGGGGGAAAAGGCGCTGCTCGTGCAACTGCTGGAGCGCTCGCCCGCCGATCATCCACCGCCCGGAACGTGGGAACGGCTCAGCAAGCCCGGGCTGGCCGGGCGTGAGCGCTGGCGCTGGACGCGCGATGACGAAACCCAGCTCTACGTGAAGCGCTACACGCGTACGCCACTTCGTCAGCAGTTTGATCGTGTACTGCGGCAGGATCGGCGCGGCAGCCGGGCGGCCTGGGAGTTCGAGGTGGGCCGGCGACTGGCGCTCGCGGGCGTCGCCGCCGCGCCGGTGGTCGGGTACGCGGAGGAAATGGTCGGCCCGTGGGAGCGGCGGAGCGTGGTCGTGCTCGGTGCCGTCCCGGGCGAGGCGCTCGATCGCGCCTGGCCGGGGCTTGTTGCCGCTGGCAGTCCGGTCACACGCGGGGCGGGGCGGCACCGCGTGGCGTGCGAGCTGGCAGCGTTCGTGGCCGCCTTCCACGCCGCGGGCTTGTGCCACCGGGACCTGTACCTGTGTCACATCTTCGTGAGGATCGATTCGCCTGGTGACAAGGCGCCGGGCTTCACCCTGATCGACCTGGCGCGGGTTTTCGCGCCGAAGTTGCGTCGGTGGCGGTGGATCATCAAGGACCTGGGACAGCTCGATGCTTCCGCGCAGCAGCTTGGGCTGACGCGCACGGATCGACTGCGTTTCCTGCGTGCCTACCTGGGCGGACGGGCGGCGAGAGCCGGCCTCCGCGCGTACGTGGATGCGATCGTCGCCAAGAGCCGGGCGATACTCGCGCGGATGGCTCGCAAGGGCCGGGCCCGATGAGAGTCGCCATTGTGCATGAGCAAGTGGATGTTCGCCGTGGCGGCGCGGAGACGTCGGTGGTTGAGATGGCCGGCGCGATCGCGGCGCGCGGCGTCAGCGTCACGGTGCTCTTTCGCGGCCAGCGGCCGGGCGGTTTGGTTCGAGACAACGTCATGTACGAGCCGTTGGCGGCCGGCGGCGGCGGCAAGCTGCTCCAGACCTACCGGTTCGTGCAGGCGGCGACGCGGGCCTGCCGGGGCGGCGCGTTCGACGTGGTTCACGCGGTGACGCCGGTGCTCTGCGCCGACGTATACCAGCCGCGTGGCGGGCTGTACGCCGAGGCGATTGCGCGCAGCCTGGCGCCGGAGCAGTCGCCCTTGTGGCGGGGGCTGCGTCGACTGGGCCGGCGTTTCAACATGCGGCAGCGGTTCCTGATGCGGATCGAACGCGTGCTGCTGACCCGGCGCCGGCAGCGCGTTTGGGTCGCGGCGCTGTCGGAGTACGTTCGGCAACAAGCGCTCTCACATGCCGCCGTGCCGCCGAGCCGCGTGCGCGTGGTCTTCAATGGCGTGAGCGGGCGGCCGGCGGGAGGGCCGACTGGGGTGCGCGAGCTGCGTGCGCGGCTGGGGATCGGCCCGGATTCGCCACTGCTGCTCTTCGTAGCTCACAACTTCAAGCTCAAGGGACTGGGCGAGCTGCTCGGCGCGCTGGCGGCGGCGGGGCGCGACGGGGCGGCGCACGAGCGCGCGTCGCGAGCCGTGCTGCTCGTATGCGGGCGCGATCGAGCCGAGCCTTACGAGGCGCGTGCCCGGCGGCTTGGGCTCGCGGACCGGGTTCGCTTCGTGGGGCCGGTCGAGGACCTGTCGGCGTGGTACGCCGCCGCCGATGCCCTGGCGCATCCGACCTGGTACGACCCTTGCAGCCGGGTGGTGCTGGAGGCGCTGTCGAGCGGCCTTCCGGCGGTCACGACGCGCTGGAATGGCGCTGCGGACGTGATGGAGCCGGGACGCCACGGGGAGGTGCTCGCCGAGCCGGACGATACTGCGGCACTGGCCGCGGCGCTGGAACGTGTTCTGGATCCGCGCGTGCGAGCGGCGTGTCGGGCCGATGCCGCGCGACTGGCCGGGCTGGTCTCGATGGACCGGCACGCGGCCGAGCTGGTCGCGCTGTATGAGGACGTGCTTGCGGCGCGGCGCGGCTGAGGGCCCGCCGCGGGTGTTTCGCGACGCACGCGGGCGACCTTTCGGTGCCCGGTCGCACCGGTATACTCCGCGAGCCGTGGAGAGCTTTCAGCACATTCTTCGGGACTACGGCACGTACGGCTTCATCGCCTTCGCGGCCACCGTCTTCCTGACACCGCTGGCGATGCGGCTCGCGTTCCGCTACGGCATCCTGGACATCCCGGACCAGAAGCTCAAGCCGCACGCCCGGCCGATCCCGTACCTGGGCGGGGCGGCGATCTGCGTCGCATGGGTGCTCGCCTGCGTGGTCGCGATGCTGACAGGCACCGTCAGTGACCTGGGCACGATGATCCCGATCGTGCTTGGTGGGCTGGCGATGTCCGCACTGGGCCTGATCGACGACATCCGCGACATCTCGCCGCGGATCCGGCTGGTGGTGGGCGCGCTGGTCATCAGCGCGGTGATTCTCACGACCGGAACGGGTCTGCGCCTGGTCGAGTCGGTGACGGTGGGACTGGTGGCAGTGCTGCGGGACGTGGGCGTCGAGACCTCGGCCGAGACGATCGAGGCGATGCGCCCGGTGGGCACCGTGGTTTCGTTCGTGCTCGGCTTGTTTATCGTGCTGGGAGCGTGCAACTCGGCCAACCTGATCGACGGGCTGGACGGGCTGTGCAGCGGGGTGACCGCGATCATCTCGCTAGGGTTCTTCCTGCTGGCGGCCCACCTGGCGATCCACAACTTCTCGACCACGGGCGACCCCGTTCGGCTCACGCTGGCGATCGCGATGGCCGGAGCCGCGCTGGGCTTCCTCCCGTGGAACTTCAACCCGGCGCGGATCTTCATGGGCGATGCCGGCAGCGTGCTGCTCGGCTACAACTGCGGCCTGCTCATCCTGCTGTTCGTGGAGAACAGCAAGTTCCGCTGGGTCGTGGGGGCGCTGATGATCTTCGCCTTGCCGGTGTTCGACACGGCCCTCGCGATGTTCCGGCGGCTGCGCGGCGGGCGGTCGATCTTCGAAGGCGACCGGAGCCACTTCTACGACCAGCTGGTGCAGCGCGGACTGACGGTGAGGCAGACGGTGCTCGTGTGTTACCTCCTCACGTGCGCTTACGCGGCGGTCGGACTGCTGATGACCTGGGTTCGCCAGGGCCACCCCGTGATCCAGACGCGCTGGGCGGTTCCGTTGTACATCGGCGTCGTGCTGGCGAGCGCGGCGGCCGCGTGGGCGACGGGGCTGACGCACCCGGACGAGAGGCGGGATCTGTCCCGGCGGGATCCACCGACCGGGAAGCCCTGATTTGAGCTTGCTGAAGCGCCAACGTACGATGTGGCCATGTCGTCGGGCCTGACGAGCGAGCGGGAAGGGGCCGTCGCGGTGGCGCGCCTGGCGCGCCCCGACACGTTGAATAGTCTTGTGCCGGCGCTGCTTGGGGCGCTGTCCGACGCGCTCCAGGCCGCCGACCGCGATCCGGGCGTGCGCTGCCTGGTTGTCATGGGGGACGAGCGGGCTTTCGCGACTGGCGAGGATCCGGCAACGTACCTCGATCGGAGCACCGGCGACGGGCTCGACGATGCCGCCTGGCGACCCTGGCAGGAGATCGCCCGGCTGCGCAAGCCGCTCGTCGCGGCGGTAGCGGGTTTCGCGCTGGATGCGGGGCTCGAGCTGGTTTTGCTGGCGGACGTGGTCATCGCGGCCGAGAGCGCGTGCTTCGGCATGTCGCAGACGCGGTTTGGACTGATTCCGGGCGGCGGGGCGACGCAGCGGCTTCCGCGGCGGGTGGGGCGGGCGCTGGCGGGTGACATGCTGCTGTCGGGGCGCACGCTGGGGGCGATGGAGGCCCGCGGGTGCGGCCTGGTGAGCCGTGTCGTACCGATCGAGACCCTCGAAAGCCAGGCGGTGGCGCTCGCGCAGGAGCTGGCCCGCGCGAATCCGCTGGCGCTGGCCGCGGCGAAGGATGCGCTTCGGCAAGCGGAGGAGTTGCCGCTGACGGCCGGCCTGGCGTACGAGCGGCAGGTGCGGGCGAGGCTGCTGGCCAGCGACGACTTCAAGGAAGGCATCCGCGCGTTCATGGAGCAGCGGCCGCCGCTGTTCGTCGGACGGTAGAACTGCCCGGCCGGCGCGGGCCGCGGCGGTGGAAGGCTGGCCCATGGCACTGTCGACGCTCTTTGTGGACTCGGACGACGGCGTGCTCTCGATCACGCTCAATCGCCCGGAGGCCTACAACGCCCTGACCGGCACGATGTGTGAGGAGTTGTCCGCCGTGCTGAACACGGCCCGGCGCGACGACACCATTCGCAGCGTGCTCGTGACCGGGGCGGGCAAGGCCTTCTGCGCCGGACAGGACCTGCGCGAGCTGGCCGAGCTGCGGAAGTCCGCCGGCGACGACTATGACGTGGGGGCCCTGGTCCGCTCGCGCTACAACCCGCTCATCGTGCAGATGCGGACGCTCGAGAAGCCAATCGTGGCGGCGGTGAACGGCGTCGCGGCCGGGGCCGGAGCCAGCCTCGTGCTCTGCGCCGACCTGCGCATTGCCGTCCGAAGCGCCACGCTCAAGTTCGCGTTCGTGCAGGTGGGGCTGGTCCCCGACTGCGCGGCGACGCTGACGCTGATCCAGGACGTGGGCTACGCGCGCGCGGCCGAGCTGTGCATGCTGGGCGAGGGGCTCAGCGCGACCGACGCCGCCGCAATGGGGCTCCTTAACAGGGTGTGCGAGGAAGTTGAGCTGTCGACGCTGGCCCGGGGGCTGGCGGTGCGTCTCGCCCAGGCGCCGACCAAGGCCATCGGGCTGATCAAGCGGGCGCTGAATCGGTCCTGGACGAGCCCACTCGGCGAGCAGCTCGAGTACGCGGCGCTGCTCCAGAGCGCGGCCTGCGGCACGAGCGACCATGCCGAGGGCGTGGCCGCCTTTCTCGAGAAGCGTCGGCCGCGGTTCACGGGCACGTGAGCGACCTGCCGCGGGAAGTGCGCCGATGTGGTCCGAGCAGACACGCCGCCTGATCCAGATCGCGATCGAGGAGGACCTTGGCGCCGGCGATCTGACCGCAGCGCTGCTTCCCGAGCCCGACCGCGTCGTCGTGGCCCGTGTCACGCCCCGCGAGTCCGGCGTGATCTGCGGGTTGTCGCTGGGGCCGGAAATTGCGTCCGGGTTCGGCGCGCGGCTCGGCGCGTCCCTTTCTTTCGAACCGCTCCCGAACGGGTCGCGTGCGTGGCAGGATGGGGACCGGGTGGCGGCCGGGCAGGCCGTGGCGGAGCTGCGCGGCCCGTCGGCGGCCGTGCTGAGCTGCGAGCGGACGCTCTTGAACTTCCTGACCCGGCTCAGCGGTGTGGCCAGCCTGACACGCCGCTACGTGGACGCGGCTCGCGCGGCCAGCGCGACGGTGCAGGTGCTCGACACGCGCAAGACGGTCCCCGGCTGGCGCGAGCTGGACAAGTACGCCGTTCGGTGCGGCGGCGGGGTGAACCACCGGAGCGGCCTGTATGACGCAGTGCTGATCAAGGACAACCACCTGGCGGGTGTGCCGCTCGGGCAGTTGGCGGGGCACGTCAGGGCGATGCTGGCGCGGCTGACACGGCCGGCGGCGTTCATCGAGGTCGAGATCGACGCGCTGGAGCAGCTCGAGCCGGTCTGTTCGGTCGTGGGTGTGGGGCTCATTCTGCTCGACAACTTTCCGCTCGACGGGCTCCGGCAAGCTGTCGCGCGGCGCGACGCGCTGGGACTTCGTGGGCGGGTGCTGCTTGAGGCCAGCGGCGGGGTCACGCTGGAGACCATCGGGGCGGTGGCGGCGACGGGAGTGGACCGCATCTCCGTCGGCGCGCTCACGCACTCGGCGGTCGGGCTCGACGTGGGGCTGGACTGCTGAGTGCGCGGGGCAGTGGTCGTGTGCGCGTGTGGGGGTGTGCAAGTGTTGGCGGGGGCAATCGAGTGGAATGCGCTGTGCGCGGGCATTCAGCGCCGCGCGTCAGGCCTCGATGTCCAGACCGTCGTCGGTGTCTGCCGCCGGCTCGTCGCCCGAGGGAGCTTCCTGCGTCTCCGGCTCGCTCGGACGGCCCTGGGAGCCGCTGCCTTCGGCGTCGGTGTACACCTGGGAGTCGCGTTCGCTGGACTCGATGACATCCATGAGATTGTCGGCGAAGCTGTTGGGCCCGCGCGTGGTGCTGGCCGAGGCATCCTCCGTGGCCTTGGCCGAACCGGCGCGCTGCGAGGCGCCGGGGGCGCCGAGAATCGAGCCGAGCCAGGTCGGGGGGATCAGGCCCACGCGGGGGCTCCAGGCGGGGGCGGGACGCGCAGCCGCTGAATGGCTGCCAGCAGACGGTCGGAGACGCCCAGGGGGTCGCGCGAGGGGGCGGCCTTCGCGGCGGCTTGGAGGGCCGATTCGAGGGACGGCTTGAGGTCGGCGATGAGCGGGGCGGGCGCGGGCCGTGGCGGGCACGGGGCCGGGCATGCGGGCGGCGCGCTGGATCGGGGGCTGGCCGGCGCCTTCTCCTCAGTCGCGGCTATCGGGGCGGCAACGCGTGCGGCGGTGTTCTGAAGCTGCGCGCGGAGGCGCTCGAGAATCGCGGAGTGCATCTGGCTGACGCGCGACTCGGAGAGGTCGAGCGTCTGGCCGATCTGCTTCATGGTCATCTGCTCGTAGTAGTAGAGCACGATGATGAGACGTTCGGCGCGCGACAGACCGTTGGCGATCAACTCCTTCAAGTCGCGCTTCTGGGCCTCGACAACCGGGTCGGCCGACTCCTCGCCGGGAACGACGTCGATCTCGAACACCTCCCGCTGGGAGTCCGGGTCAGCGTATTTGCGGGACAGCGAGAGCAGGGTGACGGCGCTCGCGTCGCGGAGCAGCTTGTCGAACTGCGACTTGGGGATGTTCAGCCGGCGGGCCAGCTCGTCTTCGCTTGGCACGCGTCCGAGCTCGACCTCCAGCGCGCGGGTGGCCTCGGCCAGTTTGTGGGCCCGGTTGCGCACCAGGCGCGGCACCCAGTCCAGGCTGCGCAGCTCGTCAAGAATGGCCCCACGAATCCGGGCCGCGCAGTAGGTCTCGAACTTCACGCCGCGGTCAAGGTCGAACGCGTCGATCGCGTCCACCAGTCCGAAGATGCCGGCGCTCATCAGGTCGTCGACGTCGACCTCCGCCGGGAGCTTGGCGCCGATGCGCTCGGCGGTGTAGCGGACCAGGTAGAGGTAGTGCTCGATGAGTCGATTGCGGGTGGGCTCGTCACCGTGTCGGCGGTAGTGGCGCCAGGCGGCCTGGAGCGAGCGCGCGTCGGGGATCGAGCGGCCCTGGTGCTCACGACTGACGCGACGGATCCGGTGTCCCGGAGTGCTGGCAGGTGGCATCACGCGCGGCTCTCCTCCTCTCCCGTGGGATCCAGTTCGGTGGCCGCCTCGTCCGCCGCGCGCACCGCAGCGAAGTGGGCCGCGTCGAGGTCGTGCTTTCGCCGGGCGAAGTGCTCGCGCAGCACGAGCTTAGCGCTCGCACCGGCGAGGTGTCCGACCGCGGAGCCGACGACCAGCGCGACCAGGCTGCGTGTCAGCACGGCCTGAAGATCATTGCCGACGAACAAGCCGGTCAGGCAGGTGGTGGCGAAGGCGAGCAGGCCGATCTGTGCCGCGATGCTGCCGGTCATGAAGAGCGCCGCACCTCCGCGCCGGACAAGAGGCGTCGGACCTCCGCGTCCGACGAGTCACGTCCATCCCCCTCTATCGGTCGGCCTCGAGGCAGGCTTGTCGGCGTCAGTTGTTGCTCAGGTGGTTGTCCGAAATCAGGCACCAGAACGCTGGCGATGTGCGGGGAAGGCCCGCGCGGCAAGACTTGCCGGACAGGCGCAGCCGGCGCGCGATGGTGCGCGCGATCGCGAGCCGGCCGCGCACAGTGAATGTCGTATGGGACGACACGGGCGGGTGCACATCGCGTCCCAGAAACGGTGAGCCCGTGCGCTGACGCGCACCACGCTCGCCGGCGAGGAATGGGCGGGCCGAGTCGCGCGTCGGCGGCGCGACGACGGGGCAACTGCTCAGGGATGTGCCGGCACGAGAATCTCGGCGAGCGCCCGTGGCCCGGCCACCTGCAAGTCCTGCGGCACGTTCTGGCCCGTCGTGAGGTAGGAGACGCCAAGCTTGAGCTGGTCGACGATGTTGAGGACAACCCCGATGCCGACCACCTCGTCGAGGCGGGTCAGGATGAGGCGTGACGCCCCGAGCGGCGCGAAGCCTTGAGCGAGCCGCGTCTGCACGCCGGGCGCCAGTGAGGCGGGCGTGACGAGGTGCGTTTCGTCCGGCCGGGCGGCCCGCAGGAGGCTGGCGACGCGGGCGAAGCGCCCCTGGTCGCGTGGGCCGATGCCGGGCGTATCGATGAGCAGGAGGTCGAGGTCGCGGGCGGCCTCGAGCGCGGTCTTCACGTCGGCGATCGTCTGGGCCGTCCAGCAGGGTACCTCGAGCAGTTCGGCGAAGCGGCGGAGCTGCGCGGCGGCGTCGAGGCGGTGCGCGTCGAGCGAGAGAAGTCCGACGCGGCGGCCTTGCCGCAGCTTGTGCTCAGCGGCGAGCTTGGCGAGCGTGGTTGTCTTGCCCGCGCCGGGCGGCCCGACGAGCGCCACGCGGTGGTGCTTGCCGGCCGGAATGTCGAGCCCGCATGCCGCCGGGAGCCAGCGCTCGACCTGTTGGCGTAGCGCGGCGCGGATGGCCTCCTCGCCCGCGGGCTGGTCGAGCGTGAGCTGCTGTGAGACTTGGCGCACCAGGTGCTCGGCCAACTGGTGCGCGACTTCACGCTTGATCAACTCGACGTAGTAGGGATATAGCTGCTCCGGCACGTCCGGTCTCGGCGGCGCGCCGGTCGGGGGCAGCGGGGCCGGCGCCGGCTCGGCGGCGAGCGGGCGGCGCGTGGCGCGCACGCGTGGTGCGGGACTCGCCACCCCGGGCGGGGCAGCGCTGATCTCGACGCGCAGCTTGCGGGCCCAGGGCGGCATGCGCTCGCCGGTGAGATCGCGCGTCCCGAGGATCACGGCCTCCGGTCCCAGCTCGCGCTTGACCAGCGCCAGGGCTTCGGCCATCGAGGCGGCGCGAAACGTCCGGACTTCAGGACTCAAGGCTTACTACTCCGTGGGCGCGAACGTCCACGCCGCGCAGTACCTCGTTGAGTGCCAGGACCGGCGTCTGGGGCAGAATCGGTTCGATGAGCCTGCGCACCCACATGCGGACCTGCGGTCCACACAGGACGGCGACGGGCGCGCCGCCGGCGGAACTGGCGGCCGACTCGGCCTGTTGGCGCACCTTGAGGGCGAATTCGGCCTGGCGGTCGGGGGGCAGGGCCAGGGACGAACCGACCTCGCCGCGCTGGATGTTCCCGAGGATGAGATCCTCCGTGGCCGGGTCGAGCGTGACGGCGTGGACGGCGCCGTCGCGGTCGCGGTACTGGTTGCAGATGGTCCGGGCGAGCGCGTTGCGGACGTACTCGGTCAGGATCTCGTGGTCCTTGGTGCGGCCGGCCCAGTCGCCGAGCGTTTCAAGAATCGTCTCCAGGTCGCGGATGGGGACGCGCTCGCGGAGCAGATTCTGGAGCACCTTCTGCACGTCGCCGACCTTGAGCAGGTTCGGTACGACCTCTTCGACCAGGCCGGGGTTCCGCTCCTTGAGTGTGTCCAGCAGCTTCTGCGTGTCCGCGCGGGTCAGCAGTTCGGCGGCACTGCGCTGGATCAGCTCGGTCAGGTGCGTCGCCAGAACCCCCGACGGCTCGACAACGGTGTAATTGAGCCGCGCGGCGTGCTCGCGGTACGCGGGCGGAATCCACCAGGCGCGCAGGCCGAAGGCGGGCTCGCGGACCTCGTGCCCGCGTAGCGGCTCACTGGCCGCGCCGGAGTCGATCGCCAGCAGCTCGTCGGGGAAAAGGTCGCCGCGGGCCATCTCCTGTCCGCGCAGGAGAATCGCATAGGTGCTGGGGGGAAGCGTTGGATTGTCGCGGATGCGCACCGCGGGGACTACGAGGCCGAGGTCGCTGGCGAGCTGCTTTCGGATGCCCGCGATGCGGTCGAGGATGTCGCCGCCGCGGGCCTTGTCGACAAGCCGCACGAGCCCGAGGCCGACCTGGAGCTCGAGGCGGTCGACAAGCAACTGCTGCTCGACGCGCGCGGGCTTGGCCTGCTCCTTGGCGACCTGCTCGGCGGCCTTGCGGACCGCGGCGCTGGTCGCCCCGCGCTGGACGGTGTAGGCCAGCAACCCCGAGCCGCCCGCCAGGATGAGCAGGGGAACCTTCGGCAGGGGTGTGAGCAGGAGCACGCACAGGAACGCGGCGGCCAGGACGAGGGCGATGGGTTTGCTGAAGAGCTGGCTGAGCACCTCCTCGCCCATGTTGGTCTGCCCGGTGCTGCGGGTCACGAGCATGCCGGCGCCGATCGAGATGATGAATGCGGGGATCTGGCTGGCCAGGCCGTCGCCGATGGTCAGCTTGGTGTAAATCTCCATGCAGCTCATCAGCGGCAGGTTGCTTTCGACCATGCCGACGTAGAGGCCGCCGAGGATGTTCACGAACGTGATGATGATGCCGGCGATGGCGTCGCCGCGGACGAACTTGCTGGCACCGTCCATGGCCCCGTAGAAGTCGGCTTCGCGGGCGACCTCCGTCCGTCGGCGGCGTGCCTCGGTCTCGTCGATGATGCCGGCGTTGAGGTCGGCATCGATGGCCATCTGCTTGCCGGGCATGCCGTCGAGGGTGAAGCGGGCGGCGACCTCGGCCACGCGCGTGGCGCCCTTGGTGATCACGACGAACTGAATGACGGTGACGATCAGGAAGATGATCACGCCCACGGCGAGCGAGTTGGCCGCCACGAAAGCCCCGAAGGCCTCGACGACGTGGCCGGCCGCGCCGGGGCCATCGGCCCCGTGCGAGAGGATGACGCGCGTGGTGGCCACGTTGAGCACGAGCCGGAAGAGCGTCATCGCCAGCAGCAGCGAGGGGAAGCTGGAGAACTCCAGCGGACCGCGGATGTACATGACCGTCATCAGAATGACGGTGGGCAGCAGGATGTTCGCCGTCAGCAGCGTGTCCAGAACGGCCGTCGAAGGCGGAATGAGGATGACGAAGATCAGCGCCGCGGCGGTGGCCGGGAACAGCATGCCCCGGTTGGCGGCGAGGAACCGGAAGATCGGCACGCGATCGAGGGCGAAGGGCACGGCTGGGCTCCGGACACGCGCGCGGGTGCGCTGCTGTCTCTATCGTCGTGGTGTCGTGCTCCCGCTGGGTGCGCAGGCAAGGGTTGCGGGCACCGCGCAAGTCTTTCGGAGTCGCGTGGCTGGCGCGCGGCGTGTGCGCGAGCGCGGGGGCGAGTTGCACCCGGGCACCCGCTGAAAACCCGTGGCACAGGGCGCTGGCGCGGCGCGGCTGCCGCTTCTACCCGGCGCGGCGCGCGAGCTGGTAGACGTAGGCCAGGACCTCGGCGACCGCGCGGTAGAAGGCCGGGGGGACCTCGCGACCCACGTCGACGGCGGCGTAGAGGGCCCTGGCCAGCGGCGGGCGCTGCACGACCGGAACGCCGTGCTCCAGCGCAAGCTGCCGGATGCGGTGTGCCAGGTAGCCGCGGCCTTTGGCGGTGACGCGCGGCGCGGACATGCGCTGCTCGTCGTAGCGGAGGGCGACGGCGTACTCGGTCGGGTTGGTGACGACGACCTGGGCGCGGGGCACCTCGGCCCGCATGCGTTGCAGGGCAAGGCGCTGCTGGACCTGGCGGCGGCGCTGCTTGATGAGCGGGTCACCTTCCATGCGTTTCAGTTCGTCGCGCACTTCCTGCTTGGTCATGCGGAGCTGCTTCTCGGTGCGCCAGCGCTGGAACATGTAGTCGATCAGTCCCAGGATCAGCAGCACCAGGGCGAGCCGCACGGCCAGGTCAAAGAGGACCCCAGCGCAGGTGACGAAGAACCCGCCGGGGCCGCCGGCGCCGCTGCCGACGATGCGCGGGAGGCCGGCGGCGATCGTGTGCCAGCAGACGAGCGTGACGATGGTCAGCTTGACCAGGCTGATCATGAGGCGGGTCAGCGACTCGGTCGAGACGACGCGCTTGAGACCCTTGATAGGGCTGAGGTGCTCGGGCTTGGGGGTGAGCTTCTTCCAGGTCAATCGCAGGCCGGTCTGGACGGCCGCACCGGCGGCGGTCAGCGCCAGCAGCAGGGCCAGGAACGGGAGCGTGAGCCGGGCCGCCAGCTCGAGCGTACGCCAGTAGAGCGGGGCCAGCTCGCCGGTGGACACCTCGCCAGCGCCGTGCAGCGAGGCTGTAAGTGCGTGGAGCCCGGCCATCATGTCCGGGCCGAGGAAGCGCAGGAGGAGAACGGCGGCGAGGAGCGAGACGGCCGCGGTCAGGTCGGCACTGCGCGCGACGCGGCCTTCCTCGCGGGCTTCCTCACGCCGACGTGGCGTGGGGTCTTCGGTCCGATCGCCGTAATCCTCTTCGGCCATGCATCCATCTCGCCGGGCTTGCCGCCTCGCGCGGCGGCCGCGTGCGGGCGGCTTACGGGAGCGCGGCCCGCGTGATCCAGTTGAAGACCTGCTCGAGGCCGTGGATGAAGGCATCCGCAGCGGTGGGCAAGGCCACGGCCAGCATGAGCAGGGCCACGAGCGACTTGAACGTGAAGGCGGTGGCGAGCAGGTTGAGCTGCGGCATGGTTCGACTGACGAAGCCAAGCGCCAGGTTGACGAGGAGCATGGCCACCAGTGCGGGCGCGGCGACCTGGAGGGCCAGCGCGGTGCCGACCTGGAGCGCTAGGAGGAGCAGCTCAATCGCGTGTCCGGCGCCGAGTTCATGACTGAGCAGCGGCACGTGCTGGAACGTGTCGAGGCATGCGGTGACCAGGGCACGGTGTCCGCCGATGACGACGTAGATGACGAGTCCGAGCTGGACGTAGAGCACGCCGAGGACGGATTCCTGCTCTTCGCTGGTGGGGTCGACGATCTGGGCGGAGGCCAGGCCGGCTTCCTGCGCGACGAGGAGCGCGCCGAGCTGGAGGCCGGTGAAGACGACGATCGCGGTCAGCCCGATCAGGATGCCGACCAGGAGCTCGCCGGCCAGGGCGAGCGTGAGCCCGAGGGGCGTGTCGGGGGCCTGGGCGGGGGGCGCGACCAGCGGGGTCAGCAGCACGGCCAGGGTAAGGACGAGGAGGGCTCGCACGTTGACGGGGATGGCCAGCGTGGAGATCAACGGAATGAACATGATCAGGCCGGCGATACGTGCGGCCACGAGACCGAAGCGGGGCAGCGCGAGGTAGGTGGTGACAAGCTCGGTGGGCATGGGGCGACTCATCCGCCGGCGAACATGCTTCGCGAGTAGGCCAGGATTTGCTGGGAGAGGCAGGGGATGAAGAAGGCTGCGGCGGCGAACATGGCCACAATCTTGGGCACAAGGCTCACCGTCTGGTCCTGGATCTGGGTGACGGTCTGGATGACGCTGATGATGAGGCCGACGACCAGGCCGACGAGCAGAACGGGCGCCGCGATCAGCAGCGCGACGAACATCGCCTGGCGGCCGAGGTCGAGGGCCTGGGAGAGATCCATCGCGGTACTCCGTTGCTCCGGGCCTATGCGTGGACGCTGGCCATCAAGGCACCCGCGACGAGGTGCCAGCCGTCGGCCAGGACGAACAGCAGCAGCTTGAACGGCAGCGAGATCAGCACGGGCGGCAGCATCATCATGCCCATCGCGACCAGCACCGTGGCGATCACCAGGTCAATGACCAGGAACGGCAGGTAGATGCGGAAGCCGATGAGGAACGCCGTCTTCATCTCGCTGAGGATGAAGGCCGGAATCAGGGCCGCGGTGGAGACGTCGTGCTCGTCGATGGTCTCGTTCTCCGGGATGGAGCGCTGCACGGCGTACTCGTGCATGAGGTAGACGTCCTGCTCGTTCCCGGCGGCGCGAATCTGGGCGAACATGAAACCGCGCAGCTCCTGGTTGGCCAGGTCGATGGCGGTGAGCTGGTCGAGCCGGCCGTCGAGGTACGGCTGGAGCGCCCGCTCGTTGATGCGCTGTCCCGTGGGGGCCATCACCAGGAATGTCATGAACATCGCCAGGCCGGTGAGGACCTGCGACGGTGGGAGCTGCTGCGTGCCGAGGGCCTGGCGCAGCAGGATCAGCACGACGAGGATTCGCGTGAACGCCGTCATCATCAGCAGGATGGACGGCGCGATCGCGAGGATCGTGAGCAGGACCACGATCTGGAGCGAGCTGCTCAGCGCGGTCCGGTCATTGGCTGCGGGCAGGACTCGGCTCAGGTCGGGGACGTAGATCGGGTCGGCAGCCGCGGCAGACACCGGGGTGTTTGCTAGGACACCGTCGGCGCCGTCGGCTGACGATTGGGCTCGCCCGGGGGCGCAGAGCAGGATCGCGACGGCTGCCGCCGTGGCGATACATGACGCGCGCGCTCGCGTCCCGCGGGGCGTCACGCTCGCGCCTCGGCCGCCCGGAGGCGCTCGACCGCGGCGGCGATCGCGTCCTGTGCGGCGCGCAGCCGGACCTCGTCGGGGGGCGCTGCGGCTCGTGGCGCTTCATCGGACGCGGGGTAACGCGTGGACTCGGCCTCGAGCAGGCCGGCGAAGGAGCGGGTCGCGCTCTCGGCGCGCTGCTGGGCGGCCTGGCCGAGTAGTGCGGACACCTGGTCCGGGTCAGTGATGACGTCCAGGGTGCGCACACCGTCCTGCGCTGTTCCGACCAGCACGAGTCGCGCCCCGACGCGGACCAGGTGCAGCGTATGGCGCGGTCCGAGCGTGGCGCGGCTGATGACCTCGATCAGCCCCAGGTTGCGCCCGCGCGCCAAGCTGACGCCGGCAAGCGGGCCGATCGTGCGGCGGTAGCCCCAGGCGAGAAGCAGGATGAGGGCGACGACCGCGGCCAGCGAGGCCGTGGTTCGCAGCCACCCGCTGCCGGCCGGCGACGTCGTTGAAGCGGGCGCGGCGACGCTCGGCGCGTTGGCGCGGCGGGCGATGGGGCGCGGCGACGTGGCTCGCGTGGCGGCTTCACCGGCGGGTGCGGCGCTGTCGGGGTCGAGCAGCTCGCTTGCAGGGTGATCGCTCGCGGCAGCGGCTGGAGAAGGAGGCTCCGCCAGGCCGGGCACGGCGAGCGCCAGTGCCAGCAGCAATGCCATCCATGGCGGCGGGCACGGTCGTTCCATCTCAGGACGCTCGCTCGAGCTCCGCGACGGGGCTCTGGATACTGTTGATGCGGACGCAGAAGGCGTCGTTCAGCACGAGCACCTCGCCCCGCGCGACGAGGCGCTGGTTGACGTACACGTCGACCGGGTCGCCGGCGAGCTTGTCGAGTTCGACGACGGAGCCGGCCGTGAGGCGCAGGACGTCCTCGATGTACATCTCCGTGCGCCCGAGCTCGATCTTCACTTCAAGGTCCACGTCGTCCAGCAGCTCGATGTCGGCCGGATCGGACGTGATGGAGGGCGCGACGGGCGGCGGCTCGAACGGGGCCGCGGACGCGGGGGAAGAGACGCCGGGCGGCGCGTGTCCCAGCACGGCAGGCGGCGGCGAGGGCTCGGCCCGGGCGGCGGACTCCGCGGCGATGGCTGCGGCCATTTCGGCGGCCAGGTCGTCGACTTCGGCCTGGAGCGTTTCGATCGGAGGTGGCTCGAACCGGGATGAGGCGGCCGGCCGCGCCGGAGGCGCGTCTGAGGCGGCACCGCTCGCCTGGGCCTGGGCGAAGGCCGCGGCCAGCGCATCCAGCTCAGCCTGGTCAATCGTGTTGGCGATGCCCGCGTTCGCGGCCTCGTCTACGGCGGCGGGGCTGGCGGGCGCGGCTGGCACGGATTCGTCGGGCGCGGACGCAGTGGGCGTCGAGGGAGTTGCGCCGGACGCGGTCGTGTCCGAGGGCGTCTCGGCTGCCTGCGGCTCGAGGGCGTCCTGCGGCGACGCGGCGTCCGCGTCGGCGGGCGTCGTCGGCTCAGGCTCCGGGGCGTCGGGGACCGCGTTGGGCGTCTCGTCGGGCATCGGTTTCTCGCGGCGTCAGGCCAGAAGCGGCGCGTTTGAGGGCGACGGGTCAGGTTGGGAGGGGGACCAACCGCGGGATGAGCACACGCTCGATGCGCTGGCCGTCGGTCAGCATCTCGCTGAGTTCCTCCCGGATCTGGGACCGCAGCATTTCGAGGTCGTCCTCGCGAAGCATCTTGTCGCTGGCGCTACGGATGACTCGGCCGATGCGGTCCTGCACCTCGCCAAGTCGCTGGGCCGCCAGGGCCTTGAAGGCCTCGGCCTGGTGACCGGGCACGACGACGCTCACTTCGAGGTCGTAGATGAACATGCGGCCCGACTTGTCGTTCGGGACGCGGAATCCCTTGACGAGCTGGACTTCGGCGGTGGCGCCGGCCGGCGGCGGCGGGATCTCGGCGGCGCGCCCCTCGGCCCCTTTTGTACCGTGCTCACCGGTACCGCCGGTCTTGCCATGGTCGGCGGCGGCGCTCGGCTTGCCCTGGTCGCTGGCGGAAGGCGCCGCCCCGTGGTCGCTGGTCTGTTCCTCGTGGGCGGCGGCGGACGGCTCGGCCTGGGTGGATTTCGGGCCTCCGCCCAGGAATTTGAAGAGCCCGAAGAGCAGCGCGCCCTGGACGACGACGACGCCCCCGACGATCGCGATCAGCTTGACCGGGAGCCCCTTCTTCTTCTTGGCAGGCGCGGCCGCTGCGGGCGGCGCCTCGTCGGCAGGCGGGCTGGGGGCGGCATCGGCCATCGGGTCACCTCGCGGATGTCGAGCAGGCCAGTCGTTCGTCACGGTTCCTATCGACGCCTGCCGTGGCGATGGTTGCTGCCAGGTGGACGGAGGCGCGCGAGGCGAAACGATTATCAGACAACCCACGGGCGCCGGGGCACAAAATGCGCCGCGGCGCGCAAGGCCGGCGCGGCGCTCGCGACGTCGTGCTGCTCGGCGCGCGTCGCTGGCGCGTCAGCGCAGCGCGAGCAGGAGTTGGTCGAGCATGTCGTTGGCGGTGCTGATGACGCGGCTGGCGGCCTGGAACCCGGTGCTCGACGTGATCAGCCCGATGAACTCGCGGGCCAGGTCGACGTTCGAGTTCTCGAGGGCGCCTCCGCGGACGGTGCCCGCGCCGAGCTGGCCGGGGGACTTGATGGCCGGCTCCCCGGAGTTCGGGCCCGCGGAGAAGAGATTGTCGGCCTCGGCGACGAGCCCGGCGTCGTTGGCGAACGTGGCCAGAACGACTTGGCCGAGCGGGCGGGTGGTGCCGTTGCTGAACACGCCGGTGATCACGCCATCCGCGCCGACGCCGAAGTCGACCAGGGTTCCGGCGGGGTAGCCGTCCTGGGTCTGCATGATGAGGTTGCTGGTGGCGGTGGAGAGGCCGTTCACCGAGCCGAAGTCGAGCGTGACGGTGAGGGGTGAGTTGGCGCCAGCGGCGGCGCGGTCGAGGGAGACCTGGTTGCCGGTGGAGCTGAGGAACTGGCCGTTCGGGTCGAAGGCGACGGTTCCGCTGCCCAGGGCGCGCTGCGGGCTGGTCGGGTCGGCGGACTCGAGGTAGTAGCGCCAGACCGCGCCGCCGGCGCCTTTTGACTCCAGCGTGAACGTTGCGGCCACGGGGACGGCGTTGCCGAGCGAGTCGTACACGGTGAAGGGGGTGTAGACGCCTCGGCCGGCGGCGGACTGCGTCTGGAGGAACTGGAAGGGCACGGGCGCGTCGGTGCTATTCGAGATCACGTTGCTGGCGTCGATGCGAATCGCGTGAGGTTCGCCCAGGTTGCTGGTGATCACCAGGCGGCCGGATTCTACGGTGACGCCCGGCGGGGGCGCCTGTGGCACGCCGTCGACGGGCTGGATGGCGAGCGTGTCCTGAAGCCAGCGGGCCAGGTCGGCGAGGCTGTTGCCGTCGGTGCCGACGACGAAGGTGCGTGGTGCGACGGTTCGGTCGCCCTTGGCGACGCCGCTGACGGTGATCCTGTCGCCGGTGTTGAAGAGGATGGCGCCTGGGTTGTTGCCGGCGCGGAGGTCGGTGAGCGGAGTGTCGGCGGCCGCGTCGCCGCCGGCGCCATTGACGAGGTACTGCGATTGCGTGGTTGCGGCGGCGGAGGCGACGGTCGTGGCCGCGCTGAGGTCGCCGTCCATCTGGACGCGCGAGGTAGCCTTGGCCACGTCTTCGATACCGAGGGGGATGGTCAGGTTGGTGAGCTGTCCGGGGACGACGTTGAGTCCCGCGTCGACGCCGTAGCCGCGGACGAAGAGCCCGTTGCCGGTGACGAGCTGGTTCCTGGCATTGAGGGTGAACGCGCCGTCGCGCGTGTAGAACTGGCGGCCGGCAGAGGACTGGACGACGAAGTAGCCCTGGCCTTCGACGGCCAGGTCGGTGTTCATGCCGGTCGTCTCGATGCCGCCGGGCTGGGTGGTGCGTTGGGTGGTGGCGACGACGGCGCCGTGGCCGATCTGCATGGGGTTGGTGCCGCCGCTCTGGTCGCTCGGTGCCGTGCCGAGCGAGAAAGTCTGGGGGAACTGGGTTGCGAAGAGCGTGCGGAAGCTGCGGTATGCGTTGGTGTTGACGTTGGCGATGTTATTGCCGATGGTCTCGACCCGGGTCTGGTTGACGCGCAGGCCGGTCAGCCCGGTGTACATCGCGGTGGTGAGTCCCATCGGTACTCCTCTCTACTGTGCGGGCAGCCTTGGAGGCCCGGCCGTCTCAGGTCAAGCGCGGTCGCACCCGGCAGCTCACAGGCTGAACGATCCCTTGAGGTCGAGCCAGGGCAGCAGGTCGTACTCGGGCGGAGGCGGCGCGACCGACTTCGCCGTCGTCGCGGGCGCGGCGCTCGTGGTCGCGGCGGCGGTCGCGGTGTCGGTGGTGGCAGCCGGGGCAGGCGTGCCCGTGGTGGAGCGTCCGGTCGTGAGCTGGGCGAGCTCGGCGGCCTCGGGCGTCATGATGCGCTTGACGTCGGCAAGTGCGACGGTCTGCCCGCTGTCGAGGTCCAGCCAGGCGCTGCCGTCGACGTCGAAGCGGACGCCGGTCACGATACCCGACGCCTGGGACGCAACGCCGCTGGCATCCTTGGGGGTGGCGACGACGAACTTGCCAAGCAGGGCGCTGACGCCGGCCTGCTGCTGGCTGTTCTGGAGAGCGCGGAGCGTCTGGTTGAGCGTGTGCGACTGCTCGATGCTGCGGATCTGGGCGACCTGGTTGATCATGTCGCCCGTCTTGGCGGGGGCCAGCGGGTCCTGTTGCTGGAGCTCGGTGATGAGGAGGCGGAAGAAGTCCTCGCTCGAGAGGGCCTCCATGCCGCGCCCGGTTGTGGTTGACGATTGGGGCAGGCCGGTGGTCGGGTTGATCGCGGTCGTGGCCATAGCTGGACGTTCCTGAACGGGTCGGCGGTCGCCCACCGTGCTGCGCAGCCGGCGCTCCGCGACGGCTACGCCCAGAGGTTGACCAGCGACTCCGCCGCTGGCGGGGGTGATGACTCGTCCGAGGCTGCCGCGCCTGGGGGCGCGGGGCCGCGGTCCGTAGTCGGCGTGTCCGGCGGCGCTTGGTCGCCTTGCCGATCCGGCGAGTCGGGGTGCGTCTGCGACTGGCCGGCGTGGCTCGTCGGTCCGGGCGACTCGGGGGCGTCGCGCGCGACCAGCCGCACATCGACGCTTTCGAGCCGCAGGCCGGCGGCCTCCAGGCCACGGCGCAGGGCATCCAGGTCGTCGAGGAGCAAGCGGCGTGCCGCGGGCGTGGTCGCCTCGACGCGGAGGCTGACCTGCTCGGCGCGCAAGTGCATGTGCAGCCGAATCATGCCCAGCTCGGGCGGATCAAGTCGCAGCGTGGCGACGCTTTGCTCGCGTCCGACTCGAGACTGCAAGAGGCGCACGATTCGCTCGATCGTCGCGTCAGTTTTGCCGGCGACATCGGTCGTGGCTGCCGCGCGAGCGGCCAGGGTGGTCGTGCGCGCGCTGCTGGGACCGGGCGCGCTCTGGCTCAAGGGCATCGTGGCCGGCGGGGGGCGTTCGGCCGGCGCGGTGCCGCGCGTCGCGGCCGTTGGCGCTACGCCGGCCGCGGTCGGTGGCGGGACGTTTGCGCGCTGGGTCGGCGCAGGGGTGGCGGCGGACTTCGCCGTGCCGTGCGTGACGGCGGGGGTCACTGTCGGACTCGGCGCGTTCGGCGCGGCGGAGCGGACCGCGGGTTGTGCGGTGGCGGGTGAGGATGGCGATGGACTCGCGGCAGCGCTGGGTGCACGCGAGGGCGGCGCTGCGACCACTTCCGATTCCGTGGTCGAACTCACCGGCGCGGGGGTGTCGACGCCGGCCGTTGGGCGGCCGGCGATCGCGGTTGGCCCGGTGGCCGTCGTCCGCGGTGCAGACTGGACTCCTTGCTCGGTGCTGGCCTGGCGAAGGGCTGCTCGGAAGCTCCCTTGCTGGCGGGTGGCGGCGTCCTTCTGCTGGCGGGCGTCGAGCTGGTCGCTGCGGGCGGCCTGGGAGCCGGGGAGCATGCCGCGCTCGGCCCGGATGATGGTTTCGGCGGGTCCGGGGGCTGCAAGGCTGGCGGCGAGTGCCTGGTGCACATCGGTGTCGCGACGGCGCCGGCGCTGGTCATGCTGCTCGATCCGCGCTTCGCGGTCGAGCTGTTGCCGGGGACCGGCGGGGAAGAGCGCGCCCAGCAAGCCGGGCGAGAGCACGGCGGCGAGCGCGGCGGCGTCGGGGCGACGTTGCGTGGGCGCAACAAGCGTGTCGGCGGGCATCGTGACCTAGGGCGCGATACGGCCGTCGGTCGTCCGTGACGTGTCGGCGGTGAGGCTGCTGCCTTGAAGACGGATCTGCTCCAGCAGCTCCGTCATGAGTGCGAGTTCCTGGGGGGTCTTGAACTGCTCGAGGATGCGCTTGCCGCGGCCCTGGTCGACGTTGACCATCAGGCGGATCGCATCGGGCCGGCTGGTCTGCCAGACGCGGCTGAGGTACTCCTTGGCCTGGGCGGGCTTGAGCTGCTCGAAATACTCGAGCTCCTTGCGGAAGCCCTGGTCGTCGGCCTCGGCGACGACGAGCCGGCTGCGCTCCTCGAAGGCCTTCTCGCGGGCCGCGAGCTGCTCCTGCGAGCGAATCACGTCGTGGAGGACCTGGTCGAGCAGTCGGCGGCGGGCGTCGAGGTCAGCCAGCGCCCGCTCGATGCGCAGCGCTTCGAGCGTCTCGCGCTGGCGGCGGACCTGGGCCTCCTCGGCCGAGGGGGCGGGCTGCGCGCCGCGCAGCAGTTCCGGCGACGGCACGAGCGGCGAGACCTGCGCGGCAGTTTCAGCCGCGGGCTGTGACGTGGGGTCGGGCTCGTCGGCGCAGGAAGCCGCGGCGTTGGCAGCGTCGAGCTCGCCGCGCAGGACGGCGGCGACGAGATCGAGCCGGTGCGCGTTGACGCGGCCGGTGAACGCGAGGTAGCTGGCGAAGCCGCCCAGCGAGACCAGGGTGGCCAGCGAGAAGAGGCCGAGCGTGTTGAGCAGCTTGCCGAGCATCGGCGCTGGGGGCTCCGTGGCCGACTAGACCGGCTCAAAGAGGGGCAACTGGCGTGCCAGGTCGTCGGCGACGGCCTGGTCGTACCGCTGGCGGTCCTTGAGGTGCCGCGAATAACGCCGCTCGCGGAGCTTCTGGACGGCGCGGGCGTCGCGGCGGGCGGCGTGCCAGGCGGCCTGGAGTGCGCTCAGCTCGGTCTTCAGGGCGTCGCGTTGGGCGCTGCGCTGCGCCATGGTCTTGCGCAGGTGCGCAATCCACGCGTGCCCGCGCTGGAGCGCAAGGGGTTCGAGCGATCCGCTGTGCTGGGCCGCCAGCAGGGTGGCCTGTTGCCGGGCGATTTCGGAAGCGGTCAGGCGGTCGAGGTGGTCGAGTTGGGCGATGGCCGCGTTCTGGGCGGCAACGCGGCGGCGCGCTTCCAGCTCGCGCGACTCGCGGAGTTCGAGAAGCGTTTGGAGAGAGAAGCGGAAGCGTCGCATTCTCGGGCCTCTCGCGTGTGCGACCGTGTGGCTGGGAGCCTGCTAACGGGCACCAGCTGAAAACCGGTGCCACAGAGACGGTGGCGCGAAGCGCCGGTCTCTGAGGCCATCATCGGCGAGGTTGGGGCGGCTTCTGGGGCGCGGCGGGTCGAGACTGGGCGGCGTTGCGCGTCGCGTTGATCTTGCCGGCCAGCTCGAGCAGGCGCGAGAGGGACTCGTCGAGCGGAGCGCTGCTGTCGCGGGCCTGCACGAGAAAGGCGTTGATCTCGTCGCGGGTGCGGACGGCGACGTCGTAATCGACATTGGCGCCGGGCACGTAGGCCCCGATGTTCACGAGGTCCTCGATGTCGTTCCAGGTGGCCAGGACACGGCGCACGGCCTGGGCCGCGAGCTGGTGCTCGGGCGAGGTCACGTCGGGGGCCACACGGCTGATGCTGCTGAGCACATCCACGGCGGGGTAGTGCGCGCGGTTGGCCAGGCTGCGTGCGAGCCACACGTGGCCGTCGAGGATGCCGCGGACCGCGTCGGCCAGCGGTTCGTCGATGTCGTCGCCTTCGACCAGGACGGTGTAGATGCCGGTGATGCTGCCGCGTTGCGTGCGGCCAGCGCGTTCAAGCAGGCGCGGCAGGAGGGCAAAGACGCTGGGCGTGTAGCCCTTGGTGGTGGGCGGCTCGCCGGCGGAGAGGCCGAGCTGGCGCTGGGCCATCGCCAGACGGGTGAGCGAGTCCATCATGAGCAGCACGTCGAGACCCTGGTCGCGGAAGTACTCGGCGATGGCTGTAGCGTGGAGGCCCGCGCGCACGCGGAGGGCCGGCGCCTCGTCCGACGTGCACACGACGACGACGCTGCGGGCCAGGCCGGCGGCGCCGAGCTGGTGCTCGATGAAGTCGCCGACTTCGCGGCCGCGCTCACCCACCAGCGCGATGACGTTCACGTCCGCCTGGGTGTGCCGACAGATCATGCCCATCAGCACGCTCTTGCCTACGCCCGTGCCGGCGAAGATGCCGAGGCGCTGACCGCGGCCCGTGGTGAGCAGCGCGTCGATGGAGCGCACGCCCAGCCCGAGCGGCGTGTCGATCGGTCTGCGGCACAGCGCCGGGGGCGGGGTGGCGTGCAGCGGGTAGCGCACGTTCAGACGCGGGGCCGGGCGTCCGTCGAGGGGCGCGCCCTGGGCGTCGATCACGCGGCCGAGCAAGTCGAAGCCCACGGGGACGCGCGGCGCGCCGGCAATGCACACGACCGGGTCATCCGGCGCGACACCGGTCGCATCGCCGAAGACGCTGAGCAACGCCTGGCCCGCCTGAAGGCCCACGACCTCGGCGTGCAGGCCTGCGCCCCGGCGCGTCCGGACCAGGCAGCGGGCACCGATGGGGACCGGCAGCCCGGCGGCGGAGACGGTCAGCCCGCGGACGGCGGCCACACGGCCGGTGATCTCCTCGCACAGGAGGGTCTCGACCTCGCCGCAAGCGGCGTTGAAGACGTCGAGCGGTGCGGGAGCGGCGGCCGACGGGCTCATGGAACGACACCGTCCGGCGCGGCGGGGTGGGCGCTCGACGCAGCCACGATGGCGGCGGCGATGCGGTCGAGCTGCGCTTCGACGTCGGCGCGGATCGTGCCGTCGCGGGTGGCCACGACCGCGCCGCCGCGCGCGACCTGCTCGTCGGCGATGACCTGGACGTGCCGCAGGGTGCCCAGGTCGCGGGTAAGGTCGGCCAGCAGGTCGGGCAGGGCGGCGTGATCGGCGGGGCTGAGGCGGAGCTCGACGTCGCCCTGGACGCCGACCAATTCGAGCAAGGCGCGGGCGGTCGCACGGGCCGGCTCGGACGACGCCGTTACGAGCGTCCTGCACACGCGGCGCGCGATGGCGATGGCGAGTTCGAGCAAGCCGGACTCGGCGCCGGCGAGCAGGGCGTGCTTGCGTTGGTCGAAGTCCGTCAGTGCCTGCGTGAGCGCGGCGCGCACATGGGCGAGCTCAGTGGCGGCCTCACGCCGGGCCTGCTCGTGCGCAGCCTGGCGGGCCTCGCGCTGCACCTGCTCGAGGCCGGCGCGGCGGCCTTCGGCCAGGCCCTCGTCGAATCCGGCGCGGTGGTTTTGCTCGACGAGCGTGCGGGCCCGGGCCTCGGCCTGGGCGGTGATGCGGGCCGCTTCGGCCCGGGCGCGCTCGACGAGGTCGCGGCCCTGTCGTTCGAGGTCGGCGAAGTTGAACACCGGCGAGGCGGGCAGCGCTTCGCGGCGGATGAGCTGGCTCATATGGGCGACCAGGCGCGGCGCCGAGCGGCGCCGGGCGGCTAGACGATGACGTCGGCGCCGCCGCGCCCGGCGATGACGACTTCGCCGGCGTCCTCGAGGCGGCGGACAACGTCGACGATCTTCTGCTGAGCACTCTCGACGTCGCTGACACGGACGGGGCCCATGAACTCCATTTCCTCCTTGATCATGGAGGCGGCCCGCTCGGACATGTTGCGGAAGACCTTCTGCTTGAGGTCCTCGCTGGCGGTCTTGAGCGCGAGGGCCAGCTCGTCGTTCTCAACTTCCTTGAGGACCGCCTGGATGCCCTTGTCGTTGACGCGGATGATGTCCTCGAAGCCGAACATCAGGCGGCGGATCTGCTCGACGAGCTGCGAGTCGACCTGCTCGAGGCCGTCGAGGATGGCCTTTTCCGTGGCGCGGCCGGCCATATTCAGGATGTTGGCCACGGCGTTGATGCCGCCGACGCGCTCGAAGCGCTCCGACACCAGTCCGGCCAGGCGCTTCTCGAGGCCGCGCTCGACCTCCTTGATGACGTCGGGGCTGGTCTGGTCCATGTTGGCGATGCGGGAGACGACCTCGACCTGCCGCTCGGTGGGCAGGGCGGAGAGGATGTCGGTGGCCATGCCGGGAGGCAGGTGCGAGAGCACCAGCGCGATGGTCTGGGGGTGCTCCTCCTGGAGGAAGGTGACGAGGTTCTCCTTTTCGGTCTTCTGGAGGAAGCTGAAGGGCTGCTCGTGGACCTGGTGCTCGATGATCGAGACGACGCGGCGGGCCTCCTCGACGGGCAGCGTCTTCTCGAGCAGGGCCCGCGCCCAGGCGATGCCGCCCGCGTCGGCGTACTGCCGGGCCATCACCAGGCCGTAGAACTCGCGGACGACGTGGTCGCGGATCTCGGGCGAGAGTGTGTCCAGGGCGGCGATCTCCCGCGAGAGCTCCTCGACGCGGTCGCGAGCGAGGTTCTTCATGATGCGGGAGGCCACGTCCTGCTTGAGGGCCACGAGCAGGATCGCGGCCTTGCGGGCGCCCGTCAGGTCTTCGACGGACTTGGGCTCGGTGCGAAGGGCCACGGCGGTGTTTGCTCCTGGCTAGAGCCGGTCGTGGAACGTCTCGTGGCGCTGGACCCACTGTTCGAGCAGCGTCGCGATGACCTGCGAGTCGGTATCGACGAGGGAGGCGATCTGGTCGAGCATCTTGCGGGACTGCACGGCCTTGGCGTCCACTTCCTGCGCGACCAGAACGCCCTCGGTCGCGGTGGCCTGGGCCACGGGCCCGACGACCTCGGCGATGGTCGAGTCGATCACCTGTCCGGACCCGACGGTCGGAATGGCGTCCGCGCCGGCGGACGCGCGTGCCTGCGTGGCGGTGGCGGCGCGCTGGGCCGCGAGCTTGCGCCCGACGGACGCGACGTCCTGGGCGGCAACCTTGGCGGCCTCGATGGCCTCCTTGGGCAGCCCCAGCTCGAGACCGAACGACTCGCCCACCTCGGTCCGGCGAGCCAGCCGCATCATGAGGCCCAGGGACACCAGTGCCAGCAGGGCCAGTCCGGACTGCGGCCCGTAGCGCCAGGCCAGATCAAGCGAGCGGTCCAGCGCGCCGGCCGTCGCCGCGCTGCTGGACTGGACATCCGCGGCGGCAGTATCGACGTAACGGGAGATGGCCACGTTCTCCTCGGTCGGCGGCTTGACGAGCCGCGCGAGCTGGGCGGCGAGGCGCGTCTTCTCCGACTGAAATGTCTTCTCGATCGCAGCTTCGTCGGGTGCATCGGCGTTGGGATTGGCCCGGCGGTAGACGGCTTCGAGGTAGCTGGTCGAGAGACTGATCGCGGCGGCGACGGTGTCGATGTCGCCGGCGGGGCGCGATTCGGTCCGGTGCGACAGCCCGGTGGCGTACTCGGTGCGGCTGGTTTCGCGGGACTCATTGTCGTCGCCGCGGCCGCCACCGACGGCGAGGGCGGTGTTGGGCTGAACGCCCGGCTGCTCGGCTGAGCGGACGCGGGCCTTGCTCTCGGTGGTCGTTTCGCTGGAGCGCTCGACGCCCTTGCTGGGCGTGGAGGTCTCGGTCGTCATCGCGGTGGAGTTCAGCTCGACGCGGACGCTGACGAGCGCCTTCGGGTCGGGGACCTGACGGCGAATGAGCTCGGTGAAGCGCTGCTCCTCCTGTGCGCGGACCAGCTTGAGTGCACTGGCCGGGTCGTGCTCGATGTCCCAGTCGAGCGCGGAGCGGCCGCCCGCATCGAGGACCTGGACGTTGCGCAGCGGCAGACCGGCCACGGCGCCGGCGACCAAGCGTGCGGCGGCAAGCGCGAGGGGCCGGGGTACCGCCTCGCCGCCCTTCATCACGAGCGTCACGCTGGCCGAGCCGGGGGGGGCGGTGCGCGAGAAGCCGCGCGACTGCGTGTTGTAGTTGAGGACGACGTAGGCTTCGCGGACGCCCTGGAACTGGCTGAGGATGCGCTGCAGTTCGGTCTGGAGCGCCCAGGTCCAGCGGCGGTTGTTCTCCTCCTGCGAAAGCCAGGGGTCGGACTCCTTGATGAGGGCGGCCAGGCCGACGCTGGTGTTGCCGGGGAGCTTGCCGTCCTCCTGGAGGCGAGCCAGGACGGCAGCGCGATTGGCAGTCGGGCTGACGTAGAGTCGGCCGCTGCGGACTTCGAAGGACTCGCCCATCTGCTGGAGGGCGGTTCGCATCTGGGCGAGCTCGTCTGGCGAGAGGGATTGGTCGAGCAGCGGGACGAGCTGCGGAGTGCTGGCCCAGCTCAGGAGCCAGAAGAGCGAGAGCCCAACCAGGGCGCCGCCGAGCGCGATGGCGACGCGCTGGGACGTGTTGATGTCGCCCAGGCGCTGGAAGATCTGCGTGAGGAGCTGCTGGAGCGTACCCATCCTGGCGACTCCGGGCGGACTCCGCCGCGACGGGGACGCGCCGCGCGAAACTGGGCTGGGCGGCGTTTAGGCCGCCGCGGCCAGCGTGCCACGCGGGGTCGACGACCGGCCGCGCTGGGCGGGCCTCACCGCGGCCTGGGACCCTAGACTCGCAACTGCCTGATCTCGTTGTAGGCGTCCACGAGCTTGTTGCGGATCTCCATCAGCAGGCCGAAGGCGACCTCGGCCTTGCGTGCGGTGGCAAAAACCTCGGTGAGGTTGTCGGACCGGCCGGTCAGCAGGTTCTCGATGCCCTGGTCGGTCTCGCGCTGCACTCGACTGACCTCGTCGAGCTGTCGGCGGAGGAGGGCCGCGAAGCTGTCGGGACCATCCTCAGGCGCGGTGGGTTGCGCCGGTCGGGGCGAAGCCACCGGGCCGACGCCAGGGATCAGGTTGTTTCGAACCGCGTCCATCAGGTGTCCCTAGTGCTTTGCGGCCTGAGCCGCGGTCACGCGAGGAGCCGGAGCGCCTGCTGGATCATGCCGCGGGTCACGCCGAGCATGGCCGCGTTGGCCTCGTAGGCCCGGCTGGCGGCGAGCGCGTCCACATACTCCATCGTGATGCTGACGTTGGGCAGTTGAACGTAGCCGTCGCGGTCGGCATCGGGGTGCATGGGGTCGAACTTGCGCCGGAAGGGGCTGGGGTCGAGTTCGACGGAGTCGACATGCACGCCGGCATTTCCTGCCGCGTCGCCGGCGGCAAAGGTGACGATCCGGCGGCGGTAGGGCACGGGCGTACCGTCTTCCTGGCGCGTGGCCTCGGCGTTGGCGATGTTGGCGGCGATGACGTCGAGTCGGACGCGCTGAGCGGTGAGCGCGGAGGCGCTGATGTCGAGCGAGCGGATCATGTGAAGCGCTCCCGTGCGAGGGCCGAAGTGGCGCTTGCGATGTGCCTGTCAGAGATCATCAGGTCACTCTCCCGCGAACGGCGCGCAGCAGCGTCTCGAACTTGCCGCGCAGGAGGCTGGTCGCCAGCTCATAGGAGAGGGCGTTGGCGTTGATCTCGGCCATGAGCCGCTCGACGCGCGTGTTGGTGCCGTCGTGAAAGAGCACGTTGTCGGCCGGCTCGGTGGACGGGGTGATGTCGAGCCCGCCGCCGGCCCGCGAGCGGACCTCCGTTCCGCCGCGCAGATTCAGCGCTTGTGGGCGGGGGCTGCTGCGCGACGCCTGGAGCGCGTCGTGCAAGGCGCTCTGGAAGCGGGCGGTGTCGAGCGACTTGAACTGGTAGCCGGGCGTGTCGACATTGGCCAGATTCTCGGCCAGCACCCGCTGGCGAAGCTCGGCGAAGCGCGCCGTGACCTCGAGCGACTGGATCGTGGGGCCGGAGAGCAGTCGGTCGAGCCACATGGCATTCAACCTGGCAAGCGGTGTGCCGCAATCGGGGCCGCGGGCGATGCCTAGACGAGCACGGCGCGGCGGCGTTCCTCGTGGAAGGTACCTTCTTCGCGCCACTTCTTGAGCTTGAGGCCGAGGGTTCGCAGGCCGATTCCGAGCGCCTTGGCGGTGTTCTCGCGGTGGCCGTTGAAGCGCTCGAGCGTACGGAGGATGAGGGCCCGCTCGGCGTCTTCGAGGATCTGGCCGTCGCGGAACTGGAGCGACTGGGCGTTCGCGCTGGCGACCTTGATGGGGCCGTTGAGCAGCGGGGCGATCGTGGCAGGGCTGACCTCGCGGCCGGCCTCGAGGACGCAGACGCGCTCGCAGAGATTCTCGAGCTCGCGGACGTTGCCGGGCCAGGCGTACTCGCAGAGGAGCTTGAGGGCTTCCTCGGTGAACTTGGGCCGCTCGCGGGCCTCGCGGGACGCGATCCGGCCGACGAAGTAGTCCAGCAGCAGGGGGATATCCTCACGGCGTTCGCGCAGGGCGGGGACTTCGAGCGGCAGGACGCTGAGGCGGTAGTAGAGATCCTCGCGGACCCGCGCTTTGGCAGCCCACTCGCGGAGGTTGCGGTTGGTGGTGGCGATGACGCGGACGTCGACGCGGCGCGTGACGCCGGAGCCGACGCGCTCGAACTCGCGCTCCTGGAGGCCGCGGAGGAGCTTGGCCTGGAGTGCGGGGGCGATCTCGGAGACCTCGTCGAGCAGGAGCGTGCCGCCGTCGGCGAGCTCGAAGCGTCCCTTGCGCAGGCGGTCGGCGCCGGTGAAGGCGCCCTTTTCGTGTCCGAAGAGCTCGCTTTCGAGCAGCGTGGGCGAGAGGGCGGCGCAGTTGACGCAGAGCATGGGGGCGGCGGCGCGGGGCGAGGCCTGGTGGATGGCGCGGGCGATGAGCTCCTTGCCGGTGCCGCTCTCGCCGGTGATCAGCACGGTTGCGGAGCTCTGGGCGACGCGCTGGATCTTTTCGAGCAGGGGCTGCATGCCGGCGGACTGGCCGATGAGTTCGCGGTGTCGGCCGACGTCCTCGAGCTCGCGTCGGAGGATCTCGTTGTCGCGGACCAGGGCGCATTCGCGCAGCGCGCGTTCGACGGTGATCTCGATCTCGTCCGCGTTGAAGGGCTTCTGGAGATAATCGAAGGCGCCGAGCTTCATGGCCTCGACGGCGGAGTTCACGGTGCCGTGGGCGGTCATGACGATGACGGGCGCGTCCACGCCGATGCGGCGCAGCTCGCGGAGCAGGCTCACGCCGTCCAGTCCGGGCATGCGCAGGTCGGTGATGACGACGTCGAACGGCTGCTGCTTGATGACGGTGAGGGCTTCCTGCGGATTCTGGAAGACGGTCACCTTGTGGTCGCGGGCGGCCAGGGTGGCCTCCAGGGATTCCCGCATCATCGCTTCGTCGTCGATCACGCAAATGCTGGCCATGGCTCCTCCTAGGGGATTCAGGCTGCGCTGGTGCACTCGGCGGCGGCGTCCGGTCCGGCCTGGACGTCGTCCGCGCGGGCGGGTCGCAATGTCACGGTGAAACGCGCGCCTCCGCCGGGTCGATTCTCGGCGGCAAGCTCGCCGCCGAACGCCTCGACCAGGCGGAAGGCGATGGTGAGTCCGAGTCCGGTTCCGTTTTCCTTGGTGGTGAAGAAAGGCTCGAAGATGCGCTCGCGGATGCCGTCGGGCAGGCCGGGGCCGTGGTCGTCGACCATGAGCCGCACGGCGTCGGGAGCTACATCGACGGCGAGCTCGACGGCCTGGCCCGGCTCGGATGCCTCGGCGGCGTTGTTGACGAGGTTCACGAGGACGCGCTGGAGGCCGCTGTCGTCGGCCAGCACGAGGACCTTCTCGGGCAGCGTGGGCACGACGAGGCGGACCTCGCGTGCGCGGAGCACGCGCTGCGCGGCCTCTTCGAGCCCGGCGAGCAGAACTTGCAGGTTGCAGCCGTGAAGCTGGCGGTCACGGGGCGCGAGGGCGAGCGTGTCCTCGACGACCGCGTCGATGGCCTGGATGCCGGCCTCGATCTTGTCGATGAGCCGAAGCGCCGGCCCCAGCTCGCGGGCCTGGCACTGCGAACGGAGCAGGTCGCTGTAGAGCTGGATGGCGCCGAGGGGGTTGCGGACCTCGTGGGCGACGCCGGCGGCGAGCTCCCCCAGGGCGGCGAGACGGCGGCGAAGCTCGAGCTCGCGGTCCTTGAGCGCCAGCTCGCGACGGAGGCGCGCGACCTCGCCCTGGAGCGCCTCGTGGGTGCGCTGGAGGCGGCCGGCGACATCCATGTACTCGCGCAACACGCTGCCTAGGTCGTCGGCGACCAGCGTCGGCTCGCGAGCGGGCGGCTGGGGCAACATGCAGACTCCGACCGGACAGTCGTGCGGGATTCGGCCCGCGGGTCAGCCCTGTATATCGGCAACTTGAGGCGTCGAACCTGCGCCCTGCCGCGCGTAGGCGGCACCGGCCTTGCGGACGCCGGTGATCTCGGCAAGTTCGGCGCTGACGGCGCTCTTCCGCGCGGACAGCAGGGCTGAGTCCTCCTGGTCGGTCCTCAGGATCACGCGCAGCAGGGCGTTGATCTCGGTCAGGAGCGTGGACGCCTCGAAGCGAAGTGACTCGGGAAGGCCGGCGTAGACCGTGTCCCAGTGACGGCGATAAGGCCCCAGGTCCTCGTTCAGTCTGGCCAGGGCCGTGACCAGGTCCTGCCGCTCGCGCAGGATCGACAGCAGCAGTTCCGGGCGGTCGCCGGAGATGAGGGTTCGCTGCTTCTCGCTGAGCGTGGTCAGGTTCTGGTACAGGTCGCGCTGGCGCGTCAGGAGCTCGACGAGTTGGCGGGCGTCAGTTCGGGGATGGCTGGCCGTCATAGGTAGCTCCGGTCGGGGCGGCCGGGCCGGCGGTGGCCGGGTCGCGAAACAGGTTGGCGGAGAGCGCGACATCGAGGAACGTCGACCAGGCGGCGCGGTCGCCGGAATGCGTGTCGGCGAAGGCCCGGTCCGGGATGGACTTGAGCTGCCAGCGGGCGCGCTCGAGAGTCCGGGCGGCCTCGGAGGTGTCACCTCGTCGAAGCTGGATGTTGGCGACCTGGACGAGGGCCGTGAGGCTCTCGGTGCGTCCCTCGATACGGGCGGCGGACTGGTACAGGTCGAGGGCCTGGTCGAGCGCGTCCGGATCATTAAGCTCGAAGAGGCAATCGGCGCGGTAGAGCAGGGCGAGCGCCGCCTGCGCTGCCGTGGTCTCGTCCCCCCCACCGCCGGTTGCCAGGACCTGGTAGATCTCTCCGTAGAGGTCAGCGGCGGCCTGAAGCCGGCGGCGGCTCTCGGCCACGGCGGCGGGAGCCACAGCATCTGGCGGTGCGGCTCGAAGAAGCTCGGCGCTGCGGCGGAGGGCTCCGGCCTTGAGCAGGAGCGCGGTGAACCGCTCGGGATCCGCTGGATAGAGAGTCTGGAAATCCTCGAGCCGGGCGACCGCATCGCCGTACCGGCCGGCGGCATACAGCAGCTCACCCAGTGTCAGAAGCGCGTCGCGATAGCCTGCCGCGGAGGGGGCGACGCTGCCGCCGGCGAGGAGGTCGCTCAGGAGCTGCTCGGCCTCGGCGTAGCGATCGGCGCCCAACGAGATCAGCGACTTGGCGGCCTGGACGCGTGCGGTGGCCGCCTCGTTGAGCGCGGGATAGCCGTCGATGCGGCGGCGGTACCAGTGCAGGGCTTCCGCGGGCCGACCAAGGGCGTCGCTGGCCTGCGCGAGGCGAAGCAGGGCGACCGGGGCGCGCGGGTCGTCGTCGCGGTTGGTGACGAAGCGCGCGAAGAGGCGGCTGGCGTCCTCCAGGCGACCAGCCTGGTCGAACTGATCGGCCGCCGCAAAGAGCAGGTCGGGCAGTTCGGCGGGTCGGCGTGCGGCCAGGTCCGCGGCTTGTTCGAACGCGGCCGCGGCGGCGGCGCGGTGGGCCCGGGCGTCAGTGGGTTCGGTCGCTGCGTCGGCCGCTTCGCGTCCCGCCTGGCCCAGGGCGTCGAGCAGCGCGCGGCGTGTGTCGGGTGGTTCGTCGACGGCGAGCTCAACGGTCAGCGCGCCTACGAGAACGGCGTTGGCAGCGCGGCCGGCGGCGCGGAGCGCGCGGAACTGGGTGAGCGATTCGCGTCGCGCGGCGCTACGCAGCACGGGCAGCCAGGCGGAAGCGCCGGTTTCGGCGCGGGTGAGTTGCTGCCGCAATGCATCCAGAGCCTCGTCGAGTCGATCGAGCGCGACCAGGGCGGCGAAGCGCGCCACGGCTGCGTCGATGTTCAGCTCGGGGTCGCTGCTGGCGGCCAGCACGACATCGAGCTCGGCCAGCGCCTCGTCGGCGCGCCGCTGGGCGAGTGCTGCCCGGCCGGCCAGACAGCGGTTTAGGAGTTCGAGGTGCCCGAACCGGTTGAGCGCGGCGTCGGTGCCGTTGGCGCGGACCCAGTCGTCGACCCAGCGGGCGATGGCCTCGGCCTGGGCTGGACGGTCCTCGGCCAACGAGACGAGGCCGTCGAGATAGTCACCGTAGCCCCGTAACCGCGCGAGCGCGAGACGCTCGGCGTGGGCGTCGAAGCGGCGGCGTGCGAGGCCAGGGTCGGCGCGGTCGAGTGCGTCCCGGACCCATGCGCGCAGAGCCCACCAGGTCAGCTCGGGGGCGAGGTCGGGGTCGGCGAGGAGGCGCTCGGCGCACGCGGAGCGCCGTGGCAGCAGTGCCGGCGCGTCACGAAGCACGCCGACGATTTGCGTCGCGGCTTGGCGGCGCGAGGCCGGCGGTGCGTCCGCCGTAAGCAGTTCGAGGAAGCCGGCGAGCGCGGCCTCGTGTTCGGCGAGCCAGAGGTGAGCGTAGGCCCGCCGCAGCGCGCGGGCGGGCGACGCGGGTCTTCCGAGCGCGGTAGCCAGCTCCTCGTGGGCGAGAACCTGGCGGGCCGCCTCGGGGCGGGGCTTCGACTGGCGGGATTCTGACCGATAAACTAGGTCAGCCAGGCGCTCTCGAAAGGCCGCCTGGATGTCCTGGGGTAAGTCGTGTCCCGGGCTGTCCAGCAGGCGCTCCAGACCTTGGGCGGCGGCTTCGAGGTCGCCGCTTTGCTCGAGCAGGTCGACCTCGTCGATGGCTGTGCGAACGTCGATCGAACGCGGGCTTGGGGAGAACCGGGCGATGGTGAGTGCGGCGACGGCCACAGCGAGCAGCGCGAGCGGCACTTGCCATCGGCCGACAAGGAGCGAAGACCAGCTTGGTGGTACTTGCGGCACGCTCATCCCACACCGCACGGGTGTATTGGCTGCGTGGAGCGGCGGGCGATGGAGCCGAAGGCACAACCGCCCCACTGAGCCTTATCGGATGGATGTGATCGGCGGGTGGATCGAAAGTTGCGCGGCGACGCACCGGCGGCAGCATGGCAGCCGTATGGTCTGGAGCGGGCCGACGCCGGCGCAGTTGGCGGCGAGCCGTCAGGGCACCGGGACGAATGAGGTTGAGGCGTGAGTAGCGTGGCCGAATCGCCCCTGGTCGATGTCTTGCTCGTGACGGCTGATCCGGCGCTGCGTGAGTTGGTGAGCCGCAGCCGCACGGCGGGCGTTGAGCTCGTTTGTGTGACGGGAGCGGAACTGCGGGAGCGGTCGGGGCTGCGCGCTCGGCAGGTCTGGGTGGACCTGGACACGACGCCGGAGCCACTGCTGCCGGTGGGCTCGGGTCGCGTGTACTTTTACACGGATGCGCGGGCGCTTCCGGAGGGGCTGCCCGCAGGACTGCTGGTGCGCAAGCCGTGCGCCGCGGCGTTATTCGCGACGTTGTGGGCCGAGGTGGTCGGTGATGGCCTGGGCCAACGGGGGAGCGGGGGAAGGGAGTCGGCGCTTCCGGCGTGGCTGGCGGACTACCACGAGCTGGGTTTGGAGGAGCTTTGCCGGCGGATTGCGCGGGGGTTGCCGGCCCGATTGGGCTATCGCGTCGGCTCGGTTTACTTGCATGACGGCGAGGCACGCGTGCTGACGCTGGCGGCGACGTCGCACGGCCGTCCGATCGAGCGGATCATCCGACTCGACGACGCGCAACGTTTCCCCGCGGCGGCTGTGGCGAGCACGGGGCAGGTGCTGCGGACGGAGCACGCCTGGGACGAGTGGTTGGCGCGCGGCATCGTGCGGCCGGGCGACTTCCCGTATGCGGATGGGGCCTGCCTGCTGGCGCCACTGAGCACGGGCGGCGAGATGTGGGGCGTGGTGTGTTTGTGCGAGCGGACGCACGTACCGGTGAGCGAAGATGACGAACTGCTTCGCCAGGTGTTCGCGTTCCTGGCGCGCTGCCTGCGTCATGCGCGGCTGTACGAAGCGGCGCGGCACGAGGCGCGGATCGACTCGCTGACGGGGCTCTACAACCAGCGTTGGATGACCGAGTCGCTGGACCGCGAGATCCGCCGGGCGGAGCGCTATGCGTCGCCGCTGGCCTTGCTCATGGTCGACCTCGACGGGCTCAAGGCGATCAACGATCAGCGTGGGCACGCGGCGGGCGCCGCGGCCCTGCGGCATGCGGCCAAGCGGTTCCTGCGGGTGCTGCGGCAGTCGGACGGCGCCGCGCGTACCGGCGGGGACGAGTTCTGCATTGTCTTGCCGGAGACAGCGGCGACGGGCGCGGAGCAGGTCGCGCGGCGCCTGCTGGAGTCGTTTCGCGAGGCGGCGCCGGAGCTGGAGTTGTGTGGGGGGCAGCTCACGGCGAGCATCGGGGTGGCGGAGTGGGAGCGGGGGATGGATGCGGAGCAGCTTCGCGACGCGGCGGACCGGGCGATGTACCGGGCGAAGCAGGCGGGGGGCAACCAGGTTGCGATTGCGGCCGGTGCGTCGTAGCGAGAGTCACTTTCTTCCGAACGCGGCCAGAGCACGCGCGCGGGCGGTTTCGTGCTCGACGATGGGCGGCGGATACGTCTTGAGCGGCGGCTTGCCGGGGGCCGTGCGATCGCGCGCTTTGCGAACTGGACTCGGATCGCCTGCAAGCCGGAGCGTCGGCTGAGAGAGGGCCTCGGCCAGGCGGCGCGGATCGTGCAGGGCGGCGCGCGGGACCGCACGGAGCTCGGGCACCCATGTGCAGATGTACTCGCCGTCGGGATCGAAGCGAGCGGATTGCGCGAAGGGATTGAAGATGCGGAAGTAGGGAGCGGCGTCGGTGCCGGTGCTGGCGGACCACTGCCAGCCGCCGTTGTTGCTGGCCAGGTCGCCGTCGATCAGGCGTTGCATGAAATAGCGTTCGCCGAGCCGCCAGTCGAGCAGCAGGTGCTTGCTGAGGAACATGGCAGTGATCATGCGGACGCGGTTGTGCATCCAGCCCTGGGCGTTGAGCTGCCGCATGCCGGCGTCGACGATCGGGTAACCCGTGCGGCCTTGGCACCAGGCGGTCAGGTGCTCCTCGTCTTGGCGCCACGGCACGCTTTCCGACTCGAGTCGAAACGCGCGACTCATCGACACGCGCGGATAGCCGACCAGGACGTGGCGATAGAACTCGCGCCAGATCAGCTCACTCATCCAGGTGTCGGGTCCCGGCTGGCCGTCGGTCAGCAGGCCGCGGTTGGCAGCGCGGGCCGCGGCTAAACAGCGTCGGGGAGAGATGACACCGAGAGTGAGATAGGGTGAGAGGCGGCTGGTCGCTTCGAGCGAGGGGATGTCGCGTTTGTCGCGGTAGTGCTGGATCTGGGTGGCGATGAAGTCGTCGAGTCGCTTACGGGCGGCTGATTCGGTGGGGGGCCAGAGCGCGGGGTCGGCAGGAACGCGGTCGAAGCCTTCAAGAGCCGGCGGGATCGGGTCGCTGGCGGCCGGTGGCTCGGGTTGTGCGCGTGGGGTGCCCAGGGGGTCGATGTCGGCGCCGCGGCCGATACGTTCGATCCAGGCCCGTTTGAATGGCGTGAAGACCGTGTAGAAGCGATCGTCTGTGGTCCGAACGGCGTTGGGCGGCAGGATCGTCTGATCGTCGAAGGCACGCGTGGCGATGCCGACGGCGGAGAGGGTGACCTGGACAGCCACGTCGCGCCGCGACTCGTTCACTTCGTACTCGCGGTTGAAGTAGACGGCGTCGCAGGCGTGCTCCACGGCGAGCCGGCGCAGCGTTTGCGGTGCATCGCTGAACCGGTCGGCGGTGCGCACGAGCAGTGGCACGTTCAGCCGCGCGAGTGACGTCGAGAGCGATTGCAGGTTGCGCAAGAGGAAGTCGACCTTGACGTCGGCCCAGTCGTGCAGCCGCCACTGGCCAGGGCTGAGGAGAAAGGCCGCCATGACGCCGCGGCGCGCTTCACGGCAGGCGGCGTGCAGGGCGCGGTTGTCGTCGATGCGCAGATCGCTGCGCAGCCACACGAGCACACGCATCAGCTTCCTCCGTCGATAGGACCGACGCCCATGCGCTCGCGCGTCGCGCAGGCAGCCGCGCGGATGGCATC
>CAADGM010000052.1 GCA_900696535.1 uncultured Planctomycetota bacterium
GTAAAGGTCTTCATCGCCGTCAGCTCCCCGTGACCCAGGTGCGGTACACTGCGAGCTTGGCGGTCACGCTGACGGTGATCGCCTCCTCCAGCTCCTCGCTGCGGCTGAAGGACGTGATCGAGAAGTCACCGTCCGGCCCCTGGCCGCCTTCCTTGTCCAGCACCTTCAGCGCGATCAGGCCGGCGGTGAGGTAGGCGTTTTTGATGGCGGTGAATCCCGCATCCGCGGGGTCCCAGACCATCTCGAACTCGACCGAGCACTCGCGCAGCGTGGGGGCCGTCGCCCGCCAGCCCTGATTGGCTCGCGTGGTGACATCCGCCTCACCCGCCTCCAGGTTCAGCGTGACGTTGCGGACATTGGTCATTTCCGTGGACGCGGGGTTGCCGGCTGCGCCGTGGTACAGCTTGGCGTTCATCCCCAGTACGAAGTTCGCCATGTCTCAGTCCTCCATGACTGCCGGACGCGCTACGTGAGTCCGAGTTCGATCACCGTGCCGGCCGTGGCCCGCAGATACACCGTCTGGCCGTACGACGGACCGAGCATCACCATTGAGTCCGCCGGGATGGTGACCTTGGCCGTTCCGCCGGTGACGTGCCGGACCTCGACGCTGGCCGCCAGGGGGTGGATCACCAGCGTCGCGCCGCGCGGCACCTCCACGGACTGGTCTGACCCGTTGGCCGTCAGCGGTTCGAGCGCCTTGAAGTTCATGGGCCACTCCTTCGGTTTGAGAGGCACGACGGGCGGCATGTACAGGAACACATGCAGGCCCGCCTGGGTGGCGCGCAGGCCATAGCCGGTGTTGACGACCGCACCGACCAGTGCGGCGTTGACCTCCGCCCGCGTCCACGGCTTGGCCGTGGCCGGGGAGTTGCGGGCGAAGACGAAAACCGTGTCGTACGCACCGCTCGGGTTGAAATTGGCTGTGGCCTGTTCGCTGGCGCCGACCCGCAATGTGACGCGACCATTGCCGCCGCTGTTGTTGCGCCAGCACACCGCCGCGGCCACCGCGACAACTCTTTCGCCCGGCGCCAGCGCCACGTCGGCGGCGCCGACATTGAATGCCGCACCGGGGTAGCTGCCGTCGAGGTAGGTGCTGTCGCCGTCCTGCGGAACCTGGCTGACGTACTCCCAGTAATCCACGTCAGGCTCCCTTTGGATCGACCTCGGGCGGCGGTTCGTCCGGCGGGTACGGGTACCACCCGAACTGCGAGCCGTTCACGTTTGCGTTGAGGCGCGCCACACGCACCGTCGGCCCGAACAACGTGGCGTCGTCGCACGTGTAGACGTCGTCCACGTCGACCGTGTAGCCCTGCGAGGCGAGGTTGAAGCGCTTGCCCAGATACGCCACGTTCATCGACCCGCCCGGCCCGCCGAGCCCCTGCGCCACGACCACTCCATCCATGCGCCAGACGTACCGATCGAACAGCACCGCGAGTTCGCAGTAGTACCAGTGGTTCAGGTCGACCCGTCCGAAGCTGGCGAGGTGCGGCGAGCCCACCGCGCCGATGTGGAGCCGCAACGTGCCGTCCTCGCCGAGTCGTAGCGATGCCCGATGGGTGGTGCCCGAGCCGATGAACAGCAGGTGTTCCCATTGTCCCGGCGTCTGGGGCAGCGCAATCACGCGCAGCCCGAATCCGATCGTGTACGCTGTCCGGCTGACCGTGGTCGGGTTCCCGTTGGCGTCGTAGCCGTTGGCCACGGCGATATTCACCAGCGTTGTGCCGGTCGGAACCGTGAGTCGGCAGCCGTACGAGCCGCTGCGCTTGTACGCCGCACTGACCGTCGCCCCCGTGAAGGTGACCATCTCCGCGAGGTCGAACGCCTCGAAGCCCGCGAACCACTGCAGCGGCATGGCGGTTCACCTCCGCACCCGGTACGTGACCGTCAGCACGCTCGTGAACTGACGGTATTGCTCCAGGTGCTCCGGCGCGAACACCGGCTCGTTCTCGAGCGCGAGCCAGGCCGCCACGGCGAATCCCTCGAGCTTGCGGTAGCGCAGGTGGTCGCCGATCTCCTCGACTAGCTTCATCAGTGCATCCAGGGCCGCGGGATCATCGACGTCGACCTTGCGCTGCACGCCGATGTCGATCGCGCAGTCGTAGAAGCCGTCCGCGCGCGTCGCCGCGCTGATCGCCAGGCTCTTGGGGATGACCGTGACCTTCACCGCCTGCAGCACAGGCAATTCCACGGCGGGGCGGTAGCCGCGTTCCGCCTGGAACGTCATGCTGAACGTCGCGCCATTCAGGCTGGCGACGATCGCATCGGCCAGGGCAATGAGTGTGCTGTCCGCCATCACGAACCTCGCATGAGGCCTTCGAGCCAGGTGCCGATGAACTTCAGCAGAAGCGTGCCCACGCCGCAGAGCGTGGCAAAGGACAGTTTCTGAATAGCCGCGAGCCGGGATTCGACGCGCTCCATCCGCACCAGGAGGGATTTCTCCGGGTGGTTGTTGCCGAAGACGGCCGAGCGGATTTCGCCCAGGTCCTTGAGGCACGTCGGCTGGAACTGGCACTTTTCGGGCTGACCGTCACTCATGGGTCTAGCGCTCCATGCCTACGAATTTCGTGTGGATGCGCAGCGTGCGGCGGTACGCGTCGCTGTAGCGCCACGGCGGCTCGCCGCCCGGCGCCATCACTTCGTACAGGAAGATCTGGTCGCCATCCGTCTCGCGGATGCGGTCTCCGGCCCGGGGCAGGTCCTGCTTGCCGGCTAGGACGAGGTCCGCCGCCGTGATCAAGTAGTCCCGCGATTCCGTGCGGTGGATCACGCCGTATTCGTCGGCCTGCTCGAACGTGGTCTGAGCAATCGTGGCCGGCAGGTCCACGCTGTCGCCGCCGCGAAGGTAACTGACCGTCCGCGACAGATGACGCGTGCGCTGCTCCTGCAGCCATGCCGCGCCTTGTTCGAGCAGGTCGGCCACGCCGGCGCTCCTACTGCATCAGCCGCACGCGTACCGTGGCCGCGGCGTCCGCGGCCGCCTTGACGCACTTGCCGATCAGCTTGTTGCCGGTCGCGGTCGTCGTGGCGACCTTGTTGGTGGCGTCCCAGTAAACGTTGGCGCCCGCGGTGATCGCGGTGCCGCCACCCGTCGCCTTGGAAAAGTCGAACACGCCATCCACCGCCAGCGACCCGAGCGTGTTTGTGGCGATCGGGGTACGGGAGACGCCGACGAGTTCACCTTGGACAACGACGTCGCCCGAGGCCACCGCCGCGCCGGGCGTGTAGTCGATCGAACGGCCGTCCTGCACGAATGTTGCCTGTGGCATCCTGTGTCACTCCTTCGTGGCTTGGGGCCGGAACGACGCACGCGTTGATCCGGCCGACAGCGCCTGGTTGTTACGCCTCGCCCTTGCTCTTGATCCCGCCGCGCGGTTCCTGCAGCGCGACCCCGAAGTCGTGGTAGCCACGCATCTGCACGCCGAGCACGTTGAAGTCGGCGTCGGCGGTTTCGATCGTCGGGGCCTCCTGGCCATTCAGGAACGCGACTTCGATGACGGCCAGGTCGATCGGATCGGCCAGGAGATACCAGGCCTTCTCCGAGTTGCCGGTGTACTGCGTGTTGCTCAGGTACCGGCTGACCTCCGCGCGGAACTTGCCCGTGTGCGGGTTGGCGA
>CAADGM010000053.1 GCA_900696535.1 uncultured Planctomycetota bacterium
ACCGCACCCTCCGACTCCGCGGCCACGACCCGCTGCGCACGATCGCCGACGCCCTGCGCACCCACCTGACAACCGGCCAGCTCCCATCCCTACCGGTCGCCAGCACTGCAGACGGGTGAGCTCTTACTCCTCCGGTAATATCTGTGTGTCTTGCGTTGATATCGGCGAACTACGCTTTGGACGCTTATCGATGCCACCGGACCTTCGAACGCGCCAAGGATTACGCCGAGCAGGATTGGAACGCTGAGCGGTTCGCTTGCGACTCTCTTTATCCCCCTGACTGGGAGTGTATCATCCCGCAGCAGGAGGATCCGGTTCCGGGGAATCCTGTCGAGGGCGTGATCGCACACTGATGGGATACGTGTACGCCGGTTTCGGGTTGCTCGGTATTCTGCTCGCTGTTGCCTCCCGATTGTGGCGACAGGGCGCCAGACCAGGGCAGTATTTGCCGTCGGCAGCTTACACTCTTGAGTCTGCGTTGTTACTGGCGTGTTTTGGCGCATTAGCGCTCACCTATCAGTCATTGTGTAACAGGCGGCTCTGGCTACTTTCACCGGACTTGCATCGTGCGTTTGCGCCGCTGATTCTTCTTCTACTGGTGAGTGCCGCACTTGACCTGGTTCTGCTGAACGTTGTAGCGACTGCCGCAGCTCTGTTTCCGGATCAGATTGATGAGCGGGCATACAGCGGCGACATAGAGGCACTCGGGCGATGGGCCAATCTGGTGAGTTCGGCTGTTACGGTTGCATTTTGCATCGTGCTGGGATGGCGATACAGTTGCGGAGCATCAATGTCCGCCAATGGTCCCGGCAGCAAGACGGGGTGATGCTGCGGCACAACCGTCTTCCGGCACAAGCCCTCATGTGGCAATGATGACGCCGAAGTCCGGATCACTGCTGGCGCGACTGAATGCGAGCAAGTGGACATGTATCCCGACCTCCAGAGTCCGCCGACCGCTCAAGACGCAGACGGCTCGGGTTGCATTGAACGTTGGCGGCGGTGCAGAGTGAGGGAATCGGCACCTTCGAACAGGCGATGGCGACGCTGAAGACCGTTCCGCCGGAGGCATTGCGGGCGGCGGTCTACACGGTTCATCGCGAGCGTGACGGCCGCGGCGTGATCAAGCTCGACCAGACCAAGAGTCCGCCCAACCCGGCCTGGTCGAAACGCACGGCAATCAACTTCCTGAAGCGCTACGCCAGGGATCGGCCGGGCGGCCAGGTCCTGGAGCACTTCGAGCGGCTGGACGCCCTGCTACAGGGCGTGATGCGCAGCACGCGCACGTAGACGGCGCGCTACCCGAGCGGTGAGTTGCCTGGGGGAATGATCGCCGTGGCCGGCCTCCGGGGGATGCTTACGCAGAGCATGCTGGAGCCGCCCGCGCTCGCAGGTGATCTGCAGGCGCGCGAGCGGCCGGAGCGGCGATGGCGCGAGATCGACGACGGCTCGTTCGAGCTTCACGCAGAGCTGGTCAACCCGCCGACGCCATGAACGGAAGTCAGAACCTCGCCGATCGAGTCGGCGAGCCGCTCAACGCCCAGCACGGTCGGGCATCCCCCCGCCCCACCCCGCGCCCGACTACTCCTCACCCCGCGCGCCGCCGATCATCTGGTGCACCAGTGGAGACGCGTTGATGACCAGCTTGTAGCGGAACGGGCGGATCGAACCCGGGCCGCCGCTCGGCTCCCAGTGCTCCGGCTGGATGGTGGACTGGATCACGCGGATCAGTTCCTCCATCTTCTGGCGGACGCGCTCGTCGCCCGGGTTGCGTGGCGTGTCGGGGTTCAGGCCGTTGGGGTCGCGCGGGTCGCCGGCGCGGACGCCGCTGCGAATCTGCCCGACGATGGGCCGCACCAGGCCGACGGAGCTGCCGACCACCGGCTCGAGCCCTTCGACGTAGCTGCGGACCTGGCCGAAGTCGAACGCGGGGTAGACCGGGTCGAGCGCGACCAGCTCGGTCACGTCGTAGATGCGGACCACGAGCTGTTTGTCGTAGAACTCGCGCGTGGAGACCAGGATGAGGCTCTCGCGGGCCTCGTAGGCCAGCTCCGTGTCGGTGGCGGCCTGGCGGAGCACCAGCCAGAGCACCGTCCGCAGCGGCAGCCCGCGCACATGCAGCGAAATCGGCGTGTCCGGGGCGACGCCCGCGGACTCCAGCTCACGCCACTGAACGGCGATCGTGGTCCCCGCCAGCTCGGCAAGCTGCTCCAGCACGCCCTGCAACGGCGCCTGGTCGAAAGCGAGTTCCGGCATGCGCTGCTGCAACACTGCCAGCGTCGGCGGGCGGCGCGGCTCGCGGGTCGGAAGCGGGCCCGGCGTGTAGACGCGGATGTCGGTCCCGACCACCTTACGATCGGGCGCCTCGATCGGCTGGCCCTGGATGGCGCCTTGGCCTTGCGCGAGCGCGGCGTGGGTCGCGAGCACGAGCCATGCGGTGGTCAACAGACAGCGCATCGGTGACTCCGAGACAAGCCGGTCGGCGACGCGGGCGTCGGGTGCGTGAAGCCCAAACTGGACGCGCTCAGGCCCACCATCGTCGTGCCCAAAGCCGAGTATGCCCCCCCGGCCCGGCGCACGTCAACGAAAATCAGCCGGGGTGGGGCAAGCGTCTCTGCCTGCCCTGGCGGGCTGGAAGCCCCCCACCCGGTCAGGAAGCCTGCCGGCCGGCGGGCACGGAAGCCCGCCCCAACGTGCCTGTGGAGTCGCAGGACCTGGACGACAGCAGACTAGCGGGCAGCGGCGGGCGCGGACTCGCGCAGGATGTCCTTCACCGCGCTGCGGGCGAACTGCATCTTGACGTTGTTGGTCTCGTCCACCTTCAGGACGACCGTGTCGTCGCGCACCTCGACCACCGTCCCGATGATCCCGGAGATGGTCAACACCCGGTCGTTCCGCTTCAGGCTGCTGAGCATCTCCTGGTAGCGGCGCTGCTCCTTGCGGCGACCGGCGATCATCAGCCACCAGAACGCACCGAGCATCAGGATCAGGGGGACGAGGGGGTTGTGGAAGATGGCGCCCCAGCCCGGGGCAGCGGGCTGCGAGGCAGGGTCCTCGGCCATCAGCAGCAGCATTTCGGTCATTCGCTGTCCTTCTCGTTGTTGGGCCCTTCGGCCGGGCGCTCCAGGAACGCCCGCTGCCACGCGGCCCAGGCCTGGGCGGTGATCGCCGCTCGCATCTCGCGCATCAGCGCCTGGTAGAAGGCGACATTATGAAGCGAAACCAGCGCGCCCCCAAGGAGTTCGCCGCTGAGAAACAGGTGCCGCAGGTAGCCCCGGGTGAAGTGCCGGCACGTGTAGCAGGCACAATCCGAGTCGATCGGCTCGCGGGATACGCGGTGCGCCGCGTTCCGCAGGCGCAGTGTTCCGTGGCGGGTGAAGGCATAGCCCTTGCGGCCGTTGCGGGTGGGCAGCACGCAGTCGAACTGGTCGATGCCGGCGCCGACCGCGTGCACCAGGTCGGCCGGTGTGCCCACGCCCATCAGGTAGCGGGGCCGGCTGGCCGGCATCTCGCCCACGAATCTGTCGAGCAGCTCGTACATTTGTGGTGGCGGCTCGCCAACCGAGAGCCCGCCCAGGGCGTAGCCATCGAACCCCACCTCGACGAGTTCGGCCAGGCACGCCCGGCGCAGTGCCGCGTCCAGTCCACCCTGGACGATCCCGTAGAGCGCTTGCTCGCTCCGCGTGTGTGCCGCCTTGCAGCGCGCCGCCCACGCGACCGTTCGGCGCACCGCGGCCTCGAGTGCCGGGGGCTCGGCGGGCAACGGCGGGCATTCGTCCAGCACCATGATGATGTCGGCGCCGAGCTGGTTCTGAATCTGGACAGCCGACTCGGGTGTCAGGCGGTGCAGGCTGCCGTCGATGTGCGACCGAAACGTGACGCCGTCGTCGTCAATCTGCCGAAGGTCCGCGAGTGAGTAGACCTGGTACCCGCCGCTGTCGGTCAGGACGGCGCCCTCCCAAGCCATCATCGCGTGCAACCCGCCGAGCTGCGCGACGACTTCGGCACCAGGGCGAAGCATCAGGTGGTAAGTGTTCGCCAGGACGATCTGCACGCCCGCCTCGCGGAGCTGCGCGGGTGTCAGGCTCTTGACCGTTGCGCGCGTGCCCACCGGCATGAATGCGGGCGTCTCGACGGCCCCGTGCGGCGTGTGCAGCACACCGGCGCGGGCCCGGCCGTCGGCGGCCTGCAATTCGAAGCGAAAAACCCCGGCGGCAGCGACAGGCGCGTGAGCCTCGGAGCCAGGTGATGCGTCCACGCGGGAAGGCTCCGGCGCTTCAGGTGAGACGCCGACCATCGGGCGCTCGGCGCACACCTCCCGCCTGCGCGTGCGCGTGCACTGGGTCACCCTTCCTTGACCGCAAGCTGCAACCCACGCTCGGCCAGGCGGGCCCTGATCTCATTGAGCGACGTTACGCCGAAATTTCGCGTGGCCAGCAGGTCCGCCTCGGAGTACTGGACGAGGTCGCCGAGCGTCTTGATGTTGAGTCGCTGCAAGCAGCGCCGCGAGCGCACGGACAGCGCCAACTCCGCCACCGAGACGCCCAGCACGCCCTCCTGCCCTGGGGGAACGACCGGACGGGGCGGCGGGGCGGCGATCGGCGCGGCCTCCACGGGCTCCGCTGGCGCTTCCTCGAGCCCCTGGCCGAGCTTCAGGCCGCGGCGTTGCAGCAGAGCCTTGATCTCGGTGAGCGAGGTCTCGCCGAAGTTCTTGTAGGCCAGCAGCTCCTCTTCCCTGAGCCGCGTGAGGTCGCCCAGCGTGCGGATGTTCATCTTCTTGAGGCAGTTGCGAGCGCGGACGGACAGTTCGAACTCGGAGATCGGCGAGGCGAGCATGCGCTGCCGCGGGTCGATGCGCTCGTCGCCCGGCTCGCGGATCACCATCTGCCGGCAGCTCTCGACGCTCTTGAGGAACAGGCGAGCGCGGCGATGATTGGGCTCGACCTGGAGCACACGGCGCAGGCAGTCAGCCGCCTCGGCATAGTCGCCGCGGTCCTCGTAGAGCAGCGAGGCATTCAGCAGCGCGTTCGCGAATGCGCGCGGCTGGGCCGTGAGACGAGCGTAAACGTCCAGCGCGGAGTCCTCCATCCCGGCCTGCTCGTAGAGCCGCGCCAGGCGGAAGCCGGCGGCGGTGTGATCGGCGTCGAGGCGCGTGGCCGACGCGTAGGCCTCGCGGGCCGCCGCGGGGTCGCCCTCCAGTTCAGCCAGCAGGCCGCGCACATAGTGCCACTGGGCCAGGCCCTCCCCCTGGGCGGACCGGTCCGACAGGATCTTGTTGGCCGCGGCCAGCGCGTCGCGGAGGCGCTTCTGTGCCTCGGCGTCACCCGCATTCGCCCGCGGGACCGCGCCGTCGGCCACGCGGGCGTGAACGGCGGCGATCTGGAGGTCGGTCTCGATCCGGTCCCAGCCGGCCTTCGCCGCGGCACCAAACTCCTCAACCGCCTGGGCGTAGCGCCCAAGCGCCAGCGCGGCTTGGGCAGCGAAGTAGTGCCGGGACGCCGTGTCCGGAGCTCGGTCGAACGCCTCCAGGGCCGGCCCGTACCGTCCGAGGATCAGCAAGCCGACCCCCTGCCGAAGGGCATCGACCGGGGTCTTGCCGCCGATCTCCGCGTGCTCGCGGAGCATCTCCTCGAAGCGCTCGCGTGCCGCGAAGCTCTCGTGCGCCCGGTCGGCGAAGCGTCGGAAGCTGGCCAGGTCAAAGTCGGTTTGCTCAAAGAACGTCGACAGGTCAACCGCGTCCGCGACCATGAGCACGTGACTCCACCTCGTCGTTGGGGGAAGGGCTGCATCGCTAGACAAACAGCCTATACTACACCGCCCACTGGCGGCCGCAAGGGCAGCGGCCAGCGCCCCGCCCCCCGTCAGCGCGGGCGGACGACGGGGCGGCAACCCATCCCGCGTGCGTGGGCCGGCGAAGAGCCGGGCGCTAGAGCAGCAGACGAGGTTCTCGCATGTCGGACAAGCCGAGCAATGGCCGGTTTCTCGACCTGGTTGCCGAGCGCGTGGTCGTCTTCGACGGCGCCATGGGCACGAGCCTCCACGCGGCGGAACTGCCGCTGAGTGATTACCGCGGCCTCGAGAACTGCTCCGAGGTGCTCATCGAGACGCGCCCCGACCTGATCGAGCGCATCCACCGGAATTTCCTGGAGGTCGGCTGTGACGTCGTCGAGACGAACACGTTCGGCGCCAACAAGATCGTCCTGGCCGAGTTCGGGCTGGCTGAACTAACGCACGAGCTCAACGTCCAGGCAGCCCGGATCGCCCGCGCCGCCTGCCGCGCCGTCGAGACGCCCGCGCGGCCGCGCTTCGTGGCTGGATCAATCGGGCCGGGCACGAAGCTCATCTCGCTTCGGCAGGTCGACTATGACACCCTGCTCGACAGCTACCTGGCCCAGTGCCGCGGCCTGCTGGAGGGCGGGGGCGACGTCCTGCTGATCGAGACCTGCCAGGACATTCTCCAGACCAAAACCGCGATCGAGGCCGCGCGCCGCGCGATGCAAGCCGTGGGCCGTCGCGTGCCGCTGATGTGCCAGGTCACCATGGAGACCACCGGCACCATGCTGATGGGCACCGACATGGCCGCGGCCGTCGTCGCGATCGAGGCGTACCCCGAGGTTGACGTCATCGGGCTCAACTGCGCCACAGGGCCGCAGGAGATGAGCGCCCACGTCCGCTACCTGGCACAGAACTGCGCGCGGCGGCTCTCGGTGCTGCCCAATGCGGGCCTGCCGCAGGTGGTCGACGGCAAGCCGCACTTCCCGCTCACGCCGGAGGAGCTGGCCCGCTGGCTGCGCGAGTTCGTCGCGGTGGACGGGGTGAATATCGTGGGCGGCTGCTGCGGGACGACGCCGGCGCACCTCAAGGCGGTGGTCGACGCGGTGCGAGGCGTGCGTCCACGGGAGCGGCGGCCGGCCAGCGAGGCGCAGGTCAGCAGCCTGTACAGCGCCGTACCGATGCGCCAGGAGAACAGCTTCCTGATCGTCGGCGAGCGCTGCAACACGAACGGCTCCCGGGCCTTCAAGCGGCTGCTGGCCGAGGGCGACGTCGAGGGCATGCTCGCGATGGCCGAGGAGCAGATCCGCGAGGGCGCCCACGTGCTGGACGTGTGCGTCGACTACGTCGGCCGCGACGGCGTGCCCGACATGCAGACGGTCGTCAACCGCTTCGGCAGCGACGTCAACATTCCGCTCATGCTCGACAGCACGGAGGTCCCGGTCATCGAGGCCGGCCTGAAGCTGGCCGGCGGGAAGTGCATCGTCAACTCGGTCAATCTTGAGGATGGCGAGCACAAGATGGAGAAGATCTGCCGGCTGCTTCGGCAGTACGGCGCCGCGGTCGTCGCGCTCACCATCGACGAAGACCCGCGCGAGGCGATGGCCAAGACTGCCGAGCGCAAGCTCGAGATCGCCAGCCGCCTGCATGACCTGCTGACACGCAAGTACGGCATCCGCGAGGAGGACATCTTCTTCGACTGCCTTACGTTCCCGATCACCACCGGCAACGCGGAAGACCGCCGGCTGGCCCTCGAAACACTCGACGGCATCGAGCGCGTGATGAAGAAGTTCCCGCGGTGCCAGTCGATTCTGGGCGTGAGCAACGTGAGCTTCGGGCTCGAGCCGGCCGCCCGAGTCGTGCTGAACTCGGCGTTCCTGCACGAGGCCTGCCAGCGCGGACTGACGGCAGCCATCGTCCACGCCGGCAAGATCGTCCCCCGCACGCAGATCAGCGACGAGCGCTGGCAGGCGGCGCTGGACCTGATCTATGACCGGCGCGAGGCCGGCGACCCCTTGGAGCGCTATATTGCCTTGTTTGGCAAGGGCGAGACCATCGGCGAGGCCCGCAAGATCGCGGACCTGCCGCTCGAGGAGCGTCTCAAGCAGCGCATCATCGACGGGGCCAAGGTCGGGCTGGACACCGACCTGGCCGAGGCCCTGGGCAAGTACAACCCGCTCTACATCATCAACGAGTTCCTGCTCGACGGCATGAAGGTGGTCGGCGACCTGTTCGCCAGCGGCCAGATGCAGCTCCCCTTCGTCCTGCGCAGCGCCGAGTGCATGAAAGCCGCCGTGGCCTGTCTTCAGCCGCACATGGAGAAAGTCGAGGGCCAGTCGCGGGGCAAGCTCGTCCTGGCCACCGTCCGCGGCGACGTGCACGACATCGGCAAGAACCTGGTCGACATCCTGCTGACCAACAACGGCTACACGGTCTACAACCTCGGGATCAAGCAGCCGATCAACAACGTCATCGCGGCCTACAAGGAACACCAGGCGGACGCGATCGGGCTGTCGGGGCTGCTGGTCAAGAGCACCATCGTCATGCGCGAGGACCTCGAGGTGCTGCGCGAGCTGGGCCTCAACCCGCCGGTCATCCTGGGCGGCGCCGCGCTGACGCGCAAGTACGTGGAGCAGGACCTGCGACTGGTCTACGGCGGGCCGCTGCACTACGCCAAGGACGCCTTCGAGGGGCTGCACCTGATGGCACAGATCCTGCGGGGCGAGGCGGGCGAACCGAGTGCGGCCGTCACTGTGCCCGCCCCCGAGGAAGCCGGCCCGCCTGTCGAGCCGCCGACGCCCGAGCGCATCCGCGAACTTGCCGAGCAGCGTTTCGGCGTTGCGGTCGTAGAGGATGAGGGTGACCGCTACGAGAAGGCCGCCCGCGAGGTCGCGCTCCGCGAGGCCGTGGTTGAGGAGGATGTCGAACTCGCCGCCGTGGGCGACGAGCAGCCTCCGGAAGACCGAGTGATCCCGTCAGCGACCGCGGACCGAGAGCGGCTGCGCGCGGCCCCGCCGCCCCGCTCCGACATCGGCCATACGCTCCCGGTGCCCCGCCCGCCGTTCTGGGGACCGCGGGTGGTGGAGCACATCCCCCTGAAGGCGGCGCTTGCGTACATCAACGAGACGATGCTCTTCCAGGTGCAGTGGGGCTTCCGGAAGAAGCGTCGCAGCCCGGAAGAGTGGAACCGGTATGTCAGCAGCGAGATCCGCCCGCTCTACCGCGACCTCGTCGCGCGCTGCGAGAAGGAGGAGATCCTCCAGCCGAAGGCGATCTACGGTTACTGGCCCTGCAACAGCGACGGAGACGACCTGATCATCTTCGCCCCGCCGCCACGGGCCCTGGATCGCCCCGAGCTGCACGGCCACGAGATCGCCCGTTTCACGTTCCCTCGGCAGCGGAAGGCGCCCTACTGGTGCCTGTCCGACTTCTGGCGACCGCTGGAGGCGGGGACGGTGGACGTGATCGCGATGTCGATCGTGACCGCGGGCGCGCGGGTGAGTGAGGTCGCGCGGCAGTGGTTCGAGGCGAACCGCTATCGCGACTACCTGTTCCTGCACGGACTGGGCGTGGAGCTGGCCGAGGCGCTGGCCGAGTACATCCACAAGCAGATCCGCGTGGAGCTGGGCGCCGCGGGCCAGGACGCTCGCGACATCCACAAGCTCTTCCAGCAGGGCTACCAGGGCAGCCGCTACAGCTTCGGCTACCCCGCCTGCCCGAGCCTTGAGGACCAGGCGACACTCACGCGGGTGCTGGAGGCCGGGCGGATCGGCATCCAGCTCAGCGAGGAGTACCAGCTCGAGCCGGAGCAGAGCACAAGCGCGATCATCACGTACCACCCCGAGGCGCGGTACTTCAATGTGCGCTGAGACGCCAGGCGGTGCCTGACCTTC